>NZ_JBVIDS010000008.1:176995-435217 GCF_055572255.1 Streptomyces sp. NPDC030799 | reverse complement strand
GTGTACATCATCGCGCTGCCGTTCTTCGGCATCATCAGTGAGGTCATCCCGGTCTTCAGCCGCCGGCCGATCTTCGGCTACATGAACCTGATCGCGGCGACCATCGCGATCGCCGGTCTGTCCGTGACCGTGTGGGCCCACCACATGTACGTCACCGGTGGTGTGCTGCTGCCGTTCTTCTCGTTCATGACCTTCCTGATCGCCGTGCCGACCGGTGTGAAGATCTTCAACTGGATCGCCACCATGTGGAACGGCTCGCTGTCCTTCGAGACGCCGATGCTCTGGGCGATCGGCTTCCTGATCACCTTCACGTTCGGTGGTCTGACCGGTGTCATCCTGGCCTCGCCGCCGATGGACTTCCACGTCTCCGACTCGTACTTCGTGGTGGCGCACTTCCACTACGTGGTCTTCGGCACGGTCGTGTTCGCGATGTTCTCCGGTTTCCACTTCTGGTGGCCGAAGATGACCGGCAAGATGCTGGACGAGCGGCTCGGCAAGATCACCTTCTGGACGCTGTTCGTCGGCTTCCACGGCACCTTCCTGGTCCAGCACTGGCTGGGCGCCGAGGGCATGCCGCGTCGTTACGCCGACTACCTGGCGGCCGACGGCTTCACCGCCCTGAACACGATCTCGACGATCAGCTCGTTCCTGCTCGGCCTGTCGATCCTGCCGTTCCTCTACAACGTCTGGAAGACGGCCAAGTACGGCAAGCCGGTCGGCGTGGACGACCCGTGGGGCTACAGCCGCTCGCTGGAGTGGGCGACGTCCTGCCCGCCGCCGCGGCACAACTTCGTCACCCTGCCGCGGATCCGCAGCGAGTCCCCGGCGTTCGACCTGCACCACCCTGAGATCGCCGCGCTTGAGCAGCTGGAGTACGCCGGTCACGGCGCCGGCGCCGTCGAGGGCAGCAAGGAGGCCGGCAAGTGAAGATCCAGGGTCGGATGTTCATCTGGCTGAGCGTCTTCATCCTGATCATGGCCATCGTGTATGGCGTGTGGTCGAAGGAGCCGGCCGGTACCACCGCGCTCTTCCTGGCCTTCGGCCTGAGCGTCATGATCGGCTTCTACCTGGGCTTCACCGCCCGGCGGGTCGACGCGGGCGCCCAGGACGACAAGGAGGCCGATGTCGCGGACGACGCGGGCGAGCTGGGCTTCTTCAGCCCGCACAGCTGGCAGCCGCTCATGCTGGGCTTCGGCGGTGCGATCGCCTTCCTCAGCATCGCGGTCGGCTGGTGGCTGATCTACTTCTCGGCCCCGTTCATCGTGATCGGTCTGTTCGGCTGGGTGTTCGAGTACTACCACGGTGAGAACCGCACCCAGTAGCACACAAGAGCGCACGCCGGAAGCCCGGACACTCCATCAGGAGCGTCCGGGCTTCCGGCGTCTGCCGTAGTGTCGATGACTCGTACGGATTACCTGCCGCGCCAGTGGGGTCGGCGTCTCATAGCGTGATCATATGAACCACACTCCGCGGACCCGCACCGTCGTCAGCTGCGCCCTGCTGGTGACCGTCCTCGGCGCGGGCTTCATTGCCTGCGGTTCGGACGGCAACCCCCTGTCGGCCCAGCCGTACGACGCAGCGGACCTGATCTCCTTCAACGGCCCCGCCGACGCGGGCAAGCGGGCCGACCCGGACAAGCCCCTAGAGGTCACCGTGGACGACGAGGGGCGCATCACCGACGTCACGGCCCAGGACTCCACAGGGCGCTATGTGACGGGCGAACTCACCGCCGACGGCAGCCGCTGGCACAGCACCTCCCCGCTGGCCGCCAACGCCCACTACACGGTCACGGTGAGCACCGAGGACGACGACGGCGCGCCGGGCCGCAAGGTCTACACGTTCGACACCAGCAAGCCCAGCGGCAAGAAGCGTCTGAACGTCACCTTCGGGCCGGACGCGGGCCAGTACGGCGTGGGACAGCCCATCACCGCCCAACTCGACCAGGAGGTCAGGGACAAGGCACAGCGGGCCGTGGTGGAACGCGCCCTCAGGGTGGACTCCACGCCGGCCGTGCCGGGCTCCTGGTACTGGGTGAGCAACAAGGAACTCCACTACCGTCCCAAGGAGTACTGGCCCGTACACGCCAGCATCGAGGTGCACAGCAACCTGGACGGCGTACGGATCAGCGACCGGCTGTGGGGCGGCAAGTCGAAGCCGCTGAGGATCACCACGGGGGAGAAGATCGAGGCCGTCACGGACGCCTCGGCACACCAGCTGACGTTCTACGAGAACGGCAAGGTGATCAACCAGGTGCCCGTCACCACCGGCAAGCCCGGCTACGAGACCCGCAACGGAGTCAAGGTCGTCCTGGAGAAGCAGTACTTCGTACGGATGCGCGGCGTCACCGTCGGGATCGCCGAGGGCAGTTCCGACTCGTACGACCTGCCGGTCTACTACGCCACCCGGGTCACCTGGTCCGGCGAGTACGTCCACGCCGCACCCTGGTCCGTGGGCTCGCAGGGCTACGCCAACGTCAGCCATGGCTGCACGGGCATGAGCACCGGCAACGCCGAGTGGTTCTTCGACCACATCCACGAGGGCGACATCGTCAGGGTCGTCAACTCCAACGGCGACCCGATGGAACCCTTCGGCAACGGCTTCGGCGACTGGAACGTCGACTGGAAGAAATGGCGCACGGGCTCGGCCCTGAACACCGACCAGCCCGACGGCCCGACCCCGGCGGACACGGTACGCCTGCGGCCGACGGCAGTGTGAGGAGCGTACGGCAGGGGCGCGGGGCCGTGCCCGATGTGCGGCTGCCGCCGCGTGGGCGCGACGGGCCACGACGAACCGGCAGCGGCGCAGGCACCCCGCGCCCCAAGCTCCTAGGCGCCCACCAACCGCTTCTGGCGGAGCAGGGAAGCAAGGGCCGAGGCGAACTCCACCGGATCCACCGGCAGGGTCACCGCGGCGTCGGCCCGGCTCCAGGTGGCCAGCCACGCGTCCTGCGGCCGCCCCATCAGCAGCAGCACCGGCGGGCAGTTGAAGACCTCGTCCTTGATCTGCCGGCACACCCCCATGCCCCCCATCGGCACGGCCTCACCGTCCAGCACACACACGTCGATGCCGCCGCGGTCCAGCTCGCGCAGCACCGCCTCGGGCGTCGCACACTCCACGAACTCGACAAAGGGGACGTCGGGAGCCGGCTTGCGGCCGGAGGCCAGCCGTACTTGCTCGCGGGTGTTGGAGTCGTCGCTGTAGACCAGCACCGTGGCGGTCGGCTGCATTGTTCCTCCGGGACGTCAGCGTCGTACGGACGGACGGACAGGGCCGTTCGGGGCGGAGCTTACTCCCGTGGAAGTCCCCATGAACACCACGTCAACACCGGTTCGGCGGGGGGCAACACTCCGAACGGCACCCCCCGGAGTGAGGGCGGGATAAGCGACCGACATAATGTCGGTCGTGGCGACAGCAACGACAGTAGAAACCGGGCACGCGCACCCGTCGGTCAACCGGCCGAACCTCACCAGCGTCGGAACCATCATCTGGCTGAGTTCCGAGCTGATGTTCTTCGCGGCCCTCTTCGCGATGTACTTCACCCTGCGATCGGTGACGGGTCCGGCGCACTGGAAGCACATGGCCGACGCGCTCAATGTGCCCTTCTCCGCGACGAACACCACGATCCTGGTGCTCTCCTCGCTCACCTGCCAGCTCGGCGTGTTCGCGGCCGAGCGCGGGGACGTGAAGAAGCTCCGCGGGTGGTTCATCCTCACCTTCATCATGGGTGCGATCTTCATCGGCGGTCAGATCTACGAGTACACGAGCCTGGTGAAGGACGAGGGCATCTCGCTCTCCTCCGACCCGTACGGCTCGGTGTTCTACCTGACCACCGGCTTCCACGGCCTGCACGTGACGGGCGGTCTCATCGCCTTCCTGCTGGTCCTCGGGCGCACCTACATGGCCAAGAGGTTCACCCACGAGCAGGCGACCGCGGCCATCGTCGTGTCCTACTACTGGCACTTCGTCGATGTGGTCTGGATCGGCCTTTTCGCCACGATCTACCTGATCAAGTAGCCGGGACCGGCTCCCGCACATCCAGAAGCACCGACGCAGAAGATCCTGACACCGGGGTAATCCGTGAAAAAGCTCTCCGTACGACGACGCCATCCGCTGGCGGCGGTCGTCGTCCTACTCCTCGCGCTGGCGGCCACTGGGGGGCTGTATGCCGCGTTCGCACCCGCGGGCAAGGCGCAGGCCGATGATTCCGCCCAGTCCCTGACCATCAAGGAGGGCAAGAAGCTCTACGAGGTCGGCTGCGCCAGCTGCCACGGCACCGGTGGCCAGGGCTCCTCCGACGGGCCCAGCCTGGTCGGCGTGGGCGCCGCGGCCGTCGACTTCCAGGTCGGCACCGGCCGTATGCCCGCGGCCACCTCGCAGGGCGCCCAGGTCCCGCGCAAGAAGGTCGTCTACAACCAGACGCAGACCGACCAGCTTGCCGCGTACATCGCCTCGCTGGGCGCCGGCCCGAGCGTGCCCACCAAGGAGCAGTACGGCCCCGAAGGCGCGGACATCGCCAAGGGCGGCGAGCTGTTCCGCACCAACTGCGCGCAGTGCCACAACTTCACCGGCAAGGGCGGTGCCCTGACCAAGGGCAAGTACGCGCCGAGCCTGGAGGGTGTCGCTCCGAAGCACATCTACGAGGCCATGCAGACGGGCCCGCAGAACATGCCGTCCTTCCCCGACACCACGATGTCGGAGAAGAACAAGAAGGACATCATCGCGTACCTGAACGCGGTCAACGGCAGCCAGACGGAGAACCCGGGCGGTCTGGAGCTGGGCGGCCTCGGGCCGGTCAGTGAGGGTCTGTTCGCCTGGATCTTCGGCCTCGGCGCGCTGATCGCGGTCGCCGTCTGGGTCGCCGCTCGGACCGCAAAGGCCAAGAAGTCATGAGTAGCCAAGACATTCCAGAAGAGAACCTGCCCGCTGAGCAGGACCACGCGCACGGCGCGGTAGGGATCGCGGACGAGGAGAACCCGTTCGCGGACCCGGGGCTGCCGCC
This sequence comes from Streptomyces sp. NPDC030799, assembly GCF_055572255.1. Taxonomy (NCBI): domain Bacteria; kingdom Bacillati; phylum Actinomycetota; class Actinomycetes; order Kitasatosporales; family Streptomycetaceae; genus Streptomyces; species Streptomyces sp. NPDC030799. The sequence continues at coordinate 430,218 of NZ_JBVIDS010000008.1, read as the reverse complement.
TCACGAGCACCGGATCCAGGACATCGACGAGCGGGCCGCCAGGCGGTCCGAGCGCATGGTCGCCCTGCTGTTCACGGTCTCGATGCTGGCCACGATCGGCTTCATCGTCGCGTACCTGGTGATCCCGAACGACAAGTCGATCTTCGTCTTCCCGATCGGGCACCTCAGCGCGATGAACTTCGCCCTGGGTCTGACCCTCGGCGTGGCGCTGTTCTGCATCGGCGCGGGCGCGGTCCACTGGGCCCGCACCCTGATGTCCGACGTGGAGGTCGCCGACGAGCGGCACGCGATCGAGGCCCCGGCCGACGTCCGCGCGAAGGTCCACGCGGACTTCCGCCAGGGCGCCAAGGAGTCGGCGCTCGGCCGCCGCAAGCTCATCCGCAACACGATGTTCGGCGCGATGGCCCTGATGCCGCTCTCCGCCGTCATGCTGCTCGGCGGTCTGGGCCCGAAGCCCGGGACCATGCTCCGGCACACCCTGTGGGCCAAGGGCAAGCGCCTGATCAACATGAACACCAACCAGCCGCTGCGCCCCGAGGACGTCGCCGTCGGCTCCCTCACCTTCGCCAAGCCCGACGGCCTGGAGGAGACCGACGAGGAGTTCCAGAACGAGATCGCCAAGGCGGCCCTGATGATCGTCCGGCTGCAGCCGGGCAACATCAAGGACAAGCGCGAGCTCGACTGGTCGCACGAGGGCATCGTCGCCTTCTCCAAGATCTGCACCCACGTCGGCTGCCCGATCTCGCTGTACGAGCAGCAGACGCACCACGTGCTGTGCCCGTGCCACCAGTCCACCTTCGACCTCTCCGACGGTGCCCGAGTGATCTTCGGCCCCGCCGGCCACGCCCTGCCGCAGCTGCGCATCGGCGTGGACAGTGAGGGTTACCTCCAGGCGCTCGGCGACTTCGAGGAGCCCGTCGGTCCTGCATTCTGGGAGCGCGGATGAGTACTGCATCGAACGACGCACCCCGCTCTCGCGGGAAGGCGCCGGCCGGCGAGCGGATCGCCGACTGGGCCGACGGCCGGCTCGGGATCTACTCCCTGGCCAAGGCCAACATGCGCAAGATCTTCCCCGACCACTGGTCGTTCATGTTGGGCGAAGTGTGCATGTACAGCTTCATCATCATCATCCTGACGGGTGTCTATCTGACGCTGTTCTTCCACCCGTCGATGAACGAGGTGGAGTACCACGGCAGCTACGTCCCGCTCCAGGGGCAGCTGATGTCCGAGGCGTTCAACTCGACCCTGCACATCTCCTTCGACGTGCGCGGTGGTCTGCTCGTCCGGCAGATCCACCACTGGGCCGCGCTGATCTTCCTCGCCGGCATGTTCGTGCACATGATGCGCGTGTTCTTCACCGGCGCGTTCCGCAAGCCGCGTGAGATCAACTGGCTGTTCGGCTTCCTGCTGTTCGTCCTCGGCATGTTCACCGGCTTCACCGGTTACTCGCTCCCGGACGACCTGCTCTCCGGCACCGGTGTGCGCTTCACCGAGGGCGCGATCCTGTCGATGCCGATCGTCGGCACGTACATCTCGATGTTCCTCTTCGGCGGAGAGTTCCCCGGCCACGACTTCGTCGCCCGGTTCTACTCGATCCACATCCTGCTGCTGCCGGGCATCATGCTCGGCCTGATGGTGGCGCACCTGATCCTGGTCTTCTACCACAAGCACACGCAGTTCGCGGGTCCCGGAAAGTCCGAGAAGAACGTCGTCGGCATGCCGCTGCTGCCGGTCTACATGGCCAAGGCCGGAGGCTTCTTCTTCCTGGTCTTCGGTGTCATCGCGGCCATCGCGGCGGTCGCCCAGATCAACCCGATCTGGGCCATGGGTCCCTACCGTCCGGACCAGGTGTCCACCGGCGCCCAGCCCGACTGGTACATGGGCTTCGCCGAGGGTCTGGTCCGCTACATGCCGGGCTGGGAGATCAACCTCTGGGGTCACACGCTGGTCCTGGGCGTGTTCATCCCGCTGGTGCTCTTCGGTCTCGTCCTGGCGGCGATCGCGGTCTACCCGTTCATCGAGTCCTGGATCACCGGCGACAAGAGCGAGCACCACATCCTGGACCGCCCGCGCAACGCCCCGACCCGTACCGCGTTCGGTGTCGCCTGGGTGACGGTCTACATGATCGGCCTGGTCGGCGGTGGCAACGACCTGTGGGCCACCCACTTCCACCTGTCGATCAACGCCGTCACCTGGTTCGTCCGGATCGGCTTCTTCGTCGGACCGGTCGTCGCGTTCATCGTCACCAAGCGGATCTGCCTCGGCCTGCAGCGCCGCGACCGCGACAAGGTGCTGCACGGCCGCGAGACCGGCATCATCAAGCGCCTGCCGCACGGTGAGTTCATCGAGGTGCACGAGCCGCTCAGCCAGGAGCAGCTGCACACCCTCACGGCTCACCACCAGTACGCGCCGGCCGAGATCGGCCCGACGGTCGACGAGAACGGTGTCGAGCGCAAGGTTCCGGCCTCGGAGAAGCTCCGGGTCAAGCTGTCGAACGCCTACTACGGCGAGGACAACCAGATCCCGAAGCCGACCGTCGAGGAGTACAAGGAGATCACGAGCGGCCACGGCCACCACTGATCACCGCGTCGCCACACACGCTGAAGGGCCCCGTCCGGGTTGCGGACGGGGCCCTTCGCCGTCTCCGTGGCTGGATAGGGTGGGATCACACTGTCCCTTACGACACCAGGAGCGGCTGATGAGCGCTGTGACCCCCGCTGGAGGCGACACCGCGGCGGGCCGTTCCTGGCCCGAGGTACTGAACGCCCTGCTGGAGGGCCGCGACCAGAGCGCGGACGCCACGGCATGGGCCATGGACCGGATCATGCGCGGCGAGGCGACGGACGCGCAGATCGCGGGATTCGCCGTGGCGCTGCGCGCCAAGGGCGAGACGGTGGAGGAGATCAGCGGGCTCGTGCGCGCGATGTACGCGCACGCGAACGTGATCGAGGTGCCGGGGCGGACCGTGGACATCGTCGGCACGGGCGGTGACGGTGCCAAGACGGTGAACATCTCCACGATGTCGTCGATCGTCGTCGCCGGCACCGGGGCGAAGGTCGTCAAACACGGCAACCGGGCCGCGTCCTCGGCGTCGGGTGCGTCGGACGTGCTGGAGAAGCTGGGCGTCAATCTCAACCTTCCGCTGGAGCGGGTCCCGCAGGTCGCCGAGGAGGCCGGGATCACCTTCTGCTTCGCGGTGAAGTTCCACCCGGCACTGCGCCATGTGGCCGCGGCGCGCGGCCAGTTGGGCATCCGCACGACCTTCAACGTGCTCGGCCCGCTGACCAACCCCGCGAAGGTGCGGTCCCAGGCCGTCGGGGTGGCGGATCTCCGGATGGCGCCCATCGTGGCCGGTGTCCTGGCCGAGCGCGGCAACTCCTCCCTGGTCTTCCGCGGCGACGACGGCCTGGACGAGCTGACCACGACCGCCACCTCGCGGGTGTGGGTGGTCCGGGACGGCAAGGTCGCCGAGGAGTCCTTCGACCCGCGGGACGTCGGCCTCGACCTCGTCCCCGTGGAGGCCCTGCGCGGCGCGGACGCGTCGTACAACGCGGAGGTCGCCCGCCGCCTGCTCGACGGTGAGACGGGGCCCGTACGGGACGCGGTGCTGCTGAACTCGGCGGCGGCGCTCGTCGCGCTGCGGCCGACGGACGCGCCGCTGGCCGAGCAGCTGCGGGCCGGGATGGACCGGGCGGCGGAGTCGATCGACTCCGGTGCGGCGAAGCGGACGCTGGAGCGCTGGGTGGCGGCCAGCAACGCCTGAGACACACAGGGTGCGGTCCCGCGATTCGGACACGGGTTGCGGGACCGCGATCACTTCACGTACGTTCCTGACCAGGTCATGAGTGACAGTCATTCGGCCCCGGCCGGCTGTCCGGCAACCCTCCGTCCGTGGCGGGGTGCCCCGGGTGAAGACCAGGCCGTAGGCAGCGAGGTCTACGGCAAGCGCGGACCCCTCGCGCGCTTCTGAAGCGCGGGACCAGGGGTCCTGGTCGTTCGAGGGAGCCTTCCGTGAGCAAGCGAATGCGATAGGGCCGCCGAGCCCCGCCTCCGCACACCCTTTTCTCTTCTTCCTGCGCCCCAGGGCGTATGTCTCACGGGAGTTCCCTCATGTCCGTCTTCACCGCTGCCGCCGACCAGTCCGTTTGTGCCCCTCTGCCGGTTCTGGGCAGGGATGTCACCGTCCCGCTCGTCACCGGCGGAGAGGTCACCTACGCGGCCCTCGACTACGCGGCCAGCGCCCCCGCCCTGCAGCGTGTCTGGGACGACGTGGCGGCCTACGCCCCGTACTACGGCAGCGTCCACCGCGGCGCCGGCTACCTCTCCCAGCTCTCCACCGACCTGTTCGAGAACGCCCGCAGGACGGTCGCGGAGTTCCTGGACTGCCGGACCGACGACCAGCTGATCTTCACCCGGTCCACCACCGACTCCCTGAACCTGCTGGCCCGCGCCCTCCCCGCCGACTGCCAGGTCTTCGTCTTCGAGACCGAGCACCACGCCTCCCTGCTGCCCTGGCAGGACGCGAAGGTCACCTGCCTCGACGCCCCGCGCACCCCGCAGCAGGCCGTCGAGACCCTGGAGCGCGCCCTCGCCGACCGTGACCCCTACGGCCCGGCCCTGGTCTGCGTCACCGGCGCCTCCAATGTCACCGGCGAACTGTGGCCGGTGCGCGAACTGGCGGCGACGGCGCACGCGCACGGCGCCCGCATCGTCCTGGACGCCGCCCAGCTGGCCCCCCACCACCCCGTGTCGGTCCGCGACCTGGACGTCGACTGGGTCGCTTTCTCCGGCCACAAGCTGTACGCCCCGTTCGGCTCCGGTGTCCTGGCCGGCCGCGCCGACTGGCTGCGCACGGCCGAGCCGTATCTCGCGGGCGGCGGCGCCAGCCGCAAGGTGACCCGGCGTCAGGACGGCGGCGTGGACGTGGAGTGGCACGAGAGCGCCGCGCGGCACGAAGCGGGGTCGCCCAATGTGATCGGCGCCTACTCCATCGCGTCGGCCTGCAAGGCACTCACCGAGGCCGGCTGGGACACCCTGGTCGCCCGTGAACAGCACCTGGTCGCCAGGGTCCGCGCGGGCCTCGCCGAGGTCCCGCAGGTGAAGGTGCTGTCCCTGTTCGGCGACGACGCCCCGCGCGTCGGCGTCATCTCCTTCGTCGTGGAGGGCTGGAACAGCTCCCACTTCGCCGCGGCGCTCTCCGCCGAGTACGGCATCGGCGTCCGCGACGGCCTCTTCTGCGCGCACCCCCTGGTCCGCACCCTCCTCGGCAGCGACCCCCAGGCCCAGGGCGAGTGCGGCGCTCCCGAGGCCGCCCCGGGAGAGAAGTCCCTCAACGCCATCCGCGTCAGCTTCGGCGCGGGAACGCCCGACGAGCACGTGGAGCGTTTCGTGACGGCGGTACGGGAGCTGGTGACCGACGGTGCGAAGTGGACGTACCGCACGGAGGAGGGCCGCTGCGTCCCGGCGGTGTGAAGCAGGCCTCGGGGGCGGCGCCCGCGCCTGAGCGGCGCAGCCCCTAGTTGTCCAGGCCGATCGAGAACGCGGCCTCCAGGTCGTGCTGGGAGTAGGTGCGGAACGCGACGTGCGTGTCCGTGGCCTCCACGCCGGGGATCTTGCTGATCCGGCCGGGGATGACCTCGGCCAGGTCCTCGTGCCGGGCGACCCGGACCATGGCGATCAGGTCGTAGGTGCCGGTGACCGAGAAGACCTCGCTGACGCTCTCCAGCGCGGCGATCTGTTCCGCGATCTCGGGGATCCGGTCCACGCTGGTCTTGATGAGGACGATCGCGGTGATCACGGCTGGTTCTCTCCCTCGGGTGCCGGAGCTGGGGCGGACTTCACTCTAGCCGTACGGCCATAGCGCACCCATGCGTAGCCGAAGCCCAGGCCGAAGCCGACCAGGTGGGCCAGATACGCCACCCCGGGGCCGTCGGAGGCCTGCCGTGCCGCCGCCCACTGCAGCGCCGCCCAGGACGGCAGCACGACCCACGCCGGGAAGCGCAGCGGCAGGAAGAACAGGAACGGGAGAAGACTGGTCACGCGGGCGCGTGGGAACAGGTACAGGAACGCTCCGAGGACCGCCGAGATCGCCCCGGACGCGCCGACCAGCGACTGCTCGGAGGCGGCGTTGGCGGCCGCGTAGCCCAGCAGGGCCAGGTAGCCGCAGCCGACGTAGAAGAGGGTGAACTCGACCCGGCCCATCCGTTCCTCGGTCATCCCGCCGAAGACGAAGAGGAAGAGCATGTTGCCGAGCAGATGCACCCAGCTGCCGTGCACGAACAGGGCCGTGGCGGGGGTGAGGGCCGCGTGCGCCGGTCCGGCGAACAGCTCGGACGGCACCACGCCCCAGCGCCGGAAGTACGCCCGCTGCGCGGCGAGCAGCGCGCTCCCGGAGCCGTACCCCGGCACGAGCCCCGAGGCCGGGCCCAGGACGAACAGCAGACAGCACAGGCCGATGAGGACGTATGTCATCGGTGCCGGCGCGCTCCGGACCGCTCTGAGGGCCCTGCCGGCCGCCGTGCTCCACTCGCTGATCATGAACACAGAGCATGACGTAACGGGACGCAACCCGACAGACCGCCTCGCCGCCGCGGACGGACGGGCGGCGAGTCCCCGGCAGGCCGTAGGGTTACGGCCACACGCGTCGGCCGGCGGCGCGGGAGCGAGACGAGAAGGAAGCGGACAGCCACGATGACGGTTCCCCTGCCGACCGCGAAGACCCGGTGGCGTTGCACCCTGTGCGGCAACCTCACCCGGTTCGACGTGACCCGTTCCTCGAAGGTCGTCGAGTACGTCCACCTCGATCTGGCGGGCGAGCCGACGGTGGAGGAGCGCGAGGTGGTCAGTGAGACCATCGAATCGGTGCGCTGCCGCTGGTGCAACGCGGTGGACCAGGTGGAGCTCGTGGACAGGCCGGGCGCCGGCTCCTGAGCGGAGCGGCCGCGGAGAAGTAAACAGACATAGTGGGGTGTGACGGATGGTGGAGACCACAGGCGGGGGGCCGGGCGACGGCACCGCTGAGGTGCTTGACCGTCCGCTGCCCGACGGCGTGCGCCGCAGGGTCGTGCAGATCGTCTCGGACGGCTTCGGCGGGCTGACCGTGGCGGAACTGCCCGCCCAGCTACGGCAGTACGCCCGGTTCGCCCCCAATCGCCGGGCGAAGTTCGCCGGGAACGCGATGGCGGCGGCGCTGGAGACGGATCCGCTCTTCCGGCAGCGGATCGGAGAGAAGTTCAGAGAGGCCCAGCCGGAACTCGCCGGCGCTCTCGACTCCGGCTCCCCGCCCCCGGCCGCGGACCCGCTCGACGTGGCGGCCGCGGCCTATGTACTGCGCCCGCCGGGCTGGGTGAAGCTGGTCACCGCGGCCGGCGAGGAGGCCCAGCGCGCCGACGCCGAGCGGGCGGACGAGGAGAGCCGGGCCGAGCTGGAGCGGTTGCGTGCCGAGCTGGCCCAGGCCCGCGACCAGACCCGCGCCGAGACCGAACGGCTGCGCACGGAGCTGGAGTCGGCGAGGAGGGAAGCCGAATCGCTGCACCGTAAGCTCCGTGCCGCCCTCAGTGACGTCAAACGGGGCGAGGCCGCCCTGCGCAAGGCCCGGGGCGAGATCGACGCCGTACGCACGGAGGCGCACCTGCAGGTGTCGGCCGCCGAGAGCGAGTCCCGCCGGCTCAAGGCCCGCCTGGGCGAGGCGGAGGCCACGCTGGAGGCCACCCGCCGCGCGGCCCGTGAGGGCCGCAGCGTGGAGGACATGCGGGTCCGGCTGCTGCTGGACACCCTGCTGGAGGCCACCCAGGGGCTGCGCCGTGAACTCGCCCTGCCGCCGGTGTCCGTGCGGCCCGCCGAGACGGTCGACGCGGTCGAACCCGGACGGATGACCCCGAAGGACATCGCGGCGCGCGCCCTGTCCGAGCACGATCCGGCCATCCTCGACCAGTTGCTCGCGCTGCCGCAGGCGCATCTGGTGGTCGACGGCTACAACGTCACCAAGACCGGCTATCCGCAGATGCCGCTGGAGAAGCAGCGGCTGAGGCTGCTCGGCCAGCTGTCGGCGCTCGCCGCCCAGACCGGTGCCGAGGTGACCTGTGTCTTCGACGGCGCCGAACTGGCCGCCCCGGTGCTGCTGGCACCGCCGCGCGGGGTCAGGGTGCTGTTCTCCAAGCCGGGGGTCACGGCCGACGAGCTGATCCGCCAGCTGGTGCGCGCGGAGCCGCCGGGCCGTCCGGTCATCGTCGCCTCCACCGACCGTGAGGTGGCCGACGGGGTCGCCAAGGCCGGTGCCCGACCGGTCGCGTCTGCGGTGCTTCTCAAGCGACTGTCCTGAAGGTCCAACGGGCAGACTCAATGCCCGAATTGGCCGTATCGTCACGCAACGTAGGGTCAAGCGCGCATCACTGCATGTGAGTTCTGTGCAAAGAATGCATTGCGTGATGGGATTTTCTGGTGAGAGGATTTGAACTGATCACAACTGGGTCACTAGGGTCTGGGCTCGAACCTCCGAACGGGTGATCACTCACTCACTCACAAGAAGGAGTTCGTCCTCCGTGGCGTCCCACCGTCGACCCAAACAGCAGAGTCGCGCCCGCGTGACCGTGCTGACCACCGCAGCCGCCGCAGCCGTCGTGCTGAGCGCGAACGCCGCCAACGCCGCGCCGAAGCTCAGCAAGGACCAGGTCAAGGCCAAGGTCGACAAGCTGTACGAGGAGGCCGAGCAGGCCACCGAGAAGTACAACGGGGCGAAGGACAAGCAGCAGAAGCTGCAGAAGGAAATATCCACGATCCAGGACAACGTCGCCCGGGGCCAGGAGGACCTCAACAAGCTCCGCGACGGCCTGGGCTCGCTGGCCACCTCGCAGTACCGCACGGGCGGCATCGACCCCTCGGTCCAGCTGTTCCTGTCCTCCAACCCGGACGACTTCCTCGACAAGGCCTCCACCCTCGACCAGCTGAGCGCCCAGCAGGTCGACGCGCTGAAGAAGATCCAGGACAAACAGCGCGAACTCGCCCAGGAGCGGGCCGAGGCCACCGAGAAGCTCAAGGACCTCTCCGCCACCCGCACGGAGCTGGAGAACAAGAAGAAGGAAGTCCAGGGCAAGCTCGCCGACGCGCAGAAGCTGCTCAACACCCTGACGGCCAAGGAGAAGGCGGACCTGGCCGCCCAGCAGCAGCGCGCCGACCGCTCCTCCAGCGAGCGGGTGCACCTCGGCGACACCCCGCCGGCCTCCGGCCGTGCCGGGGCGGCCTTCTCCGCCGCCCAGAGCCAGATCGGCAAGCCCTACGTCTACGGTGCCACCGGCCCGTCCTCCTTCGACTGCTCGGGCCTGACCTCCTGGGCCTACGCCCAGGCCGGCGTCTCCATCCCGCGCACCTCCGAGGCCCAGGCGACCATCGGTCCCCACCTCTCCATGAGCCAGCTCCAGGTCGGCGACCTGGTCTTCTTCTACGGCGACCTGCACCACGTCGGCCTCTACGCCGGCAACGGCCAGGTGCTGCACGCCCCGCACACCGGTGCCGTGGTCCGCTACGAGGCGATGGCCGACATGCCGTTCCAGTTCGGCGTCCGGGTGAACTGAGGCACCCGCGGCACCCGCACACGGTGACGTCCGAACGGGCGAATCCCACGGACCGAGGCTGACTCCACGCCCCGCCCATGACCTGCGTCAGCGGCGGGGCGGCGGCGTTTTGTGCCGTCGCCGGCCTTGGCTCGGCGCCCTTCCCTGCGGCTACTGTCTGCCGCGTTTCCCCGGCGCCGGGGCCTCCCCGTCCCCAGGCGCCGGGGGAGCGGTATCCGTCCGCCAGCAGAAGGACTGCCGTGGGGTCTCATCGCCGCCTTGCCTCGTCCGGATTCGACCGGGGCGCCGCCGCTCTGTGTGTGCTGTCGGCCGCGGCCGCCGCACTCGGCGCCGTACCGGCGCACGCGACGCCGCGCGGCGACACCCGTGCCGAGGTGGACCGGCTCTACCAGGAGGCCGAGCAGGCGACCCAGGCCTACGACAAGGCCCAGGAGCAGGCGGGCACGCTGCGCCGCGAGGTGCGCGACGCCCAGGAGCACGTCGCGCGGCTGCAGCAGCGCATCAACGGCCTGCGTGAGCAGCTCGGTTCGCTGGCGGGCGCCCAGTACCGTGCGGGCGCCGTCGACCCGGTCGTCGCGCTGCTTTTCTCCGACGACCCCGGCGGCTATCTCGACAAGGCGTCCACCCTCGACCGCATCGGCGTCCAGCAGGTCGGGCGGCTGCGGGAGTTGCGCTCCGCGCTGCGGGACCTGACCCAGGAGCGCACGGAGGCGGCCGGGAAGCTCGGCGCGCTGGAGAAGAGCCGCAAGGCGGTGGCCGCGCACAAGCGGACCGTGGAGACCAAGCTCGCCAGGGCCCGGCGGCTGCTCAACTCGATGCCCGTCGCCGACCGCGCCGCCTACGACCGGGTCTCGCGCTCCGACGGCCCCGACCGCCTCGACCTGCACCTTCCCGACCTGACCGGTCCCGTCCTCCCCGACGCCCGTGCCGCCGCCGCGGTGGCCGCGGCCCGCTCCGCCCTCGGCCGCCCGTATGTGTGGGGTGCCAACGGCCCCACGGGCTTCGACTGTTCGGGCCTGATGCAGTGGTCGTACGCGCACGCCGGGATCCAGCTGCCGCGCACCTCGCAGGAGCAGCGCTTCGTCGGCCGGCAGATCCCGCTGTCCGAGGCCCGCCCCGGCGACCTGGTGGTCTACCGCTCCGACGCCAGCCACGTCGGGATGTACGTCGGCAACGGCCAGGTCATCCACGCGCCCTATCCGGGGGCTGCGGTGCGTTACGACCCGGTCGGGATGATGCCGATCTCGTCGGTGACCCGGCCCTGACCGCGCCGCTCGCCGTTACGATCGGGAAATGGCTGGTCGCAGACGGGGGTGGAGCATCGGGGCCGTGGGCCTCGCTCTGCTGCTGTCCCTGGCCGGGTGCGGCGGTACGGGGACCGACGAGGCTCGTACCGAGGTGCAGCACCTGCTCGACCGGCGCTCCGCCGCCCTCCTCGGCCACGACGGCACGGCGTACGACGCGACGGGCGTCCCGAGCGAGTACGCCCGGCTGCGCGCCCTCCCGCTGGCCTCCTGGAGCTACAAGGTCACCGCCGTGCGCCGTACCTCCTCCGGCGCCACCGCCGACGCCGACCTGAACTACCGCGTCGCGGGCTACGACAAGGCCCCGGTCGACGCCCGCCGCACCCTCACCCTCGGCCGCACCGCCGACGGCAAGTGGTACGTCACCTCCGACAGCCCGGCGAAGGGAGCCGGGCAGCAACTGTGGGACCAGGGTCCGGTGACCGCCGTGCGGGGCGCGCACAGCCTGGTGCTGGGCACCGGCCTGACGGCCGCCGGGCTGAGCGGCTACGCGGCTCTGGCCGACCGTGCGGTCCCGGCCGTCTCCCGGGCCTGGGGCACCGGCTGGAGCCGCCATGTCGTCGTCCTCGTCCCGCGGTCCCTGAAGGACATGGGGGGCCTGCTCGGCTCGCCCGCCGCCAACTACCGGGGCATCGCGGCCGTGACCACCGGTGAGGCGGGAGGGTCCGGCCGGGCGCCCGCGGACCGGGTGGTCGTCAACCCGGAGGCGTACGCCGTCCTCGGTGACGTCGGCAAGCAGGTGGTGCTCACCCACGAGACCACCCATGTGGCCACCCGCGCGCAGACCACCGCCGCCACCCCGCTGTGGCTCTCCGAGGGCTACGCGGACTGGATCGGCTACCTCGGCACCGGCCGCACCCCCACCGAGGCCGCGCCGGAACTGACCCGCGCCGTCCGGGACGGTCACGCGCCCACGGAACTGCCGTCCGACAACGACTTCGGCTTCACCAGCGACCCGGCCGAGCTGGCGCAGGCGTACGAGGGCGGCTGGCTGGCCTGCCGGATGATCGCCGCGCACTGGGGTACGGCCCGGCTCGGCGCCTTCTACCGCGCCGTGGGCGCCCACGAGAGGCGGGCGGGCGCGGTCGAGGACGCGCTGAAGAAGGTGCTCGGCACCACTCCGGAGGCGTTCACGGAGCGGTGGCGGGAGTACGTCAGGTCACAGCTCGGCTGAGCGTCGCGGCCTTCCACTCCGTATGGCAGGCCGCCGCGATCCACACCGCCCACATCAGGAGCCGACCGGGGTCTGCCGGGGCCGGACGGGCCGGGGCGGCACGGGTGCGGCGGGGGCCGGGGGCACGGTCGAGCACCACAGCCGGCGGGCCGCCGAGAGCGAGGCCACGAGCAGCAGGCCGTTGCGCACCGCCATCAGCAGGACGCCGTACCGGTCGCTCACCACCACGTGCGAGAAGCCGAGCGGGAACTCCAGGACCGTCACGAAGGACGCGGCCATCACCAGCAGCGCGGGCGCCCCCATCCGGCTCGCCCGGTACGACACACAGGCCGCGGCCAGGCCGATCAGCCACACCAGGTACTGCGGGCTGATCACCCGGCTGGTGACCGTGAAGAGCAGGACGGCGGTGAAGGCCGCGTCCGCGAGCGTGTGCGGCGCCGTCAGGTCCGCCCGCAGCCGCCACAGCAGCAGCCAGCCCAGTGCGACCCCGGTCAGCGCCAGCGCCGCCGCGCTCACCTGGTCCACGTACGGGCCGAGGAATTCCACCGACCCGTAGTTCAGCAGCACCTCGCCCGGCCAGCCGAAGTGCCGGGCCACATGGAAGACCAGGCCGCCCAGCGACTCCACCTCGGTGCCCCGCTCCCGCTGGAAGGTCAGGAAGGCGAAGGCACCCGGCATGGACACCGAGAACAGCGCCGCCAGCCCGGCCCCCGTCATCGCCGCCGACGCCCACGCCCGCCGCCGTACGGCCCCGGCCAGCAGCAGCGCCGGCCACACCTTCAGCAGCGCCCCGAACGCGGCCAGCGCGCCCATCACCCGGGGCCGCCGGGCCCCGGCGAGCAGTGCCGCCACGGCCACCGCGGTCACCATCACGTCGTAGCGCGCGTACACCGTCGGGCCGAGCAGCGCCGCGCCCGCCACCCACACCCAGGCGCCGTGCAGCGACCGGCCGGGGTGCCGGCCCGGACCCAGCAGCAGCGCGAGCACGACCACGTCGGCGAGGAACGCCAGCACGTAGAAGGCGTGCGCGTAGGACAGGAAGGGCAGGGCGTCGGGGGAGCGGATCGCCAGGGCGGCGGCCGGCGGGTACTGCCACGTCACGTCGTCCAGCGGAAACGTTCCTTGCCGCAGTACCTCGTACCAGCCCCGGTAGATCACCGACACGTCCGCGGTGACGTCCGGGCCCGGGAAGGCGAACACCCGGAAGACGAACAGCAGCAGCGTCGCGCGGGTGGCGCCCCAGGTCGCGAGCAGCCATGCCAGGGACCGCGCGGTGCCCTTCGTCTCCACGTGCTCCCCTGCCGTTCGATTCCCGCTTCGATTGACGCGTCGCGGACCATGATGTCCTGCCCGGCTGTGCGCCTGCCACAGACTCGGCCGCGCCCGGCCCATTGGGTAGGGTCGGCAGCGATGCACAAGACCCTCATCGTCACCAACGACTTCCCGCCCCGGCCGGGCGGCATCCAGGCCTTCCTGCACAACATGGCCCTGCGCCTGGACCCCGGCCGGCTGGTCGTCTACGCCTCCACCTGGAAGCGCGGCCGGGAGGGCGCGGCGGCCACGGCCGCCTTCGACGCCGAGCAGCCCTTCACCGTCGTACGCGACCGTACGACCATGCTGCTGCCCACCCCGCAGGCGACCCGGCGGGCCGTGCAGCTGCTGCGCGAGCACGGGTGCACCTCGGTGTGGTTCGGCGCGGCGGCCCCGCTCGGCCTCATGGCGCCCGCACTGCGCAGGGCCGGCGCCGAGCGGCTGGTGGCCACCACCCACGGTCACGAGGCCGGCTGGGCCCAGCTGCCCGCCGCCCGGCACCTGCTGCGCCGGATCGGCGACTCCACGGACACGCTCACGTATCTGGGCGAGTACACCCGCTCCCGCATCGCGACCGCGCTCACCCCGCAGGCCGCGAGCCGCATGGTCCAGCTGCCGCCCGGCGTCGACGAGAAGACCTTCCACCCCGACTCCGGCGGCGACGAGATCCGCGCCCGCCTGGGCCTCACCGACCGCCCGGTCGTGGTCTGCGTCTCCCGCCTGGTCCCGCGCAAGGGCCAGGACACCCTGATCCGGGCCATGCCCCGCATCCTCGCCGCCGAGCCCGACACCGTCCTGCTGATCGTCGGCGGCGGGCCGTACGAGCGCGATCTGCGGCGGCTGGCAGCCGAGACCGGTGTGGGCGGCTCCGTCCGCTTCACCGGCGCCGTCCCCTGGTCCGAACTCCCCGCCCACTACGGCGCCGGCGACGTGTTCGCCATGCCCTGCCGAACCCGCCGGGGCGGCCTGGACGTGGAGGGGCTGGGCATCGTCTACCTGGAGGCGTCGGCGACGGGCCTGCCGGTGGTGGCGGGAGATTCGGGCGGGGCACCGGACGCGGTGCTCGACGGGGAGACCGGATGGGTGGTCAGGGGCGGCGACCCGACGGAGGCCGCAGAGCGGATCGTGACTCTCCTGGGCGACGCCGAGCTGCGCCGCCGCATGGGCGAGCGAGGCCGCCAGTGGGTCGAGGAGAGGTGGCGCTGGGACCTGCTGGCGGAGCGGCTGAAGGCTCTGCTGTAGTGCAGCGCCCCGCAAGGGGCGCGGGGAACTGCGCGACCAGCCACAGACAACCCGCAGCCGCCGACGACGAGACCCCACCCCTTCCTGCGGCGGCCCTTGGCGGATCCCGATAATCCGCCCATGCTGCGCCCATGACAGCAAACCTGATGAGACGTCAGCTGACAAGGCGTCACATACTCGGAATGGCCGCACTGCAGACCGCGGCCGCCCTCGGTTTCACCCGCATCGGCCTCCAGTCGGCCCGAGCGGCACAGCCCGGCACAGTCGAGAACGCCCCGGCGATCGTCATGGGGTCCGGCTACGGCGGCGCCGTGGCCGCCCTGCGCCTCGGCCAGGCCGGCATCCGCACCCTCGTCCTGGAAATGGGCCGCCTGTGGAACACCGCGGGCGGCGACGGCAAGGTGTTCTGTTCCACCGCCGCCCCCGACCAGCGCTCCATGTGGTTCCGCACCCGCACCGAGGCCCCGCTCGCCACCTTCCTGTGGCTGGACGTGGTCAACAAGGACATCAGCCCCTACCCGGGCGCCCTGGACCGCGTGCACTACGACCACATGTCCGTCTACGTCGGCCGCGGCGTCGGCGGCGGCTCCCTCGTCAACGGCGGAATGGCGGTCACGCCCCCGAAGCCGTACTTCACCGAGCAGTTCCCGACCGTGGACGCCGACGAGATGTACGGCACCTACTACCCCCGCGCCCGCGCCATGCTCGGCGTCAACACCATCGACCCGGCGTGGTTCGAGTCCACCGAGTGGTACCGGTTCACCCGCACCTCCCGGAAGGCCGCCGGCAACGCGGGCCTGAGGACCACCTTCGTACCGAACGTCTACGACTTCGGCTACATGCAGCAGGAGGCCGCCGGTACGGCCACCAGGTCGGCCCTCGCCGGCGAGGTCATCTACGGCAACAACCACGGCAAGCGCAGCCTCGACAAGACCTACCTGGCCGCCGCCCTCGGCACCGGCAACGTCACCCTGCACACCCTGGAGAGGGTGACGTCGGTCAGCCGGGCGGGCGACGGGTCGTACGTCCTGACCGCCGACCGGATCGACACCACCGGCGCGGTCGTCGAGACCAGGCAGTACAGCTGTACGTATCTCTTCCTCGGCGGCGGCAGCCTCGGCACCACCGAACTCCTCGTACGGGCCAGGGACACCGGCACCCTGCCCGACCTGAACTCCGCCGTGGGCGCGGGCTGGGGCACCAACGGCAACACCATGCTCGCCCGCGCCAACCACGTCTGGGACACCGTCGGCGCCAATGAGGCCACCATGCCGGTGATGGGCATCGACGACTGGGCCAACACCGACAACCCGGTCTTCGCCGAGATCGCCCCGCTGCCCATGGGCTTCGAGCACTGGATCAGCCTCTACCTGGCGATCACCAAGAACCCGGAACGGGCGTCCTTCACCTGCGACCCCGCCTCCGGCACGGTGAGACTCGGCTGGACCGCCGCCCAGAGCGCGGTGTCGGTGAGCATGGCCAAGAAGCTGTTCGACCGGATCAACCTGGCCAACGCCACCATCTACCGCTACGACCTGTTCGGCTCGGCCGGCAAGGTCTTCGCGGACGACTTCACCTACCACCCCCTCGGCGGCTGCGTCCTCGGCAGGGCGACCGACGACTACGGCCGGGTGAAGGGGTATCCACGCCTCTACGTCACGGACGGCTCGCTCGTGCCCGGCAACATCGGCGTGAACCCCTTCGTCACCATCACCGCGCTCGCCGAACGCACGATGGCGCGGGTCCTCGCCGAGGACACCGCGCCATGAGGCAACTGCCGGACTACTTCTGGTAGATGGCCTCGATCTCGTCCGCGTAGTCCTTCGCCACCACGTTCCGCTTGAGCTTCAGCGACGGGGTGAGGTGGCCCGACTCCTCCGTGAACTGGGAGGACAGAATGCGGAACTTCCGCACCGATTCCGCCTTCGACACCGCGGCGTTGCCGTCGTCGACCGCCGCCTGGATCGCCGCCTGCAGATCCGGGTCCTCGCGCAGCGACGCCGCGGTGGAGCCCGCCGGCTTGCCGTGCTCGGCGGCCCAGCGGCCCAGGAACTCCTCGTCGATGGTGACCAGCGCGCCCACGAACGGCCGCCCGTCGCCCACCACCATGCACTCCGCGACCAGCGCGTGCGCCCGGATCCGGTCCTCGATCACCGCCGGGGCCACGTTCTTGCCGCCCGCCGTGACGATGATCTCCTTCTTGCGGCCGGTGATCCTGAGGTAGCCGTCCTCGTCCAGGGTGCCGATGTCACCGGTGTGGAACCAGCCGTCGGCCAGCGCCTCCGCGGTCGCGCCCGGGTTGTTCCAGTACTCCTTGAACAGGTGCTCGCCGTGCAGCAGCACCTCTCCGTCGTCCGCTATCCGCACCACCGAGCCCGGCAGCGGCTGGCCGACCGTGCCGATCTTCTGCCGGTCCCACGGGTTGAACGCGGTCGCCGCACAGGACTCGGTCAGGCCGTAGCCCTCCAGCACGGTGAAGCCGATGCCCCGGAAGAAGTGGCCGAGCCGCTCGCCCAGCGGGGCACCGCCGGAGATGGCGTACTCGCCCCGGCCGCCGAGGACCGCGCGCAGCTTGCTGTAGACCAGCCTGTCGAAGACCTTGTGCTTGATCTTCAGGCCGAACGACGGACCGGAGGCGCTGTCCAGCGCCTTGCTGTAGGCGATCGCGGTGTCCGCCGCCTTGTCGAAGACCGCGCCCTTGCCGTCCGCCTGTGCCTTGGCCCGCGCGGAGTTGTAGACCTTCTCGAAGACGCGCGGCACACCGAGGACCAGCGTCGGCCGGAAGGCGGCCAGCTCGTCGGTGAGGTGCTTGATGTCCGGGACACAGCCCAGCTTGATCGGCGCCATCATCGGGGCGATCTGCACCAGCCGGCCGAAGACGTGCGCGAGCGGCAGGAACAGCAGGACCGAACACTCGCCGGTGCGGAACAGCGGACGCAGCCGCTCCACGATGTTGCCGCACTCGGCGAAGAAGCTGCGGTGGGTGAGCACACAGCCCTTGGGGCGGCCGGTCGTACCGCTCGTGTACACGATGGTCGCCGGGTCGTCGGCCCGGGCGAGCGAGCTGCGCTCCTCGACCGTCTCGTCCGACACGTCCTGCCCGAGCCGGCCCAGCTCCTCCACACCGCCGGCCTCGATCTGCCAGACGTGCTTGAGGGCGGGCAGCGACTCGCGCACCGACTCCACGGCCGCCGCGTGGTTGTCCAGTTCTACGACGCACGCGGTGGCGCCCGAGTCGGACAGGATCCACTGGACCTGCTCCGGCGAGCTGGTCTCGTACACCGGCACCGTGATCGCGCCCGCGCTCCAGATCGCGAAGTCCATGAGCGTCCACTCGTACCGGGTGCGGGACATCAGGCCCACCCGGTCGCCCGGCTGCACACCGGCGGCGATGAGGCCCTTGGCAGCGGTGTGCACCTCGGCCAGGAACTCCCGGGCGGTCACGTCCTGCCAGGCGCCGCCGGACTTGCGGGCGATGACGGCGACGTCGGGATGCTGCGCGGCGTTTCTGCGGACGATGTCGGTCAGGTTGCCGTCCGCAGGGACCTCGTACAAAGCCGGAAGGCTGAACTCGCGCAAGACTGCTGCTCCTCATAGGGCGCCGGCGCCACGACACTGTGTGATGCGACGGTGCGGTCCACGGCTCGGGCAAGTGCTCGGGAATTCAGCTGTTGAAATCCAGAGCACGACTGGACTGCCCGGACGTTACCCGTCGGTATGGCGTTCCCGACAGGGGGTTCCGGCGAGATGTTCGCTGCGTCACACATGTTGGCGTTCCTTCGCGCACAGTAGTCCACGGCTGAAGCGACCGGCGAGTAACCGCAGGCCGGGCCGACACTGTTCACGCAGATCCCGCAGGCCTACGCTTGATCACCATGGCATCCACACGCTCCGGCAACCGAAGGACGCGCGTGCACGTGGTCAGTGACGTGCACGGCAACGCCCGTGACCTGGCCCGGGCCGGCGAGGGTGCCGACGCCCTGATCTGCCTGGGCGACCTCGTGCTCTTCCTCGACTACGCCGACCACTCGCGCGGCATCTTCCCCGACCTGTTCGGCAAGGAGAACGCCGACCGCATCGTCGCGCTGCGCACCGCCCGCCGCTTCGAGGAGGCCCGCGAGTTCGGGGCCCGGCTGTGGGCCGGCATCGGCGCGGACCGGGCCACGGCCATCGAGACGGCGGTGCGCAAGCAGTACGCCGAGATGTTCGCCGCCTTCCCCACCCCGACGTACGCCACCTACGGCAACGTCGACATGCCGCCCCTGTGGCAGGAGTACGCCCGGCCCGGCACCACCGTCCTCGACGGCCAGCGGGTCGAGATCGGCGGCTGGACCTTCGGCTTCGTCGGCGGCGGCCTGCGCACGCCCATGCGGACGCCGTACGAGATCAGTGACGAGGAGTACGCCGCGAAGATCGAGGCGGTCGGCGAGGTCGACGTGCTGTGCACGCACATCCCGCCGGAGGTCCCGGAGCTGGTGTACGACACGGTCGCCCGCCGCTTCGAACGCGGCAGCCGCGCCCTGCTGGCCGCGATCCGCCGCACGAGACCCCGCTACTCGCTCTTCGGCCACGTCCATCAGCCGCTCGCGCGCCGCATGCGGATCGGCGCGACGGAGTGCGTGAACGTGGGCCACTTCGCGGGGACGGGCCGCCCCTGGGCGCTCGAATGGTGATCAACGCGCCAAGGACGGTCGTCGGCAGGCCATGTGGGGTGACCGGCGGGACACGGGGTGAAGGCGGCAGGTCGGCGGCGCGGTAGCCTTCACGCTGCACACACGTGCGCACGACGACCTCTGTACCGGCCCGCATCTGGAGGAGCCACGGCGATGGCGGAACACACCAGCTCGAGCATCACGATCGAGGCGGCACCGGCCGACGTCATGGGGGTGATCGCCGACTTCGCCCGCTACCCGGACTGGACGGGCGAGGTGAAGGAGGCGGAGGTCCTCAAGACCGACGACCAGGGCCGCGCCGAGCAGGTACGCCTCGTCATGGACGCGGGGGCGATCAAGGACGACCAGACGCTGGCCTACACCTGGACCGGCGACAACGAGGTCTCCTGGACCCTGGTCAAGTCGCAGATGCTGCGCTCCCTGGACGGCTCGTACGTCCTCAAGCCCAGCGGTCCCGGCGCCACCGAGGTCACCTACCTCCTGACGGTCGACGTCAAGATCCCCATGCTCGGCATGATCAAGCGCAAGGCGGAGAAGGTCATCATCGACCGCGCCCTGGCGGGCCTGAAGAAGAGGGTGGAGTCGGGGGAGAAGTAGTCACCCCGGTCCGGCACCCGCGCACGACGGTACCGTTCACCCTCATGCGCACCATCCTGATCACGGGCCCGGGCGGCAGCGGCCGTACGACCATCGCTGCCGCCACCGCACTGCGCGCCGCAGGGGAAGGCACCCGCACCCTTCTGCTCGGTGCCGACCGCACCGACACCCTCGGCGCCGCGCTGGGCTCCGCGACAGGACCGGCGCCCACGGAAGCCGCCCCCCACCTCACCACCTGGCGCCCCGACGCCGCCGAGCGCTTCCGCGAGGACCTCACCGCCTTCCAGACCCGCGCCGCGAACGTCCTCGACCTGCTCGGCGCCGCCCGGCTGGACGCCGAGGAGGTCACCCCGCTGCCCGGCGCCGAGGAGCTGTCCTTCCTGCGCGCCCTCCGGGACGCCGCCCTCTGCGAGCGCTACGACCTCCTCGTCGTCGACCTCCCGCCCCTCCCGCAGGCCCTCGCCCTGCTCGCCCTCCCCGAGGAGCTGCGCCGCTACCTGCGCCGCCTGCTCCCGCCCGAGCGGCAGGCGGCCCGCGCCCTGCGCCCGGTCCTCGGCCGGCTGGCCGGCGTCCCCATGCCCGCCGACTGGCTGTACGAGACCGCGGCCCGCTGGGACGTAGAACTGGCCGCCGTCCAGGCCGTCCTCACCGACCGGAACACCGCCGTACACCTGGTGGCCGAGCCCGGTCCGGCCGGCGCCGACGCCGTACGCGCCGCCCGCCTGGGCCTCGCCCTGCGCGCCCTGCGCACCGAGACCCTGATCGCCAACCGCGTCCTCCCCGAGGCCACCGGCGACAGCTGGTTCTCCTCCCTCCTCGCCCAGCAGCGCAAGACGCTCGCCGACTGGCAGGAGGAGCCGTACGACGTCCATCCCGTCCCCCACCTCGGCCGCGACCCCCGCGGCACCGACGACCTCACCGCCCTCGCCCCGCCCGCCGTCAACCCGTCGCCCGCCCCGGTCGAGTGGCCCGTCGCCGACCGGATCGCCGAGGACGGCGTGCTGGTCTGGCACATCCCGCTGCCCGGCGCCATACGCGACGAGCTGGACCTGATCCGGCGCGGCGACGAACTCGTCATCACCGCGGGCCCCCACCGCCGCCTCGTACCGCTGCCCTCCGCCCTGCGCCGGTGCACCGTCGCCGGCGCCGCCCTGCGCGAGGGCGAACTGCGCATCCGCTTCGCCCCGGACCCGGACCTGTGGCCCGCGGGCGGACGGTGAACCGGGCACGCCCGTTCGGGTAACGTCGTAAAGGCGAACCGTAGTCAGGAGTCCGCCATGAGCGAAGAGCGTCCCGCATCCGACTCGTCCGAGGAACAGGAACACGGGAAACAGAGCCGGGCGACCGACGCCGACGCCTGGGCCACGGCCTGCGAAGAGGACCTCGCCGCCGAGAAGGCCCGCCGCCGCGCCGAGTACGGCCCGCAGCCGGGCTCGGCCGCCGAGGAACTGAAGAAACTCGTGGACACGGTGGCCGACAAGCTGTCCGGCCTCTCGTCACCGCTCCTCGGCAGCCTTGCCGGACCGGCCGCCCAGCAGATGGTGCGCCAGGCCGTCCAGCAGGCCAAGGCCGCCGTGGAGCCCGTCATAGACCGCAACCCGGACGTCTTCGACCACCTGGCCGCGGCCGGCGGCGAACTGCTCGCCGCCTACCGCTCCGCCGTCCAGGCCCAGGAGCGGCGCTGGACCGCCCGCACGGCCGACGACCTCACCCGCGAGGGGCCGGACGGCCGGCGCGACCGGGGCGAGGGCACCGGCCCAGGGGAACGCATCGACCTGGACTGAAGCCCTTCCACGGCAGGGCCTCGGGTACGGTTGGCCGTAGCGGGGCTCGACCGAAACTGAGGGATTCATGGGACTCACCATCGGCGTCGACATCGGCGGCACCAAGATCGCGGCCGGCGTGGTCGACGAGGAAGGCAACATCCTCTCGACCTTCAAGGTGCCGACCCCCACCACGCCCGAGGCCATCGTGGACGCCATCGCCTCGGCGGTGGAGGGTGCGCGCGCCGGGCACGAGATCGTCGGCGTGGGCATCGGTGCGGCCGGTTACGTCAACCGGCAGCGCTCCACGGTGTACTTCGCGCCGAACATCGACTGGCGCCAGGAGCCGCTGAAGGAGAAGGTCGAGGCCCGCGTGGGCCTCCCGGTCGTGGTCGAGAACGACGCCAACGCCGCCGCCTGGGGCGAGTACAAGTTCGGCGCCGGCAAGGGCCACCGCAACGTCATCTGCATCACGCTCGGCACCGGCCTCGGCGGCGGCATCATCATCGGCAACAAGCTGCGCCGCGGCCACTTCGGCGTGGCCGCGGAGTTCGGGCACATCCGGATGGTCCCGGACGGCCTGCTGTGCGGCTGTGGTTCCCAGGGCTGCTGGGAGCAGTACGCCTCCGGCCGCGCCCTGGTCCGCTACGCCAAGCAGCGCGCCAACGCCACCCCCGAGCACGCCGAGATCCTGCTCGGCCTCGGCGACGGCACCCCCGACGGCATCGAGGGCAAGCACATCTCCATGGCCGCCCGCCAGGGCGACCCGGTCGCCGTCGACTCCTACCGCGAACTGGCCCGCTGGGCCGGCGCCGGCCTCGCCGACCTGGCCTCCCTGTTCGACCCGTCCGCCTTCATCGTCGGCGGCGGCCTCTCCGACGAGGGCGAGCTGGTCCTCGACCCGATCCGCAAGTCCTACAAGCGCTGGCTGGTGGGCGGCAACTGGCGCCCCGTGGCCGACGTGATCGCCGCCCAGCTCGGCAACAAGGCGGGCCTGGTGGGCGCGGCAGACCTGGCCCGGGAACCCGACCCGATCATGTGACGTTCCCTTCTCGGGGTGCGGCCACTGCGTGAACCTCAGGGGCGCGGGGAACTGCGCGACCGGCCATTCCACAACCGGCGGTCGCACACGAACCCCGCGCCCCGAGTCATCGGGCGCCCGAACCCCGGGCGCGTCGTACATTGACGCCATGGCAACCCCGCTGCTCCCCAACTCCCGTACCGAACCCGATGGTTCCCCCGTCATCCGCGTCCTGAGCTACAACATCCGCTCGATGCGCGACGACACCCGCGCCCTCGCGAGAGTGATCACCGCCTGCGCCCCGGACCTCGTCCTGATCCAGGAGGCCCCCCGCTTCTTCCGCTGGCGCAAAAAGCTCGCCCGCCTCGCCAAAGCCACCGGCCAGGCGATCCTCACCGGCGGAGCCACCGCGGCCGGCCCGGCGATCCTCTGCTCGCTCCGGGCCACCGTGGAGCGCACGGAGGACGTCCTGCTGCCCCTCACTCCCGGGCTGCACCGGCGCGGCCTCGCCACGGCGGTGATCCGCTTCGGCGGCGCCCGGCTGGGCGTGATCAGCTGTCATCTGAGCCTGGACGACAAAGAGCGGTACGAGCAGGCCGCCCTGCTCCTGGAGCACCTCGCCGGCCTGGGCGTGGAGCACGCCGTCGTCGGCGGTGACCTCAACGAAGGCCCCGACGGCCCCGCCTTCCGGCTGGTCTCCGCGAGCCTCCGGGACTGCCGGGCCGTGGCTCCCTGGGGCGGCGAGGAAACCTGGCCGCACAGCGAACCCCCCGAGCGCATCGACGCCGTCTTCGCGACGAAGGACATCGAGGTGCTCGGCTGCGGGGTCCCGCTGGACCAGCCGGGCGTCACGGGTGCCGATCTGAAAGCGGCCACGGACCACCTCCCGGTACTGGCGGCACTTCGCGTACCGGTGGCGTGAGGCTTTCTCTTGAACTAAGTGCAAGAAAGGTCTTGTGCGGCCTGTCTCCGGTTGCCTACAGTCCTTCTTGTACTTAGTTCAAGTAGCCAGGAGGGGGAACCTGATGTCCGGCGAGCGAGAGCGGTTGGCCGCGTTCGTGGAAACGGCGGCGAAGGAGTACGGGGTGCCGGGGGCCGCCGTCGCCGTACTGACGGGCGGCGAGGAAATCCACGTCACGTACGGCGTGACGAACGTGGAACACCCCCTGCCGATCGCCGAGCACACCCTCTTCCACCTCGCCTCGGTGAGCAAGAGCTTCACGGCGACCGCGCTGATGCGTCTGGTCGAGCAGGGCAGGGTGGACCTGGACGCACCGGTCCGCCGGTACGTCCCCGACCTGCGCCTCGCCGACGAGGACACCGCCGCCCGGATCACCGTGCTGCACCTGCTCAACCACACGGCGGGCCTGGACTGGAACCTGGTCGACGCAGAGGAGGGCGACGGCTCGCTCGCCGCGTTCGTCGGGCAGCTGGACCGGCTGCCGCTGATCGCGCCGCCCGGCGCCCGTGCCTCCTACAGCCAGGCCGGGTACAACCTGCTCGGCCGAGTGGTGGAGAACGTCACCGGCCTCACGTTCGAGAAGGCGCTGGCCGAACTGGTCCTGCAGCCGCTGAGTCTGACCGACACCGTCTTCGACCTGGACGACGTCGTGGTCCGGCGCTTCGCCGTGGGGCACAAGCGCGCCGAGGACGGCTCCCTCGCCCTCGCCCGCCCCTGGAAGTCCCGGCGGGCCGGACTGCGCGGCAACAACCCCGGCGGCGGCATCGTCTCCTCGGCGAGCGACCTGCTGCGCTGGGCACGGTTCCAGCTGGGTGACGGAGAGGGGCTGCTGACCGCCGAAACGCTGCGCCGTATGCAGGAACCGACCGTGGAACTGCGGGGCAGCACGCTCGGCGACGCCTTCGGCATCTGCTGGTTCCTGCGGGACGTGGCGGGCGTGCGCACGGCCGGTCACGGAGGCTCGGGCAACGGGCAGTTCGCCGAACTGCTCCTGGTCCCGGAACGGGACTTCGCCGTCGTCTCGCTGTCCAACGCCGACCCGGACGGCTACCAGTTCAACCAGTCGGTGCTGAAGCGGGCGCTGGAGCTCTTCCTCGGTGTGGTCGAGCGGGAGCCCGATCCCCTGCCGTACGACGAGGAGCGGGCACGGGAGGTCGTCGGGCGGTACCAGATCGACGCCATGAACCTCGACATCGCGGCGGACGGCGACCGGCTCACGCTCGCGGTCGGCATCAAGCCGGAGATCCGCGCGGCGTCGGATGCGGAGATGCCGCCGGACCATCCGGCGGCAGAGATCGGCTTCCTGCCGGGGGACGGCGACGGGTACCTCGTGGTGGAGGGCGGTCTGAAGGGCCAACGGGGCTTCTTCTCCCGCGGGGCCGACGGCACGGTGACCGGGGTGGACCTGGCGGGGCGCCTCTTCACCCGGTCCTGACCCGTTCCGGGGGCCGGGGCGGTGCCGGTCAGCTTTCGGCGCCGCCCGGCCGCAGTCCCTCCAGCAGTGCCCGCAACCCAGCCGCGTAAGTACCGTCGGGTGCGTCGCCGTGCCCCGTAGCCGCAGCCGTGTCCAGCCGGGCCCGCAACCGCGGGAACGGCTGCGCCACCTGCGCCGCCCTGGCCAGCGTTTCCTTGAACTGCTCCTCGGCGTCCCCGCCGGCCCTGCGCACCTTGCGCGTCAGTGACGTCACCGCGGACGCGCCCAGCGCATTGCCGAGCACATACGTCACCAACGCCCCCGCCGCCCGGTCCGCCTCCTGCGCCGGGAAGCCGGCGGTCTCGAAGACGCCGAGGAGATGGTCGTCGTAACGGGCCTTGCCGGTGCCGTAGAGCAGATGGGAGCCGATCGCCTGCACCAGCCACGGATGCCGCACGAGCATCGCGTGCAGCCGGTCGGCCATCGCCGTGGCGACCCCCCGCCAGTCCGCCGCGTCGAGCGCCGGCAGCTCGACATCGTGCCACACCCGGTCGGCGGCGAGCAGCACGAGGTCGTCCTTGTTCTTGACGTGCCAGTAGACGGCGGTCGCCGCGGCCCCCAGCCGCTTGCCCAGACTGCGCATGTTCAGGCCTTCGAGGCCCTCGTCGTCCAGAAGCTCCACGGCGGTCCGGACGATCTGTTCCGGGGTCAGCGTGTCGCGCGGCATGGGCTCACGATAGGTGAGTCACCACGGACTTGTACAAAGTTCAGACCACCGCGCCCCGCCCGGGGTCGTCGTCCTCCTCGTCGTCCGTGCGCATGCGCAGCACCAGCGTGGCGAAGCCGCCGAGGAAGCCGCCGATGCCGAGGGTCGTCAGCCACCAGGTCATCTGCCAACCGAACAGCACCGCCAGCAGCAACAGGATCGGCCCCCCGACGACACCCAGCCAGGCGAACTTCGCCGTGGTGTCGGCGGTCGGCAGCGGCGGCGGCTCCGGCGGGACGAAGTGGCCCTCGTCGTCCTCGTCGAAGTCGTCCTCGGACGGCTCCGCAACGGAGTAGTCGCGCGGGCCGACACCGGGCGCGAAGGAGACCGAGCTGCCCAGCGGCCGGACCGGCGCCTTGTCGGTGTCGCCCCCGGCGTCCTTCTCCGGCTCCGGCAGCGCCAGGTCCTCCACCGGCTTGAAGGGCTTGGCGCCCGGCGGATCCGGCGGCTCCTCGCCGTACCCGGCGACGATGGCGCGCCAGGCGGCGTCCTCGTCGAAGGGCACCTTCTGCTCGTCCGGCTCGCGGCCCTCGCGGTCCTCGCGGTCGGACTCGTGCTCAGCCAACTGTGGCCGTCCCTTCCTTGCCGAGACTGGGTGCGAGCCGGCCGATGAAGGCGAGGCTCTCCTCGAAGACCCGGTCCGCATCCTCGTCCAACGTCGCCACGTGGTAGCTGTGTTCCAGCACGATCTCCGTCACGTTCGTGGACGACACCCGGCTCAGCACCCGGGCCGAGTCGGCCGCCGGGACGACATGGTCCTGGGCGCTGCGCAGCAGCAGCAACGGCTGGGTGACCTGGGGCAGCTCGCCGTCCAGCCGGCGCAGGAACACCCGCAGCGAGTGCGCCGCGTGCAGCGGCACCCGGTCGTAGCCCAGCTCGGCCGCGCCCGGCTTCGCGATGTCGCTGGCGATGCCCTTCGTCGTCCGCACGAGATGCCGCGCCACCGGAAGGGCGTACGCCGACAGGCCGTGCACCTTGTTCGCCGGGTTGACGAGGACGACACCCTGCACCCGCTCGCCGTGCCGGGCCGCGAGCCTGAGCGCCAGGGCGCCGCCCATCGACAGGCCCGCGACGAATACCCGGGAGCAGCGCTCGGCGAGGACGCGCAGCTCGCGGTCCACCTCCGCGTACCAGTCCTGCCAGCCGGTGACCTGCATGTCCTCCCAGCGCGTGCCATGGCCGGGCAGCAGCGGCAGCGACACGGTCAGGCCGTGCGCCGCATGGTGCTCCGCCCACGGGCGCAGCGACTGGGGCGAGCCGGTGAAGCCGTGGCAGAGGAGGACCCCCACCTCCCCGCCCTCGTGGCGGTACGGCTCGGCTCCGGGGAGGACCGGCACCTTCGACGCTCCTGTTCCTGAAGGGGCCCCCGCCGGTGGCCGGCAGAGGCGTGGGACAACGCGCGGATGTGGTTCACCGTACGCGACCGCACTGACACCGACCAGGGTCGTCGGGTCCATTGACGGTCCTCCGGGTTAAGGTCTGTTCGACGGAAACAGGAGGCACACGGGTGTTGTACGGGACGATGAAGGTCGCCATCGGAGGGCCGCTGAAGGTTGCCTTCAGGCCGTGGGTGGAGGGCCTGGAGAACGTACCGGCCGAGGGCGCAGCCATCCTGGCGAGCAATCACCTGTCCTTTTCGGACTCCTTCTTCCTGCCCGCGGTCCTCGACCGCAAGGTCACCTTCATCGCGAAGGCCGAGTACTTCACCACCCCGGGCGTCAAGGGCAGGCTGACGGCGGCCTTCTTCAAGGGCGTCGGACAGCTCCCGGTGGACCGCTCCGGGGCGCGCGGTGCCGGCGAGGCCGCGATCAAGAGCGGAATAGAGGTGCTGGAACGCGGCGAGTTGTTCGGTATCTACCCGGAGGGCACCCGCTCGCCCGACGGCCGCCTCTACCGGGGCAAGCCCGGCGGCCTCGCACGCGTGGCGCTCGCCACCGGCGCGCCGGTCATCCCGGTGGCGATGATCGACACCGAGAAGATCCAGCCCCCCGGCAAGGTGATGCCGAAGCTGATGCGGCCCGGCATCCGCATCGGCAAGCCGCTGGACTTCAGCCGCTACCACGGCATGGAGCACGACCGCTTCGTCCTGCGCGCCCTGACCGACGAGGTCATGTACGAGATCATGAAGCTCTCCGGCCAGGAGTACGTCGACATGTACGCGACGGCCGCCAAGCGGCAGATCGCGGAGGCGGCGAAGGCGGCCAAGGAAGCGGAGAAGGCCAAGGAGGCCCAGGAGAAGGAAGCCGGGAAGAAGAAGGCGGAAGGGTAAGCGGGGATCCGCGGAGCCGGGGGAGTCGGGGGGCCGGGGGACATGCCCGAGCGCGAGCGCGTCATGAGGATGTCGGTCGAGCTGCCGCTGTGGCGCGCGCTCACCGGCTACCGCGTGCTGACCATGCTGTACGCGATCGGCCTGGGGGCCACCAGGCACGGCCTCTACACGCACCCCTGGGTCGCCGTCGGCTACTTCGCCGTCCTGTTCGTCTGGACCCTCGCCACCCTGCCGAGGGTGCGCAACGCGGCGAGCTGCACCAAGGGCTTCCTGACCGTCGACCTGGCCATCGCCCTCAGCGGCGTCCTGATCACCCCGCTCGCCGACAGCCATCAGCGGATCGCGGGCGGCCCCACGCTGCCGTCGATATGGACCGGCGGTGCGGTGCTGGCCTTCGCGATCAAGGGCGGCTGGCGCTGGGCCGCCGCGGCCTCCACGCCGGTCGCGCTGGCGAACCTGGTCGAACGCGGCCATCCCGCCCGGGACACCGTGCACAGCCTGATCCTCCTCTGGGTGGCCTCGATCGCCGTCGGCTACGTCGTGGAGGTCGCCCGTGCCTCCGAGCGCACCCTGGCGCGCGCGCTGGAGATCGAGGCCGCGACCCGGGAGCGGGAGCGGCTGGCCCGGGACATCCACGACGGCGTGCTCCAGGTGCTGGCGATGGTGCAGCGGCGCGGCGCGGTGATCGGCGGCGAGGCGGCCGAGCTGGGGCGGCTCGCGGGGGAGCAGGAGGCGGCGCTGCGCACGCTGGTCTCCGGCGGTCTGGTGCCGGTCCCCCGGGTGTCGGAGGACGCCTCGGCCGGGGCGGTCGTACGGGCCGTGGAGGAGCCGTACGAGGAGGAACCGGACGGCCCGCTCGATCTGCGCTTCCTGCTGGCGCCGTACGCGGGTGCCCGGGTCAGCCTCGCCGAGCCCGGTGCACCGGTCGAGCTGCCCCGGCCGGCCGCGCGGGAGCTGGCCGCCGCGGTCGGCGCCGCCCTGGACAACGTGCGCAAGCACGCCGGGGCCGGCGCCCGGGCCTGGATCCTGGTCGAGGACGAGCCGGACGAGATCGTCGTGACCGTCCGGGACGACGGCCCCGGCATCCCCGAGGGCCGGCTCGTCCAGGCCGAGGGAGAGGGCCGGCTCGGCGTGGCCCAGTCGATCCGGGGGCGGCTGCGCGATCTGGGCGGCAGCGCCGAACTCGTCTCCGTCCCCGGACAGGGCACGGAAGTGGAACTGAAAGTACCGAAGGGCGCCGGTCGGGCGCGGGGGAAGAAGGCGGAGCGGCGATGAGCGAGCAGCAGGACCCGATCAAGGTCATGGTGGTGGACGACCACCCCATGTGGCGCGACGCGGTCGCCCGGGACCTCGCCGAGTCCGGCTTCGAGGTGGTCGCCACCGCGGGCGACGGCGAGCAGGCGGTCCGCCGTGCCAGGGCCGCCGCCCCCGACGTCCTCGTGCTGGACCTCAATCTGCCCGCCAAGCCCGGCGTCCAGGTGTGCAAGGAACTGGTCGGCCACAACCCGGCGTTGCGCGTCCTGGTCCTGTCGGCGAGCGGTGAGCACGCCGATGTCCTGGAGGCCGTGAAGTCCGGCGCGACCGGCTATCTGCTGAAGTCGGCCTCCACCGATGAGCTGCTGGACGCCGTGCGCCGTACCGCCGTCGGCGACCCCGTGTTCACGCCCGGCCTCGCCGGACTGGTCCTCGGCGAGTACCGCCGGCTCGCCGCCGAGCCCGTGCCCGCCCCCGACACCGACGAGCCCGGGGCGCCCCGGCTGACGGACCGGGAGACGGAGGTGTTGCGGCTGGTCGCCAAGGGCCTGAGCTACAAGCAGATCGCCGAACGCCTCGTCATCTCCCACCGCACGGTCCAGAACCATGTGCAGAACACCCTCGGCAAACTCCAGCTGCACAACAGGGTCGAGCTGGTGCGGTACGCCATAGAGCGCGGCCTGGACGACGAGTAGCGCACCGGAATCACTCTTCCCGCCCCTCCCGATGTGACACGGATCACCACTAGCGTGACTCTCTGTCAGGAAACCGTGGTGAAGGGACATTTCCATGCGGGTCGGAGTACTGACCGGAGGCGGCGACTGCCCCGGGCTCAACGCCGTCATCCGGGCCATCGTCCGTAAGGGCGTGCAGGAGTACGGCTATGACTTCGTCGGCTTCCGGGACGGCTGGCGCGGACCTCTCGAAGGCGACAGCGTGCGCCTCGACATCCCCGCGGTGCGCGGCATCCTGCCCCGCGGCGGCACCGTCCTCGGCTCCTCGCGCACCAACCCCCTCAAGGCGGAGAACGGCGTCCGCCGCATCAAGGAGAACCTGGCCAAGCAGGAGATCGACGCTCTGATCACGATCGGCGGCGAGGACACCCTGGGGGTCGCCGCGCGCCTGTC
This sequence comes from Streptomyces sp. NPDC030799, assembly GCF_055572255.1. NCBI lineage: Bacteria > Bacillati > Actinomycetota > Actinomycetes > Kitasatosporales > Streptomycetaceae > Streptomyces > Streptomyces sp. NPDC030799. The sequence continues at coordinate 399,773 of NZ_JBVIDS010000008.1, read as the reverse complement.
CGACGAGTACGGCGTGCCGTGTGTCGGCGTGCCCAAGACGATCGACAACGACCTGTCCGCGACCGACTACACCTTCGGCTTCGACACCGCGGTCGGCATCGCCACGGAGGCCATCGACCGACTCCACACCACCGCCGAGTCCCATATGCGCGTCCTCGTCTGCGAGGTGATGGGCCGTCATGCCGGCTGGATCGCCCTCCACTCCGGCCTCGCCGGCGGTGCCAACGTCATCCTCATCCCCGAGCAACGCTTCGACCTCGACCAGGTGTGCGCCTGGATCACCTCCCGGTTCAAGGCGTCGTACGCACCGATCGTGGTCGTCGCGGAAGGCGCGATGCCGAAGGACGGGGACGCGGTCCTGAAGGACGAGTCGCTCGACTCCTTCGGGCACGTCCGCCTGTCCGGCGTCGGCGAGTGGCTGGCGAAGGAGATCGAGAAGCGCACCGGCAAGGAGGCCCGCACCACCGTCCTCGGTCACATCCAGCGCGGCGGCACGCCCAGCGCCTTCGACCGCTGGCTGGCCACCCGCTTCGGCCTGCACGCCATCGACTGCGTCCACGACGGCGACTTCGGCACGATGGTCGCCCTGCGCGCCACCGACATCGTCCGCGTCCCCCTCGCCGAGGCCACGGCCAGGCTGAAGACGGTGGACCCGAAGCTGTACGAGGAGATCGGGGTGTTCTTCGGCTGACGGCAGCCCCAGGACGGCTACACGGTCGTACGGCGCAGCTGACCGACCAGTTCCCGTACGACCGTTGCCCCGTTCAGGGTCAGGATCGACTCCGGGTGGAACTGCACCCCGGCGAACCCCGGACCCCGCAGCGCGTGCACCTCACCGTCGGGGGCCCGGCTCACCTCCACCCCGTGCGCGGCCAGCTCACGGGCCGTCTCCTCGTCGCAGCGGGCCACGAAGCTGTTGTAGAAGCCGACCGTCTCTGGCCGTCCGAACAGGTCGATCGTGGTCTGCGCCCCCTGGTGGGGGACCTGCTTGCGGACGATCTCCAGCCCGAGCTCCGCCGCGATCAGTTCGTGCCCGAGGCAGACGCCGAGCACGCCGTACCGGTGCGCCCGGATCACCTCGGCGGTGAGATTCCGCAGGAACCGCATCTTGGCGTCGTCGAGCTCGCAGGGGTCACCGGGACCGGGCCCGAGGACGACCGGCCCCTCGTGCGCGAGCACCGCCCTCCGCAGTCCCGGCTCGTCGTACCGCCGGACGGTGACGTCCAGCCCGCTCGACCGCAGCATGTGCGCGAGCATCGCCGTGAAGGTGTCCTCGCCGTCGACGACGAGAGCCCGGCCGGTGCGCTCCTGTGCCGGTTCCTGCATCCGCAGCCAGAAGGGCGCGAGCGCGGCCCGCCGCCCGTCCAGCGCCGCCCGCACCCGCGGGTCGTCGGCCAGCCGGGGCCGCTGACGCTCCGCGTGCGGCCGGGACGGCCGTACTCCGAGGGCCGCCAGCACGCCCGCCGCCTTCGCGTGCGTCTCCGCGACCTCGCCCGCCGGGTCCGAGCCGCGCACCAGCGTGGCGCCGACCGGCACCCGCAGACGTCCACCGGCGGAGATGTCGGCGGTGCGGATCAGGATGGGGGAGTCCAGGGTCTGTGCGCCCCCGGAGTCGCGGCCGAGCAGGGCCAGCGCGCCCGCGTAGTAGCCACGACCGCCGACTTCGTGCCGCTCGATGACCCGGCACGCGTTCTGCACCGGCGACCCGGTCACCGTCGCCGCGAACATGGTCTCCTTCAGCACCTCCCGTGCGTCCAGGGAGGACTTCCCGCGCAGCTCGTACTCGGTGTGCGCGAGGTGGGCCATCTCCTTCAGCCGCGGCCCGACGACGACGCCGCCCATGTCGCCGACGGTGCACATCATCTTCAGTTCCTCGTCGACGACCATGGACAGCTCCTCGATCTCCTTGCCGTCGGCGAGGAAGGAGAGCAGGTGCTCCGGGGTCGGCCCCCCGGCGGGATACCGGTACGTCCCGCTGATCGGGTTCATGACGACGGTCCCGCCGGACATCCGGACGTGCACCTCGGGGCTGGCTCCCACCAGCGTCCGGTCCCCGGTGTGCACGACGAAGGTCCAGTAGGCGCCGCGCTCGTCCTGCAGCAGCCGCCGGAACAGCGCGAGCGCGTCGGCCCGGCCGAATCCCGGGATCTCGCCCTCGTACGTGCGCCGGATCACGAAGTTCGCCCCCTCGCCCCGGCCGATCTCCTCGTCCAGCACCCGGGCGACGATCTCGCCGTACTCCTCGTCGCCGACGTCGAAGCCACCGCCCTCGACGCGCACCTCGTGCGCCGGCAGCCGGCCCAGCGCCACGTCGAGCGGGATCTCGTACGACTCCTCGGGGGTCAGCACCAGCAGGGGGGTGCCGTCGTCGCGGACGTCGAAGCCGCGCTCGCGGATCTGCCGGAACGGGACCAGCGCGAGGCCCTCGCCGGGCAGGTCGGCGAGCCGGTCGTGGCCGGTCACCGGGCCGAGGAGCACTTCGACCGGGTGCGTGTCGCGGCCGGGCGTGCGGCGGCGGAGCAGGGCGAAGGGGCGGTCGTCGTGCAGGAGCTGTGCCAGGTCCATGGTTCCTCTTCCGTCGATGTCGGTGAGGAACGGCCCCGGACACACCGAAGGCCGCCCCTCGGGCGGCCTTCGCGAAGTCTGGTGTACGCGCGATCAGTGGGCCGCCGGATGAGCGGTCCACCACCAGGTGCGGGTCGAGTGCGCGAACATGCCCGGCACCCTACCCCATGCCGGGGGAGACCGCGGGACGCCGCCGACGGTTACGATCTTCGTTCTGTACTTGACATGTCCCATTCGCTTTTACGGAAGGTACGCATGGGATTCATACGGGGTTCCAGGCTCCTGGCCTGCCTGGCGGCCACGGCGGCGCTGCTGACCGGCCTCACGGCCCAGCCCGCCTCGGCCGCGGATTCGCCGACGGTGACGAAGCTCTCCCTCGGCGCCGACCAGTTCAAGCTGACCGACACCAGCTATGTCTCGGCCGCGAACAATCTCTACAACAACCACCTCACCAGCCACGCCAACCTCACGGACGTCGTCACCACCGACTACACGAAGAACTCCTCCGGTGCGACGGACAGCTGGCTGAACCTGCGCTCGATGCGCTCCTGCGCCGGCACCGAGACCAAGGCACTGCCCCCGGTGGGCACCAAGAAGGCCTGGTGCTGGTCGAACGCCCACACCGACGACACCAGCCCGCACTGGTGGCCGCAGGGCCTGAGCAGCACGGGCACCGCCGACGGCGGCGACGGCGCCATCCAGGGCAAGCACGTCGTGGCGGTCTCCTGGCACTACCGGACCCTCAGCAACGAGGACTCCAGGGACTGCACGACCAACAACCTGCTCAAGATGACCTTCATCGACCGGGACACCGGCAAGTACCGCCACGTCCTGCTCGCCGAGCCCACCGACTCGGGCAACAACTTCAAGTTCGTGACCGGCCACGGCGGCGGCATCGTCTGGTACGCGAACTACCTCTACGTCACGGACACCGCGAACGGCATCCGGGTCTTCGACATCAACAAGCTCGCCAAGGTCGACACCTACGGCTCCGGCGTGGGCACCTACGGGATCGACGGCGCCGGCCGGTCCAGCGCCTGCGGCTACCCGTACGTCCTGCCGGAGGTCCACTACTACAAGCAGGCGGGCACGCCGTCCGACTGCTCGGGCAACACCATCGACCCCGAGCAGCTGTGCTTCTCCTGGCTCTCGCTGGACAAGACCGGCGGCGGCCCCTTCAAGCTGGTCGCCGGCGAGTGGCAGGGCTACGTCGACGGCGCCCGCGTGGTGCGCTACCAGCTGAACCCGACCAGCTCCTCCACATACCCCGGCCTGCTCAACATGTCCGGCGGTAAATCCGTGATCCAGGACGCCTACGCCGCCTCCCGCTACCGGGGCCTGCAGGGCGGTATGACCTGGACCGACAGCCAGGGCGTGCTGAACTTCGGCTTCCACAAGGGGTGCGGCACCGTGCCCGGCGTGTACTCGCACACCTGGGTGGGCGACACCCGCGCCGCGACCAGCTGCGCGGCCGGCGGCAACTGGGCGGCGGGCCCGCCGCAGGCCCTGAGCTACTGGCCGAAGCTCGACGCCGACCAGGTCGACGAGGTGTGGGGGCTGACCGAGGGCATCTGTGCGGGCAGCGACCTGCGAACGGCGCACACCGAGTTCAAGGCCGCCACGGACGACAGCGACGTGTGCTGGAACTACAAGGGCACGGACAACCTCTCCCTGCGCACGGTCTTCGCCGTCGGTTTCACCGACCCGGCGGTGCAGAACCTGCACTGACGGTCTGCGCCGACGTTCCGGACGGGTCCGCCGTGCACACCTCGCGCGGCGGACCCCTGCGTCTCACCTGGTGAGCCCGCGGCATGTATGCGTGCGGTGACCCCGTAATGTGGAGAACGTGACCGTGAACGCAACCAGCCCGAGCGCTGGCAACACCTGGCGAAACCTGCCCGCGGCGCAGCAGCCCGAGTACCCCGACCCCGAGGCTCTGCGCGCAGTGATCGCGGACCTCGAGTCGTATCCGCCGCTCGTCTTCGCGGGCGAGTGCGACCAGCTGCGCGCCCGGATGGCGGCCGTCGCCAAGGGAGAGGCGTTCCTCCTCCAGGGCGGCGACTGCGCCGAGGCCTTCGACGCGGTGTCCGCCGACCACATCCGCAACAAGCTCAAGACGCTGCTCCAGATGGGTGCCGTCCTCACCTACGCGGCCTCGGTGCCCGTGGTGAAGGTCGGCCGTATCGCCGGACAGTACTCCAAGCCCCGCTCCAAGCCGACCGAGACCCGCGACGGCGTGACGCTGCCGACCTACCGCGGCGACTCCGTCAACGGCTTCGACTTCACCGAGGCCGCCCGCGTCCCGGATCCCGAGCGCCTGAAGCGGATGTACAACGCCTCCGCCTCCACGCTGAACCTGGTGCGCGCCTTCACCACCGGCGGTTACGCCGACCTGCGCCAGGTGCACGCCTGGAACCAGGACTTCGTGAAGACCTCCCCGTCGGGCCAGCGCTACGAGCAGCTCGCGCGGGAGATCGACAACGCGCTGAACTTCATGCGGGCCTGCGGTGCGGAGCCGGAGGAGTTCAAGACCGTCGAGTTCTTCTCCTCGCACGAGGCGCTGCTGCTGGACTACGAGTCCGCCCTGACCCGGGTCGACTCGCGCACCGGCAAGCTGTACGACGTCTCCGCGCACATGGTGTGGATCGGTGAGCGCACCCGGCAGCTGGACGGCGCGCACATCGAGTTCGCCTCGCAGATCCGCAACCCGATCGGCATCAAGCTCGGCCCGACCACGACGGCCGAGGAGGCGCTGCAGTACATCGACCGCCTCGACCCCGAGCGGGAGCCGGGCCGGCTGACCTTCATCGTCCGGATGGGCGCCGACAAGATCCGCGACAAGCTCCCCGAGCTGGTCGAGAAGGTCACGGTCTCCGGCGCGACGGTGGCCTGGGTGACCGACCCGATGCACGGCAACACCTTCGAGGCGGCCTCCGGGCACAAGACCCGCCGCTTCGACGACGTGCTCGACGAGGTCAAGGGCTTCTTCGAGGTCCACAAGGCGCTCGGCACCCACCCGGGCGGCATCCATGTGGAGCTGACCGGCGACGACGTCACCGAGTGCGTGGGCGGCGGCGACGAGATCTTCGTCGACGATCTGCACCAGCGCTACGAGACGGCCTGCGACCCGCGGCTGAACCGCAGCCAGTCGCTGGACCTGGCGTTCCTGGTCGCGGAGATGTACCGGGACCAGTAGGCACCTGAAGGGGCGCGGATCACACAGGATCCGCGCCTCCTCCTCTTTTGCGGGTGCCGGGGGATGGGTAAGGTTAGGTTTGCCTCACCGAGAAACGGGATGGCAGTACACAGAGCGATCCCGTCGGGAGGTGAATCCGCGTGTACGTCTGCAGCTGCTTCGGGATCACCGAGGCCCAGGTCCAGCAGCACGCGCAGGACGGTGCCTGCACCCCGCGCCAGATAGCCTCCGCCTGCAAGGCGGGCACGGACTGCGGCTCCTGCGTCCGCCGGATCCAGGCACTCCTCGGCCGGGGTGCCTGTCCGCGCCGCGAGCTGGCCGACCAGGGCAAGCCGGTGCTGGCGGAGATCGCCGCGGACATACCCGCCGACCTCCCCGAGGCGGCGTAGGGTTCAGCTGCTCTCCGGCTGCTCGATCAGCTGGGAGAGGTAGAGCGCCTCGCCGAGCTTCTCCAGCAGTTCCAGCTGGGTGTCGAGGTAGTCGATGTGGTGCTCCTCGTCGGCGAGGATGTCCTCGAAGATGTTGGCGGACGTGATGTCCCCCTTCTCGCGCATCACCTTGATGCCCCGCCGGAGCCGGTCGATCGCCTCGACCTCGATCTGCCGGTCGGCCTCGAACATCTCCCGCACCGTCTGCCCGACGCGGACGTGGAAGAGCCGCTGGTAGTTGGGCAGCCCCTCCAGGAACAGGATCCGGTCGGTGAGCACCTCCGCGTGCTTCATCTCGTCGAACGACTCGTGCCGCGTGTACTTGGCGAGCTTGTACCAGCCGAAGTTCTCCTGCATCTTCGCGTGCAGGAAGTACTGGTTGATCGCGGTCAGCTCGCCGGTGAGCTGCTCGTTGAGGAACTCGATGACCTCGGGGTCGCCCTGCATCGCAGCGGCTCCTTCCACACGGGTTACGGGAGAGGGTGCGGCGGCATGATCGCACCGGCAACGAAGATCGTCCAGTAAGTGTCTACTTAGTAGATACGTCCTGAGTTGGTGCTGCTTGTCCGATTCTTGAAAGGGTGGTCAAGGGCACTGCCCGAGGTCTGTCAGGATGGATACATGGGTCATCCGGTGGAGCGCGAGTCTGGAGCAGCGGCAGGGCCCGAGCTTCCGCCGGGTCAGCGGCTCCAGCGCGGCTGGCCGGTCACGCACTACGGGCCCGTACCGAAGTTCCGGCCCGAGCGCTGGGAGTTCCGGGTCTTCGGCGCCACCGCCGACGGTGACAAGCACGTCTGGAACCACGAGGAGTTCACGGCCCTGCCGTACACCACCGTGGTGGCCGATCTGCACTGCGTGACGAAGTTCAGCATGACCGGCGCGGAGTGGGGCGGCATCCCCGCCCGCACCCTCCTGGAGCTGGCCCCGCCGGCGCCCGACGTCACCCACGTGATGGTGTGGGCGGAGTACGGCTTCAGCTCGAACCTCCGCCTGTCGGACTTCACGTCCGAGCGCACCATCTTCGCCACCCACAAGGACGGCGAGCTGCTCACCGCCGAGCACGGCTTCCCGGTCCGGCTGATCGTGCCCCACCTGTACGCCTGGAAGGGCCCCAAGTGGGTCCGCGGCGTGGAGTACATGACCGCCGACCGCCGCGGCTTCTGGGAGGAGCGCGGCTACCACAACATCGGCGATCCCTGGAAGGAGCAGCGCTACTCCTACCAGGAGGCACCGGGCGAGGGCCCGGAACTCTGACCGGCCTCAGCCGTCCCTGAGCTTCTTCAGCCGCTCCACGTCCGCCGCGTGCCCCTCCTTACCGCCCGGCGTCTCGATGATCAGCGGGACGCCCGCGGTCGCCGGGTGGGTCATCAGGGCGCGGAAGGGGTCCTCGCCGATGTGGCCGGCGCCGATGTTCTCGTGCCGGTCCTTGTGCGCGCCGGCCACGTCCTTGGAGTCGTTCGCATGGATCAGCTTCAGCCGGCCCTCGCCGACGGTGCCGACCAGCAGGTCGAGCGTCCGGTGCATGCCGCTCGGGCCGGTCAGGTCGTGCCCCGCGGCGAAGATGTGGCAGGTGTCCAGGCACACGCCCAGCTTCGGATGGGCGTCCAGTGCCTCGAAGTACGGGCCGAAGTCCCAGGTGCGGGAGCACAGTGAGGCGCCCTGTCCAGCGGTCGACTCCAGCAGCAGGAACGGATCGTCGTCGTGGGTCAGCTCGTCCAGCAGCGGCAGCATGTGCTCGCGCACCTGCTTCAGCGCCACGTCCCGGGCCCGCCCGCCGGTGGCGCTCCCGGTGTGCACGACCACACCCAGCGCGCCGATCTCCCGCCCGCGCCGCAGCGAGTGCCTGAGCGACTCCACCGACCGCTCCACGGTCGCCTCGGTGTGCGAGCCGAAGTTGATCAGGTACGGGGCGTGCACGTACGCCGGGACGGACCGCTCGGCACACTCCTGCCGGAACGCCTCGTCCTGCCGCGGGTTCCCGGCGGGTGTGGCCCAGCCTCGCGGATTGGCCACGAAGACCTGCACGGTCTCCGCACGCAGCTCACGGGCGTACGACAGCCCCACGGAGTGCAGACCGCCGGCCACGGGGACATGACCGCCGACGGGGTTGCGCGGAAGGGGCGAGGGGACGGGCGGGGGCTGAACGGGACTCACCCGTTCAGGGTGTCATGCCCGCCACGGCCGCCGGACCACGGCCTGCGGTGACCCCCGTCACCGGATGGTGATGGTGATGGTCGACCCCTTGGGAGCCGTGTCGCCGCCCTCCACCGACTGCTTCTTCACGGTGTCACCGAACAGACCGAGCAGCCCGCGGTCCTCGTCCACCGTGAAGCCCGCGCCCTCCAGCGCCTTGTGGGCGTCGTCCACGCTGTCGCCGACCACGTCCGGCACCTCGACCATCTGCGGCCCCTTGGACAGCGTCAGCGTCACCGTGTCGCCCTCGGCGGCCGGGCTGCCGTCGCCCGGGCTCTGCCGGGCCACCTTGCCCTTGTCGACGTCGGAGTTGACCTGCTGCGGGGCGATCACCACCTTCAGGCCGGCGTCCGTCAGCTCCTGCTTGGCCTCGTCCAGGTCGTCACCGGTGACGTCCGGCACGTCGATCGGGCTGCCCTTGCTGACGGTCAGCGCGATCGCCGAGCCGGCGTGCCGTTTGGTGCCCGCCTTCGGCGTCGTGGCGATCACCGAGCCCTTGGCGACGCTCTCGCTGAACTCCCGGGTCACCATGCCCGGCTCCAGCCCGTCCGCCTTCAGCCGCGCCCGCGCCTCGGCCAGCGGGCGGCCCGCGACATCCGGCACGTTCACCGTCTCGGGGCCCAGCGAGATGGTCAGCGTCACCGCGTCGTGATCGCGGATCCGGGCGCCGGGCGCCGGGTCGGTGCCTATGACCGTGCCCCGCTGGACGGTGTCGTTGTACGCGCGCTTGACCTGTCCGACCTCCAGCCCGGCCGCCTCCAGCCGGTCCCGCGCCTGCGCCTCGGTCTTCGACAGCAGCGGCGGGACCTTCGTGAACTGGCCGGAGTTGATATACCAGACGCCGGCGCCCACGCCGAACACCACCAGCACGGCGGCGACGATCGTCAGCACCAGACGCCTCGGCCGCCGGGGCGCCGGCGGTGGCGCCTGCAGCCGGCTGGTGTGCTGGACGGCACTCCCGGCCGGCCCGTCCTCGTTGACGGGCAACGGCCGCGGCACGGTCAGCGAGCGCGGGATCACGCTCGTACGGTCCTCGGCGTTGTCGTGCTCCGCGGTGAGCGCCTGCGGCGGCACCGCGTCCAACTGCTCGGCGCTCAGGCCGAGGCGTGCCTCGCGCAGCTGGGCGAGCAGCGCCACGGCGTCGTACGGCCGGATGTCCGGGGTGCGCGCGGTCGCCGACGCGACCAGCTCGTCCAGCTCGTACGGCAGGCCCGGCACCAGCGCCGAGGGCGGCGGCACGTCCTCGTGGATGTGCTTGTAGAGCACCTGCGCGGGGGAGTCCCCGGAGTGCGGCTTGCCGCCGGTCAGCATCTCGTACAGCACGACACCGCAGGCGTAGACGTCGACCCGGGGATCGGCGGTGCCCTGTTCGATCTGCTCGGGCGCGAGATACGACACGGTCCCGAGGACGGCGCCGGTCGTGCTGGTCACCGTGTCCACGGACCGCACCAGCCCGAAGTCGGCGACCTTGACCCGGCCGTCATCCCCTATCAGCACGTTCTCGGGTTTCATGTCCCGGTGCACGAACCCGGCCCGGTGCGCGGCACCCAGCGCGGCCAGCACCGGCTCCAGGATGTCCAGCGCGGCCCGCGGCTGCAGTGCGCCCCGTTCGCGCAGCACGTCCCGCAGGGTGCACCCGGCGACGTACTCCATCGCCAGGTACACGTACGACCCGTCGGTCCCCTGGTCGAAGACCTGCACCACATTCGGGTGCGCCAGCCGCGCGACGGACTTGGCCTCCCGGATGAACCGCTCCACGAACGAACCGTCCGACGCGAGCGTCGGGTGCATCACCTTCAGCGCGAGAACGCGGTCCAGACGGATGTCCAGGGCCCGGTAGACCGTGGCCATCCCGCCGACCGCGATCCGTGCGTCGACGCGATAACGGCCGTCGAGCACCTGCCCGACGAGGGGGTCCTGAAGGGTCGTATCCACGCAGGGGAGTCTACGAGGGCCGACCGACAGTGCCGCACGCTGTGCTGTTCCGGGGACGGAATGCAGCACAGCTGTGACTCGCCCGCGATCAGAAGGCCGGGCGCTCGGGATCGAGGTGGGCGCGCCCCTCGGCCGGGGAGGAGGCCTCCGCGAAGTGCCTGCGCGGAATCCGCCCGGCCAGCCGGGCCAGCCGGCCGCCCTCCACCGCATGCCGCATCGCGGCGGCCATCAGCTCCGGCTCCTGCGCCCGCGTCACCGCCGAGGCCAGCATCACCCCGGCACAGCCCAGCTCCATGGCCAGCGCGGCGTCCGAGGCCGTGCCCGCTCCCGCGTCCAGAATCACCGGCACCCGCGCGTGCTCGACGATCAGCTGGAAGTTGTGGGGGTTGCGGATCCCGAGCCCGGACCCGATCGGCGACCCCAGCGGCATCACCGCCGCACACCCGACGTCCTCCAGCTTCCGTGCCAGCACAGGATCGTCATTGGTGTATGGCAGCACCGTGAACCCGTCGTCGACCAGCGTCTCCGCCGCCTCCAGCAGTTCCACCGGATCCGGCAGCAGCGTCCGCTCGTCGGCGATGACCTCCAGCTTGACCAGGTCCGTGCCCAGTGCCTCCCGCGCCAGCCGCGCGGTCAGCACGGCCTCGCCCGCGGTGAAACAGCCCGCCGTGTTCGGCAGCACCCGGATGCCCAGCTTCTCCAGCACCGACAGCACCGAGCCGTGCACGGACGGGTCCACCCGCCGCATCGCGACCGTCGTCAGCTCGGTGCCGGAGGCGGCCAGCGCCCGCTCCAGCACCTCCAGGCTGGGCGCACCGCCCGTGCCCATGATCAGCCGCGACGAGAACGCCGTACCCCCGAGGACCAGAGGATCGTCGGCCATGGCTCAGCCTCCCTGGACCGCGGTGAGGACTTCGACGCGATCGCCCTCGGCCAGCGCCGTGGCCGCCCACTGCGCGCGCGGGACGACGGTCTCGTTGACGGCGGCGGCCACTCCGGAGGGCGCCGCGACCAGCGACCGTACGACGGTGTCGAGAGCGGTACCCGGGACGATCTCCCGGCGCTCTCCGTTGACGGAGATGGAAAGGGTGACGGAGATGGTCATGCGGGCTGCTCCATGAGGACGGCGGCGCCGAAGCGCTGGGGCGTGAACGGACGGGCCACTTCCGGAAGTTGACCGCCGGTCAGCAGCTGGGCCAGTACATCGCCGGTGACCGGTGTGAGCAGCACCCCGTTGCGGTAGTGCCCGGTGGCCAGCAGCAGCCCGTCGAGCCCGGACGGGCCGAGCAGCGGCGCGTTGTCGGGGGAGCCGGGGCGCAGCCCGGCCCGGGTCTCGGTGAGCGGCAGTTCGGTGATGCCCGGCACCAGCTCATGGGCGTCGCGCAGCAGCTCGTACACCCCGCCCGCGGTGACGGTCGTGTCCCAGCCCAGCTCCTCGCTGGTGGCACCGACGACGAGTTCGCCGTTCTCGCGGGGCACCAGATAGACCTGGCTGCCGCGGACGACGGCCCGTACGGTGCGGCTGAGGAACGGCGCGTACCGGCGCGGCACCGTCAGCCGCAGCACCTGGCCCTTCACCGGCCGCACCGGCGGCAGCAGCGCCTCGGGCACGCCCGCGAGCCGTCCGCTCATGCTCCCGGCCGCGAGGACGACCTGGCCGGCGCGCAGCCCGGTGCCGTCCGCGAGCGTGACCCCGGCGGCCCGGTCCCGTACGACGTCCAGCCGTTCCGCCCACGCCCGGTGGAACACCACCCCGGCCCGCTCGCACGCGGTCACCAGGGCCGCCGCGAGCCGGCGCGGGTCGATCTGGTGGTCGCCGTCGACCCGCAGGCCGCCGCGCACCCCGGGCGCCAGCATCGGCTCCAGACGCCGGCAGTCCCGCCCGGACAGCCACTCGGACTCCAGGCCGCAGCGCCGCTGCAGGGCGTGCAGTTCCCGCAGATGTGCGCGGTCGTCGGCGTCGAGCGCGACCTGGAGGGTGCCGCAGCGGCGGTAGCCGAGGTCGTGGCCGGTCAGCTCGGTCAGCTCGGCCGCGAAGTCCGGGTAGCGGCGGGCCGATTCCAGATTCAGGGCGAGCAACGTCTCCTCGCCGTAGTGCAGTTCGGTGACCGCGGCCAGCATCCCCGCCGCGACCCGCGCGGCCCCGCCGCCGGGCTCGGGGTCCGCCACGGCCGTGGCGAGCCCGCGCTGCGCCGCGCGCCAGGCCGTGACCAGGCCGATGATGCCGCCCCCGATGACGAGGACGTCGGACGTGTCGGACGTACGTGACGACATGGGCGTCCAGCCCCTCCCTTCGCCGGCATGACCCGGATCAGGTTCGTACGGTCGGAGGCCGCCAGCCTCCCTCTCAGCCCGGTGCGTCCGGGCTCCCGCGAGTGCTTGTACGGTGGCCACCCTAGCCCGCCCCGCTCGTCACCCGTAAGGGAGCCCCTGCCCGTGCCCCGGTCGCTCGACGGACTGATCCTCGCCCCCGTGGCGGACCAAGCCCCAGGTCAGGTGGGCTCCCGCACCCGGTTCGCCTACCACGAGAAGGCTGGCGAGATCTGGGCCGAGTACGCGGGCGGCGACGTGGTACGCGGCCATCTGGTCGGCACCCGGGAGGGCGACCGGCTGGACTTCCGCTATGTCCAGCTGAGGACCGACGGCACGACCGCCTCGGGGCACTGTGTGTCCACGGTCGTCGAGCTGCCGGACGGGCGGGTACGCCTGGAGGAGACCTGGGAGTGGGAGTCGCGGGCGGGCTCCGGCACGAGTGTTGTGGAACAGGTCACCGAGCACGCCCGCTGACTGACGCTGCGTCACTGTCTATGGTGATCAGGTGAGCCAGCAGACAGCACAAGAGGGCACGTCACAGGGGCGGCGCGTGGTCGTCGTCGGCGCCGGCATGGCCGGGGTGCAGACCGCGGTCGCCCTGCGCGAACAGGGCTTCAAGGGCACCGTCACCCTCATCGGCGCCGAACCCCACCAGCCGTACGACCGGCCGCCGCTGTCCAAGGCCGTACTGCTCGGCAAGGCCGAGGACTCCGCCTTCGACGTGGACTTCGAGTCGCTCGGCGTCGAGCTGCGGCTCGGCTGCGAGGTACTGGGCGTGCGCCCCGCCGCACACGAGCTGGACACCGAGCAGGGCCCGGTGCCGTACGACGTCCTGGTCCTCGCCACCGGTGCCGAACCGATCAGCCTGCCCGGCACCGAGGGCGTCCCCGGCGTGCACCTGCTGCGCACCCTGGACGATGCCGAACGGCTGCGGCCGGTGCTCGCCCGGCAGCACGAGATCGTGGTCGTCGGCGCCGGCTGGATCGGCGCCGAGTTCGCCACGGCCGCCCGCGAGGCCGGCTGCGCGGTGACCGTCGTGGAGGCAGCCGACCGCCCGCTCGCCGGCGCCCTGCCCGCCGAGGTCGCCGCCCCGATGGCCGCCTGGTACGCCGACGCCGGCGCCGAACTGCGCACGCACGCGCGCGTGGAGCGCGTCGAGGCCGGCGCGGTTGTGCTCGCCGACGGCACCCGGCTGCCCGCGGGCGCCGTCGTCGTCGGCATCGGCGCCCGCCCCGCCACCATCTGGCTTGCCGGTTCCGGCATCGAACTGGGCCCGCACGGGGACGTCCTCGCCGACGACCGGCTGCGCACCTCCGTGCAGGACGTGTACGCCGTCGGCGACTGCGCCTCCTTCCCCTCTGCCCGCTACGGCGAACGGCTGCTCGTCCACCACTGGGACAACGCCCTGCAGGGCCCCCGCACGGTCGCCGCGAACATCCTCGGCGAGACCCCGGCGGTCTACGACCCGGTCCCGTACTTCTGGTCCGAGCAGTTCGGCCGCTTCGTGCAGTACGCCGGCCACCACGCCGCGGCCGACCGCATGGTGTGGCGCGGCGACCCCGAGGGCCCCGCCTGGTCGGTGTGCTGGCTGCGCGAGGACCGCCTGGTAGCCCTGCTGGCCGTGGGCCGACCGCGTGATCTGGCGCAGGGCCGCAGGCTGATCGAGGCGGGCCGGACCATGGACGCGCAGGCACTGGCCGATCAGGGAAAGCCCCTGAAGGATGCAACCGCTGACTGAACAGCGCCCTGGTGACAGCGCCCCGTGAGGGGCGCGGGCCCAGTGATGTGCGGCGTTGCCGCGTGGGCGCGAGCCACCCCGACGTGCCGCAGCCGAAGGACGACCCGTCGCGGCACCGGCGGAGCAGATCGCGGCCAGTCCGGCGGAGCGCCTACCCTTGGTGCCGTGACCGAGATTGACGCAAAGATCGATGCTCTCGTCCCCGCCTGGCTCACCCTCCCCGACATCGCCGAACAGCTCGGCGTCGAGGTGACGCGCGTGCGGCAGCTGGTCAAGGAGGGCCAGCTCATCGCCGTACGCCGAGGTGAGAACCGCGCGCTGCACGTCCCCGCCGCCTTCATCGACGGGGACAAGGTCGTCAAGGGCCTGTCCGGCACCCTGACGCTCCTGCGGGACGACGGCTTCACGGTCGAAGAGATGATCGAGTGGCTCTTCACCCCCGACCCGACCCTGCCCGGCACCCCCGCGCAGGCCCTGAGCGAGAATCGCGGCACGGAGGTGAAGCGCCGGGCCCAGGCGCTCGCCGTCTGAGCCGACCCGCAGCGCGCGCGGTGGCGTGCCGGCCCTCATGGCCGTACGCCACCCGCGCCGGCCGCCCGCACACCCATCAGGGGGGACCACGTATGTCCGACACCGCACGCGCCGCGCTCGCCGACGCCCGTCTGTACCTCTGCACGGACGCGCGCACGCGCCAGGGCGACCTGCCCGAGTTCCTGGACGCGGTCCTGGCCGGCGGTGTCGACATCGTCCAGCTGCGCGACAAGGGCCTGGAGGCCGCCGAGGAGCTGCAGCACCTGAAGGTCTTCGCGGACGCCTGCGCCCGGCACGGCAAGCTCCTCGCGGTGAACGACCGCGCGGACGTCGCGCACGCCGCCCGCGCCGATGTGCTGCACCTCGGCCAGGGCGACCTGCCGGTCCCCGCGGCCCGCGCCGTCCTCGGCGACGAGGTGCTGATCGGCCGCTCCACGCACGCCGAGTCCGAGGCCGCCGCGGCCGCCGTGCAGGACGGCGTGGACTACTTCTGCACCGGCCCCTGCTGGCCCACACCGACCAAGCCCGGCCGCCACGCTCCGGGCCTCGACCTGGTCCGGTACACCGCCGGCCTGGGCACCGAACGCCCCTGGTTCGCGATCGGCGGCATCGACCTGTCCAACCTCGACCAGGTGCTGGACGCGGGCGCCCGCCGGGTGGTCGTCGTCCGCGCGATCACCGAGGCCGACGACCCCGGGGCGGCCGCGGCGGAGTTCGCGAAGCGGCTGCGGCAGGCCTAGCGGAGCCTGCTGTGCACCGGCCTGTGCACCGTCCCTGTCCACATTTCTGTCCAAGGAGTGGACAGGGGAGCGGCAATTCGGGCAAATTTCCGGCATTCGGTTGGGGGAGCGCCGAGCCCTGGCTAACCTGCCACGTATGGCCCTCGGAACCGCATCCACCAGGACTGATCGCGCACGCACCGTGCGCGAGATCCTCGCCACCGGCAAGACGACGTACTCGTTCGAGTTCTCGGCACCGAAAACCCCGAAGGGCGAGCGGAACCTGTGGAGCGCGCTCCGGCGGGTCGAGGCGGTCGCGCCCGACTTCGTCTCCGTGACCTACGGCGCCGGCGGTTCCACCCGCGCCGGCACGGTCAAGGAGACCCAGCAGATCGTCGCCGACACCACGCTCACCCCGGTCGCCCACCTCACCGCGGTCGACCACTCCATCGCCGAGTTGCGCAACATCATCGGCCAGTACGCGGACGCCGGGATCCGCAACATGCTCGCCGTGCGCGGCGACCCGCCCGGCGACCCGATGGGCGAGTGGATCCCGCACCCGCGGGGCCTGACCTACGCCGCCGAACTCGTCCGGCTCATCAAGGAGTCGGGCGACTTCTGCGTGGGCGTCGCCGCGTTCCCGGAGATGCACCCCCGCTCCACGGACTGGGACACCGACGTCGCCCGCTTCGTGGACAAGTGCCGTGCGGGCGCCGACTACGCCATCACACAGATGTTCTTCCGGCCGGAGTCGTATCTGAGGCTGCGCGACCGGGTGGCGGCCGCGGGCTGTGACACCCCGGTGATCCCCGAGGTCCTGCCGGTCACCAGCGTGAAGATGCTGGAACGGTTGCCCAGACTCAGCAACGCCGTCTTCCCGGACGCCCTGAAAGAGCGGATCCTCACAGCGAAGGACGATCCGGCGGCGGTACGCTCCATCGGTATCGACTTCGCCACGGAGTTCTGCGCTCGGCTGCTCGCCGAGGGAGTGCCCGGACTGCACTTCATCACGCTGAACAACTCCACGGCGACCCTGGAAATCTACGAGAACCTGGGCCTGCACCACCCCCCGCAGGCCTAGACCGGCCGCACCGCGATACGACACACTGCGTAGCGGTCACTGGGAGAGGGGCGTACATGGGCTGGACGGTCCTCTACATCGCGTTCGGCGTCGTCGCACTGTGGCTGCTGGGCGAGGTGCTGCTGCAGTACAAGGCACGCCTGCGCTGGCGGCTCCTCGCGTTCGCCGGTTTCCTCGGTGTCGTCGTCGGCGTGCTGATGCCGTCCGTGATCGTGATCGGCGTCGGTGCCATCGCCTTCGCGGTCGGCCAGACCTTCGTCACGGTCTCCTTCCGCCGTGGCTTCGCCGCGGGCTGGGCGGTCAAACGCCCGGAGGCCGAGACCGGCGGCGCCAGCAAGCGCCGCCGCGGCAAGGCGGACCGGTACGACCCGGAGGGCGCCGGCCTGGAGCCCGGTGGCCCGGACGACGACCGGGATCCCGGCCGGGCCGTCCCCTCGCAGGGCCACGGCGACTACGACGACGACTACCGCGACGACGTCTTCACCCCGGCCGCCCGTCCCGGGGACCCCACCGCCGCCGAGACCACCGCCGTCTACGAGCCGCAGCCCCTGCCCGAGGACACCGGCTCCTACGGCGTCTACGGCGACACCGCCTACGCCGGCGCCACCCAGGCCCAGGGCACCGAGCAGCAGAGCTACGCCTACGACTACTCGGGCTACGGCCAGCAGGGCTACGGCTATGACACCGGTGGACAGCAGGCCTACGCCAACTACTCCGACCCGTACATCGGCAGCCAGCCCTACGGCGCTTCGTACGACACCGGCTACTCCGGGCAGTACGGCCAGCAGGGCTACACCCAGGATCCGTACGCCGGCGGCTACGGCGAGACCCCGGGGGGCGGCGCGTGGGTGCCGCAGCAGCGCACCGACGAGACCTACGGCGGTGAACTTCCGCAGGAGCAGCCCTACCCGTACCAGGGACACGGCCATGCACAGCAGCCGCAGCCCGGCGCCGGGTACGACGAGCAGTACCGTTTCTGAGACCTGAGCCCGCTCACTGGGAGCCGCGGAACTCCGGCCCCTCCACGATCAGACCCGCCACCAGCGCACCGGACATGCCCGCGTGCGGCAGTCCGCCGCCGGGGTGCGACCAGCCGCCGACGGTGAAGAGGCCGGCCAGGTCGGTGCTGTTGCCCGGGTGCAGCAGGCGTCCGGCGCCGGCCGCGAGCGCCGGGGCCGGTATCGCGCCGCCCGCCGCGCCCGTGGCCTCCTCGACGGCGGCAGGGGTGCGCACCTCCTTCCAGAGGATGCGGTCCCGCAGACCGGGCACGGCCCGCTCCGCCGCCGTGATCATGTCCTCGGCGTGGTCGTCGAAGACCTGCCGCTCGGTCCCGCCCCGTCCCTGAGTCCGGGCGGGGACCGCCGAGAACAGCACGACCGACTCATGGGTGGCGTCCGGGACCAGCGCCGGGTCGCCGGGCCGCAGGACCGTGACCGTCGGGCGCGCCGCCATCCCCCCGGGGCTGCCGAACAGCAGCTTCCGCTCGCTCTCCGGGTCCTCCGCGTGCACCACGGTCCGGTGGGCAGCACCCTCGGGCCGCCCGCCGCGCAGCGCCAGCAGCACGGTCAGCCGACTCGGCATCCCGCGCTGCGGCGCGACCGCGCCCTCAGCGCGCCGGACCGCGCCCGTGACCGTCCGGCCGGGGGCGTCCGGGGCGACACCGGCCACCACGAAGTCCGCCTCGGCCACCGTCCCGTCCCTCAACTCCAGGCCCGCCGCACGGCCTTCCTTCTCCAGGATCCGTACGACCTCCGCCCCGAAGACGAACTCGACCCGCCGCTGCACGCACCGCTCGTACACCGCGCGCGCCAACTCTCGGATGCCGCCGCGCACATACCAGGTGCCGAAGGCGTGCTCCATGTAGGGCAGCACGGCCGCGCTCGCCGGAACGGTCCGCGGATCGAGGCCGTAGGCGAGGGCGGAGCTCTCCAGCAGAGCCGCCAGACGCTCGTCGCACAGTTCGAGGGAGCCGATCTCGGACAGCGTGCGCGCGTACCGCGTGCGCAGCAGGCGCCGGTGCGGGACGGCCGGATACGGCTCCTTCTCGGCCAGCACCTGCCAGTTCGGCCACAGCGGCTCCTCCAGCAGCGGCCTGCGCGTGCGGTCCCAGGCCTCCCGGGCCCGCACCAGGAACGCCCCCCAGCGCTCGCCCGCGCCCGCACCCAGCGCCTCGTCCAGGGCCGCGACCACACCCGCGCGCGAGGCGTTCGGCAGCGACACCTCGGTGCCGTCCGCGAAGACATGCCGCGCGGACGGATCGACCTGGACCAGCTCGACGCAGTCCTCCAGCGGCTCCTTGCCGGTCTTGACGAACAGGTCGCGGTACACGGCCGGCAGGGTGAGCAGTCCCGGGCCGGTGTCGAAGGCGAACCCGTCCCGCTCGAACCGGCGCACCGCGCCGCCGTACGTCTCCGTACGCTCGTACACCGCCACCCGGTGGCCCGCGACGGCCAGCCGGGCAGCGGCCGCCATCGCGCCCATCCCGGCGCCGATCACCGCAATCCGTGCCATGCCTGCGACTTTATCGACCGCCACTGACAATCCGGTCCGCGGGCGTGGGGTCGCGTGCGGGTGTCTGAGTATGCGTACTCAGGCCGCGAGATGAGTATGTGCGCGGATGGGCCGCGACCTGGGCGAACGGCAGAGTGGAGGCACGGCAAGGGGCGCGGCCCGGCACCGCCGGCACGGGGCGGCGGAACGGGGCTCGCCACCTGGCCGCTCCTTCCGCCGATCCGTCGGCGGAAGCGAGTCGGGGGACCCGGGGACGACCACCCACGGGGGACCATCGGGGGAAGACCGTACGGGGGAGTACGGGGAGTGCGAAGGCGCCGGTCCGGCAGCGGACCGGCGCCTTCCTCGTGTGTTCAGCCCTTGCCGCTCACGCGGCCCTGGAGCAGCCGGGACAGGGCGGAGTGGACGTCGTCCAGCGAGCGCTCCGGCTGGAAGGACTTCCAGTCCAGCGCGGCCACCAGGACCATGCCGACCAGCGCGGCCGCCGTCAGCTGCACGTCGATCTCGTCGCTGAACTCGCCGGCCGCCACGCCTTCGCGCAGCACGCCCTCGACGACCGCGACGGCCTCCTGCCGGACCACCATCAGCGTGGACTGCCAGGCCCGGTTGGTGCGCCACAGCTCGGCCACGTACAGCTGGGTGAAGGCCGGGTAGCGATCGATGAAGACCAGGCCCGCGCGGACCATCGCGTCCAGCGCGTCCACCTTGCTGCCGCCCTCGGCCGCGGTCTGCTCGGCCGCCTCCTTCAGGGAGGCGGTGAGCAGGCCCACACCGTGCCGCAGCAGCTCCTCGAAGAGGACCGACTTGCTCGCGAAGTTGTAGTAGACCGTGCCTTTCGCGACCCCGGCCCGCTCCGCGATCTCGTCCACCGTGGTGGCGGAGAAGCCCTGCTCGGCGATGAGCGTGACGGCCGCCTCGTAGAGCTTCTGCCGGGTGGCCTCGCGGCGCGTGCTGCCGCCTGACCTGGCGCTGCTGCTTTCCATGGCCCTGATTCTCACAGGTACGCGCGCGTGCGGTGGCCGCTTGCCGATCACAGACTCAGCTCGGGGTGCAGCCGGTCCAGCGTCCACACCTGGCGCTGCCGGGCCGCGAGGGCGGTCAGCGCGAGCGCGCCCGCGGTGAACGCGGCGAGCACACCGCACGCCTGCCACACCGGGCCGAGCCCGCCGCCCGTGATCAGCCGGCGCAGCGCCTCCACGATGTAGCTCATCGGCAGGAACGGGTGGATCGCGTTGAAGAAGCGCGGGCTGGTCTGCACCGGATAGGTGCCGCCCGCCGAGGTCAGCTGGAGCATCAGCAGCGCGAGTACCAGGATCCGGCCGGCCGCGCCGAAGCGGGCGTTCAGCCACTGCACGATCGCCGCGAAGCACCCCGTGACCAGGCACAGGAAGCCGATCGTGCCCGCCGCGCGCAGCATCTGCAGACCGATCGCCCAGTGCAGTACGGCCATCAGGGCCACCACCTGGAGCACGCCCACCGCGGCCACCGGCAGCCAGCCCGCGAGCGCGATCCGCCAGGCCGGCGAACCGGCCGCCAGGGCACGCTGGTTGAGCGGCGGGATCAGCATGTAGGCGACCATCGCGCCCACCCACAGCGACAGCGGGATGAAGTACGGGGCGAAGCCGGTGCCGTAGTTCGGTGCCTTGTGCAGGTCGTGGGAGGCCAGCTGGACCGGGTCGGCCATCACGCCGGTGCGCTGGTCGCGGTCCTTCTTGTCGTAGTCCGGGATCTTCCCGGCGCCGTCGTGCAGTCCGCCGGCGAGCCTGTCCGAGCCGTCGGACAGCTTGTACAAGCCGCCGTTCAGGGTCTGCGCGCCCGAGGCGGCCGTGCCGATGCCCTTGTCCAGCGTGGTCGCGCCGGTCTGGGCGGTGCCGAGGCCGGTGTGCAGCTTCTTGGCGCCGGCGGCGACCTTCTGTGCGCCGGTGTTCAGCTCGTTGATCTTCGTGACGGCGTCGTCGACGTCCTCGTACAGATGGGGCGCGCGCTGTTCGAGTGCCGTGGCCTGCTTCTGGAGGGTGCCGAGGTTGTCCCGCATCGTCTTGAGGTCGCCGTCCTGGTCGGCGACGAGTGTGTTGAGGTCGTCCGCGACGGTGGCCACCTCGGCGGTGGCCGTCCTGGCCCGCTTGAGGTCGGCGCAGTTCGGGTCGGGTATCGCGGCGGTCTCGCAGCGCGCCTTGTAGATCGCGTCCAGGATGTCGGCGTTCGCGTGGGCGAGCTTCGCGGCGCCCGGGGCGTGTTTCACCAGGACGTCGAGGTTGTCCTTGACGGTCTTGGCCGAGTCGGAGACCAGGCGGGCGGTGTCCCCGATGGTCTTCTCGTTGTCCTTCAGGAAGGGGCCGGCCGTGCCGTAGACACCGTTGACCTTGTCGGCGAGTGCCTTCGTGCCGTCGGCGACCTGCCGCGAACCGTCCTGCAGGTCACCGGCGCCCGTGTTGAGCTTCTTCAGGCCCGTGGCCAGCTTGCCGCTGCCGCTCTTGGCGTCCTTCAGCCCGTCGGCGAGGTCCTTGGAGCCCTTCTCCGCCTTTCCGATACCGGTGTTCAGCTTGTCGGCGCCCTCGGCGGCCGTGACGGTCTTGTCGTGGATGTCGGAGAAGGAGACGAAGATCTTGTCCAGGAAGGTGCGCGAGGTCTTCGTGGAGGCGGCCGAGCGGACCTCGTTGAAGACGCTGCGCGAGATCTGGCCGACGATGTAGTTGTTCGCGTCGTTGGTGCGCACCTGAAGGGCGCCGGTCTGCGGGGAGTCGCCGGAACTGGAGGCGATCCGCCGGCTGAGGTCGGCCGGCAGGGTCAGCGACAGGTAGTACGTGCCGTCCTCGACGCCCCGGCGGGCCTCCTCGTCGCTCACCTGGTGCCATGCGAAGGTGCGGCTGTCGCGCAGCCCGTCGACGATGTCGTCACCGGCGGTGATCTTCTTCCCGCCCGCCGTGGCGCCCTTGTCGTCGTTCACCAGGGCCACCGGGATGCGGTCCAGACGGCCGTACGGGTCCCAGAAGGACCACAGGTACAGGGCGCCGTAGAGCAGGGGCAGCACGAGCAGGGCGACGAGGGCGGCGCGCGGCAGCCTCCCGCGCCCGAAGCGCCTCAGCTCAAGCGCGGCCAGCCTAGGCGAGCGCATCGACGTCCTCCTTCGGGTCGCTGTTCCCGCCGCTCTTGCGGGCGTCCGTCTCGCCGTCGGTCCGGCTGTCCGTCTCACCGTCCGTCCGGCCCTGCGTCTCGCCGCTCCGGCCGGCCTCCGCCTCGGTGTCCGCGGGTCCCGTCCGTACGACGACGCAGTCACCGGGGGCGGTGCGGCACACGACCGCCACCGTCGTCCCCGCGCGCGTGAGGGACCGCAGCACGTCCCACAGTTCGGCGCGCTCGCCGTCCGAGAGCTTCATGCCGATGTCGTCGACGCCGAGCAGTCCGGGCCGCCCCAGCAGGGCCAGCGCGAGGGACAGGCGCAGTTCCTGCGGTCGCTCCAGGTCACGCACGGCCGTCCGGGAGCCCTTGGGCAGCGTTTCGAGATCGAGTCCGGCGGCGGCCAGGGCCGCGTCGACGCGCAGCCGTGCCTCGTGCGTGCGCTGGGGGCGGGGGCGCAGCAGGTCGCGCAGGGAGTCGCCGAAGCGGCTCTGCAGCAGGGCCCGTTCGCGCAGGTGCTCGCCGACGGTCAGGGCCGGCTCCAGGTCCGTCACCCCGGCCACGTTGGCGACCGCGCTGACGCGGCGCAACCCGGCCATGTGCCGGGGGAGTTTGAATCCGCCGACGGTGGCCACTCCCTCGGTGGGCTTCATCCGTCCGGTGAGCGCGAGCAGCAGACAGGTGCGGCCGGAGCCGGACGGTCCCTCGATCGCGATGAGTGAGCCGGGTCCCGCGTCGAGGGTGATGCCTCGGAAGGCCCACCCTCGCGGCCCTTTGAGCCCGAGGCCCTCGGCCCGGACGTGCATGCCGTCCACAAGCCCCCCTGCCTTGTTTTTGAACTGACTGGTCAGTGCAAAAATACGCCCGAATCTGTGATCGAGGCAAAGCCCCAGGTCAGAACGGATTGTCAGTGCCATACCTCACGATGGGCACATACGGCATTCGTGCCGTCACCCAGACGACAGGAGGTTCGTCATGGCCAGCCCGTCCGCAGCCGCCGCCCGCCGGCGCCGCGCCACCGGCCCTGCCCCCTCACTGACCGGCCCGGCGAGCGACGTGCACCCCGTGCTCCGCCGGGCCACGGCCCCGCCCGCCGCCCTCGACCTGCTCGCCCAGGCCCGCGCCGGACTGGACGAGGCCACCGTCCTGGAAACACCGAACGAGCGCTATGCGACGGCCCACCTCGCCGCCCTGCGCACCGCCGCCGCGGTGCTCGCCGCCCTGGGCCGCCCCGAGACCTCCCCGCGCCGCCGCGCCCGGATCCGCAGCGCCTGGGAAGTGCTGCCCCAGATCGCCCCCGAACTGACCGAGTGGAGCGCGCTGTTCGCCTCCGGCGCCGCCCGCCGTGCCCGCGCCGAGGCCGGCATCCAGGGAGCGGCGAGCCGGCGGGACGCCGACGACCTGATACGGGACGTGGGCATGTTCCTGCGCATCGTCGAGCGGATGCTCGTCCTCCAGCCCGTTCTGCCCCAGCCCCGTCAGGACACCGGTGAGCCGGACGGCCCGAGAGCGCGCGGTGACCTTCCGGACGCCGGCTGACCACCGGCCGGAGGCGCGAGGGGCCGCGAGCGCCGCGCGAGACCCACCGGCCGTCCCCGGCCGAGGTGACCAGGCAGGGCACCGGAGGCAATAGGGTGGAGTCACCCGAAGCCTTCCGAGCCCTGCCGAGGAGTCAACTGCCGTGTCGGACCCGAGCCGCCCCCGCTCCTCTCTCCGTACCGCCGTGGTCTGGGAGGTCCTCCGGGACGCCCTCGACCGCCGGGTCAAGGCCACGGGACGGGAGTCGCTGGACGTTCTCGACACCGGCGGCGGCAGCGGCAACTTCGCCGTGCCCGTAGCCCGGCTCGGTCACCGCGTCACCGTGGTCGACCCCAGCCCGAACGCGCTGTTCGCACTGGAGCGCCGGGCCGCCGAGGCCGGTGTCGCCGACCGGGTCCGGGGCGTCCAGGGCGATGCGCACGGGCTGTTCGACGTGGTCGAGCGCGGTGGCCATGACGCCGTGCTGTGCCATGGCGTCCTGGAGTACGTCGACGACCCGGCCGAGGGCGTGCGCAACGCGGTCGCCGCACTGCGCTCCGAGGGCGTCCTCAGCCTGCTCGCCGCCGGCCTCGGCGGCGCCGTGCTCGCCCGCGCCCTCGCCGGCCACTTCACGGAGGCCCGGCAGGCGCTGACGGACCCCGACGGCCGCTGGGGCACCGGTGACCCGATGCCCCGCCGGTTCACCGCCGAGCAGCTCACCGCGCTGGTCGAGGGCGCGGGCCTGAAGGTCGGTGCCGTGCACGGCGTACGGGTCTTCGCCGACCTCGTCCCCGGCGTCCTCGTGGACACCGAACCCGGCGCCCTCGACGCGCTCCTGAAGCTGGAGGCCGCCGCGGCCGAGCTGCCCGCGTTCCACTCCGTCGCCACCCAGCTGCATGTCCTCGGTGAGACGCAGGGTGCGCCCCAGGCCTGAGCGGACTGCCGTGACCCGCCGCTGATCAGGGCCTTGGCAGCGGATGGAGTACGCCACAAGACGCCCGATCGTGGGGTTTGCGCCGTATGATCGAGGTACACCACCCGGCATGACGGGTCGGCCGCCGGGGAATGGAAGCCTCAGCGAGCCGGGACGGTCATGGCGGTTCAGGTTGGCCAATTGGCGTAGAGGGGCGGGTTTCACGGGGGCGATTCCCTGCCTATCCTGAAGGGACCCCCCGGGTCGCCCCGGCGACTGCACGATGAGGAGGACTCCGTGCCGCTCTCGGAGCACGAGCAGCGCATGCTCGAGCAGATGGAGCGAGCGCTGTACGCCGAAGATCCCAAGTTCGCGTCGGCGCTTGAGGGAAGCGGGCTGCGCACGTACACCCGGCGGCGGGTCTACCAGGCGGTCGCAGGCTTCCTCGTGGGTATCGCGCTCCTCATGGCCGGAATGGTCGCGCAGCTGATCTGGGTCAGCGTGGTGGGTTTCCTCGTCATGCTGGGCTGTGCCGTACTCGCCGTCACGGGCTGGCGCAAGGGTCCGAAGCCGGGCGAGCAGCCCGCGGGCGCCGTTCGCAGCCCGGCGCGGCCGAAGCGCTCCATGATGGACCGCATCGAGGAGCGCTGGCAGCGCCGCCGGGACGAACAGGGCCGGTAGCCGTACGGCGGTTTCCGCGCCGCCGGCAGACACCCGCAGACAGACGAGATCGAGGGGCGACCACCACCGGTGGTCGCCCCTCGACGTCGTCTCAGCCCTGCTGTTGCGACGGCCGGCGCAGGTGGGGCCTGGCCGCCGCCCGTGACCGGAGCGATGCCCACCTGGCCGCCACCGCCCACACCACCCGCACCGACGAGCGGGGCAGGAACAGGGCCCGCAGCCGTCCGCCGGTGCCGGCCCTGCCGCGCAGCCCCTCGATCACCCGGCGCACGTCCTCGGCCGCGCCTGCCGCGGGGCGCGGCCGGGGAGCGTACAGCACCTGCTCCACCGCGTCCGCGACCCGGTGCACCGCGGCACCGGCCGCCGGGTCCAGCTGCCCGAGCCGGACGATCCGGTCGGCCGCCCTGCGCGGGGTCAGTGACTCGTCCGGCGGGATGCCGTGATCCCAGGCGCTGTCGGTCAGCTCCTGCCAGGCGGCCAGGGTGTGCGCCGCCGCGCCCTGCTCGGACCGGGCGTGCCCGCCCAGCCGCACCGACCGCACCCGCAGCCGCCACAGCAGCGGTGAGCACGGCACCGCCAGCACCACCAGCGCGGCCAGGCCGATCAGCAGATACCACCCCGGGCCCGACCCGGCGCCGCCGCTGCTCGGGGCCGCCGCGGCGGACGCGGTGTCGCAGCCCTGCAGCTTGATCAGCTGGGGCGTGCAGCTCTCGCTCGCCGAGGGCGCCGCCGAGGGCGCCGTGGACGAGTGGTGCGAGGGCAGGTCCTGGTCCGGCAGCGAGGTGCCGGGCGTGTCCGACTGGGTGTACGACGGCGTCGTACCGCGGGTCGGGGTGGGCTCGAAGCGGGTCCAGCCGGCGCCCTCGAAGTACAGCTCGGGCCAGGCGTGCGCGTCCTTCTGGCTCACCGCGATGGTGCCGTCCGCCTGCGGGGTGCCCGGCGCGAAGCCCACCGCGACCCGGGCCGGGATGCCGAGGGTGCGGGCCATCGCCGCCATGGCGAAGGAGAAGTGGACGCAGAAGCCCTCCTTCTTCTTCAGGAAGTTCGCGATGGCCCCCGGGCCGCGGCCGACCTCCACCTGGGTGTCGTACTGGAAGCCGCCGGTGACGGCGAAGTAGTCCTGGAGCTTGACCGCTTCCTCGTAGTGGCTCCTCGCGCCCGCCGTGATCTCCTTGGCGGTCTTCGCGACCACCTTCGGCAGCGTGGTCGGCACCTGGGTGTACTCCCGCTTGAGGACCGCGGGCGGCTCCGGCGCGGAGGACAGCTGCGCCGCGGTCGGCTGCACATCCAGGCTGGTCACCTGGTACGCCGCCCCGCGCGTGGTCTGGCCGTGGTCGCCGACCACGGCCATGCCGACCGGCTCGTAGCGCCAGCGTCCGCCGATCTTCACCCCGCTCGGCGGGTACGGCATCGGCAGCCAGTCCTGGGCGTACCAGTCCGCCGCCGTGACCATGGTCGTCACCGTGCTGCGCTTGACGTCCGCGCCGAGGCCGATCGGTGTGGGGAAGCGGTCCGGTACCCCGACGACGTGCCGCTGGGCCGGCTTCCAGGTGGTGCCGTCGAAGTCGTCCAGGGAGGCGATCCGCAGATACAGGCCCGAGGTGTCGTTGCTGCTGGTCTTCAGGGACAGCACCTGGCGGTCGTTGTCCGTGTTCAGGTTGTCGCGCAGCGCCACCAGCAGGTTGACCGCGCCGCCCCCGGTTCCCCGGCCGCTGCCCACCCCCACGCCCGTGCCGGCGGCGTCGAGCAGGCCGCCCTGCATCGCGGGCAGGACCAGCGGGACCATCAGGGCCACACCCAGCGCGACCGCGCCGATCCGGCGTCCCGTGCGCACCGGGGCCACCGCGCCGGCCTCGGGGGAGCCCGGAGAACGGGGAGCGCCGCCGAAGACCCGGCCCCACTGGGCCAGCCGGTCCCGGCCCTCCGCGAGCAGCAGCATCAGATAGCCGGCCGCCGCCACCAGGAACCACAGCCAGTCGGCCCCGCCATGGGACAGCCCGGCGGCCACCGAGTACAGCGCGAGCAGCGGCAGCCCGGCCGGGGCCGCGCTGCGGAAGGTCACCGCGAGCGTGTCCACGAGCAGGCCGATCAGCAGGGCGCCGCCGATCAGCATCAGCTTGATGCCGTCGGTGAGCGGCGCCGGTATCGCGTACTCGTTGACGTCGTCGGAGCCCTGCTGGAGCAGGTCGGCGAAGTGCCGGAAGGCGTCCGGGCCGGGGAGCAGCCCGATGACCGCGTGCTGCCGTGCGAAGACCAGGGTCAGCAGCACCAGCGTGGCCAGCGCCTGCGCCGCCACGGTCAGCGGCCGGCCCAGCGGCACCCGGCGGGCCGCCGCACCCACCCCGGTCTGCACGGCCACCAGCGGCACCAGCTGCAGCAGCCAGGTCGGCTCGGCCACCAGGGGCAGCAGCGAGCAGGAGGCCATCAGCGTGGCCGCGGCCGCACACAGCGCCAGTCGTGCCCGCCCGCTCATGCCCTCGCCTCCCCGCTCACGGCGGCCAGACCGGAGCGCTCCCGGTCCGCCCCCTGCCACAGTCCGTTCAGCGCGGCGCCGCGCGGCACGCTCAGTGCCGTCCAGCCCGCCTCGCGCAGCATGCGCAGCCGCTCGGTGTGCGGGTCGTCCGGGCCCGGCACGTCGGTCGACTCGCGCACCCAGGTGTCCGGGTCCAGCACGAAGGCGACCGCACCGCCGCTGCGGCGGCTCATCTTGGCGACCGTCGCGGCCTGCTCCTCGTCCAGATCGCCCAGGAAGGCGACCAACAGGCCCTCGTTGCCGCCGCGCAGCACGTCGTAGGCCCGGGACAGGCCCGTGCCGGCGGAGTGGTCGATCACCGCGAGGGTGTCCATCATCAGCCCGGCCGCCTCCGCGGTCTCCTGGCCGGTCCCCGCGAACCCGTCGGCGCCCTCGCCGGGCACCACGCTGCCGCTGTCGGTCAGCAGCCGTACCGAAAAGCCCCGTTCGAGCATGTGCACCAGCACCGAGGCGGCACCGGAGACGGCCCACTCGAAGGCCGAGTCGGGGCCCGCGCCCTCGTAGGCACCGCCCCGGGTGTCCAGCAGCACGGTGCACCGCGAGCGCCGGGGCTGCTCCTCGCGGCGCACCATCAGCTCGCCGTAGCGCGCGGTGGACCGCCAGTGCACCCGGCGCAGATCGTCGCCGTAGCGGTAGCCGCGCGGGATCACGTCGTCCTCGCCCGCGAGGGCCAGCGAGCGCTGCCGCCCGTCGCCGTACCCCTGGGCCTCGCCGCTGAAGCGGACCGGGGCGAGCGGTTCCACGCGAGGGATGACGGTCAGGGTGTCGTACGCCGAGAAGGAGCGGGTCAGTTCGCACATCCCGAAGGGGTCCGTCAGGCGCAGCTGGAGCGGGCCCAGCGGGTACCGGCCGCGCAGGTCGGAGCGGACCCGGTAGGACACCTCGCGGTGACCGCCCGGCTCCACCCGGTCCAGCACGAAACGGGGCCGCGGTCCGAGGACGTACGGCACCCGGTCCTGGAGCATCAGCAGGCCGGTGGGCAGCCGGGAGACGTTGTCCATCCGCAGATGCACCCGGGCCTCGCTGCCCGCCGGTACCCGCCCGGGGGCGAGCCGGCGGGTGCCGGCCACCCGGTAGCGCGTGCGGTACACCACGGTCGCGCAGATCAGCGGCAGCGCGGCCAGCAGCAGGCCGACCCGCAGCAGATCGCTCTGGCCCAGGACGTACGCGCAGATCGCGGCCGCGATCCCGGCCGCCAGGAAGGAACGGCCACGGGTCGTCAGACCCGCCAGGGCCGTACGGACGCCGCCCGTCTCCCCGCGGCCGGCCTCCGCCTGCCCGCTCCCCCCGGTGCTCATCACAGACTCCGCGGAGGCTGCTGGGGATACGCCGGGACGCCACGGCCGAGGCCGCCGAAGCCCGGTGCCTGCTGTCCCGGTGCCGCGGGCACGGCGGTGCGCTGGAGGATCTCCTGCACGACCTGCTCGGCCGTACGACGGTTCAGCTGGGCCTGCGCGGTGGGCAGCAGGCGGTGTGCGAGAACGGCGACGGCGAGCGCCTGGACGTCGTCCGGCAGCGCGTACTCCCGGCCGGCGAGGGCCGCGGACGCCTTCGCCGCGCGCAGCAGGTGCAGCGTCGCGCGCGGGGAGGCGCCGAGTCTGAGGTCGGGATGGGTGCGGGTGGCGGCGACCAGCTCCACCGCGTACCGCCGGACCGGCTCGGAGACGTGTACGGTGCGCACCGCCTCGATCAGCTTCACGATCTCGTGGGCGTGCGCCACCGGCTGCAGGTCCTCCAGCGGGCTCACTCCGCCGTGGATGTCGAGCATCTGCAATTCGGCCTCCACGCTGGGATAGCCGACGGAGACGCGGGCCATGAAGCGGTCGCGCTGGGCCTCGGGCAGCGGGTAGGTGCCCTCCATCTCGACCGGGTTCTGGGTGGCCACCACCATGAAGGGACTGGGCAGTTCGTACGTCTGCCCGTCGATGGTGACCTGCCGCTCCTCCATGGACTCCAGCAGCGCGGACTGGGTCTTGGGCGAGGCGCGGTTGATCTCGTCGCCGATCACGATCTGCGCGAAGATGGCGCCCGGCTTGAACTCGAAGTCCCGGCGCTGCTGGTCCCAGATGGACACCCCGGTGATGTCCGAGGGCAGCAGGTCGGGCGTGAACTGGATACGCCGCACCGAGCAGTCGATGGACCGCGCCAGCGCCTTGGCCAGCATCGTCTTGCCGACCCCGGGGACGTCCTCGATCAGCAGATGGCCCTCGGCGAGCAGCACGGTCAGCGCGAGCCGTACGACCTCGGGCTTGCCCTCGATCACGCCTTCCACCGAACCGCGCACCCGTTCCACCGTGGCGGTCAGATCTGTGAGGCTCGCTCGATCGTCATAGGTCGTCACCCGGCCCTCCTCGGCCCGTTCTTTCCGGGCCGACGCTGCTTGCGAAACCGGCCCACCCCGAAACACGGACACCACGCGGGAACAGTTCCGCGTGATGTCACACCCCGCATTCTTGCCGCCGTTACCGATTCGTGTCACTCGCCTGTGGACAACTGCCCGCACGATGTCGGTCTTACGTCTTTTTCGACCGCATTTTCGATACAGGGGCGCCGGGATGCTTTCGGGGCGGCCGGCCGGTGTGCCCGGTCAGGCCGGGTCGACCTCGCGCAGCGCACCGGTGCGCACGTCGAAGACGAAACCGCGCACGTCGTCGGTGTGCAGCAGGAACGGCGAGGTGCGCACGCGCTGCATGGACTGGCGTACGTCCTGGTCGACGTCCCGGAAGGCCTCCACCGCCCACGCCGGGCGCTGGCCGACCTCCATCTCCAGGTCGTGCCGGAAGTCCTCGGTGATGGACTCCATGCCGCAGCCGGTGTGGTGGATGAGCACGACGCTGCGGGTGCCGAGCGCGCGCTGGCTGATGGTCAGGGAGCGGATCACGTCGTCGGTGACGACACCGCCCGCGTTGCGGATGGTGTGACAGTCACCGAGCTGCAGGCCGAGCGCCTTGTGCAGGTCGAGGCGGGCGTCCATGCACGCCACCACGGCGACCTTGAGAACGGGACGGGCGTCCATGCCCGGGTCGGCGAACTCGGCGGCGTACCGCTGGTTGGCCTCCACCAGGCGATCGGTCACGGTGCCGCCATTCGGTATGGCGCCTTCGGATCCAGTGGGAACTGCTGCAGAAGTCGTCATAGTCATGACGTTACTGGTCACGGCAGGGCCTGGCTTGCTGTGATAGGGGACAAAGAACGTCATCACGGCTTGTTGTGAGCCAACCCACAGGTGGGACGAACATGGTCCGGACGGGTGAACACCGTCGAATTGCGGCTCCCGCCGCGATGCGGTAGGCGACGCGCAGGCCGGTTGATTGACCGCGAGACACGGTGGACTAAAGTGGCGCGAAGCGGGAGACGCGGCTCTCCCTGCTGGTGAAACCCCCGGAGACCCCGGCTCACACCCGGGCCGTCTCCCCACGTGCGCGGCGCGTACGTACGGCTCGGCCTCCTCCCGCTCCCGGTCCGGCTGACGCTTCCGGCGCCGGCAGGCCTCCCCTTCGCGAGCTGGCGGGGACCCGGCGGTGCGTGCGTCATCGCGCCGGAAGAGTGAGAGGCCCCCTTGAGCCAGAGTCGACACGTCCCGGTGATGCTCCAGCGGTGCCTGGACCTGCTGGCGCCCGCCCTGGAGCGCCCGGGAGCGGTGGTCGTCGACTGCACCCTCGGGCTCGGCGGGCACAGCGAGGCGCTGCTGACCCGGTTCCCCGAGGCGCGGCTGATCGGCCTCGACCGGGACAAGGAGGCGCTGCGGCTGTCCGGCGAGCGGCTGGCGCCCTTCGGTGAGCGCGCCACCCTCGTGCACGCCGTCTACGACGAGCTGCCCGACGTCCTGCACCGGCTGCGCATCGCGCGCGTGCAGGGCGTCCTGTTCGACCTCGGGGTCTCCTCCATGCAGCTGGACGAGGCCGACCGCGGCTTCGCCTACGCCCAGGACGCGCCGCTGGACATGCGGATGGACCAGACGACCGGCGTCAGCGCCGCCGAGGTCCTCAACACCTATCCGGCGGGTGAACTGGTGCGCATCCTGCGCGCCTACGGCGAGGAGAAGCAGGCCAAGCGGATCGTGGCCGCGATCGTGCGCGAGCGTGCGAAGGAGCCGTTCAGCAACAGCGCCCGGCTGGTCGAGCTGATCCGGGACGCTCTCCCGCAGGCCGCCAAGCGCACCGGCGGCAACCCCGCCAAGCGCACCTTCCAGGCGCTGCGGATCGAGGTCAACGGGGAACTGTCCGTCCTGGAGCGGGCGATCCCCGCTGCGGTGAAGGCCCTCGACGTCGGCGGGCGCATCGCCGTGCTCTCGTACCACTCGCTCGAGGACCGGCTGGTCAAGCAGGTGTTCGCGGCCGGCGCCGCGTCCACCGCGCCGCCCGGGCTCCCGGTCGTGCCCGAGCGCTACCAGCCGCGGCTCAAGCTGCTCACCCGGGGTGCCGAACTTCCCACCGAGGAAGAGGTCGCCGAGAACCGCCGGGCCGCACCGGCCAGGCTGCGCGGCGCCGAGCGCATCAGGGAGGACGCCGAGTGAGCCGGACGGGTCGGTTGGATTCCCGAACTGACCGGGGGAGCCGTGAGTAGGAAACCCGCACTGAGAGGGCGGGCCGCGCGGCTCGCCCGGCTCTTCCCGGCCGGCCGCGCCCGGGCCGCCCGCACCCCGTTCGTCCTGCTCGTCGTCCTGCTGCTCGGCGGCGGTCTCATCGGGCTGCTGGTGCTGAACTCCGCGCTCAGCGAGGGCTCCTTCAAACTCGACGCCCTGCAGAAGGAGACGAGGAGCCTCACCGACGAGGAACAGGCCCTCCAGCGGGACATCGACGCCTACTCGGACCCCGCCGCCCTCCAGCGCCGGGCCCGCCGACTCGGCATGGTCCCCGGCGGCGACCCGGCCTTCCTCGACCCCGACGGCACCGTCAAGGGCGTACCGCAAGTCGCGAGCCCCGGGCCCGCCGCCCTCACCGCCCCGGTCGCCCCCGAGGCCATGGCCCCGGCCGCCGCCCTTTCCACACCCCCGTCCACGCCCGCCTCCGCCCCACCGGCGCAGGGACAGCCCCAGCCCGTCCCCGCACCCTCCGCCCCGGCGGCGGCCGCGCCCCCGCCGCCCACCGCCCTCCAGCCCATCCCCACCCCGACTCCCGGCAGGTGACGGAAGTGTCCGACAGGGAAGCGCCGCGCCGTCGTGTGCCGGGGCCTGTGCATGCGCTCGGCCCGGGTGGCGGTGCGGTTGGTCGCCGGTTCCGGTGCGGTTCGGGTGCGGCCCCGCGTGCGTCGCGCTGTTGTCCGGCGCGGGCCCGGGTGCGCGCCGTCCCCCAGTCCATTGCGACCCCGACTCCTGGCAGGTGACGGAAGTGTCCGACAGGGAAGCGCCGCGCCGTCGTGTGCCGGGGCCTGCGAAGCCGCCGCG
Source organism: Streptomyces sp. NPDC030799 (assembly GCF_055572255.1). NCBI lineage: Bacteria > Bacillati > Actinomycetota > Actinomycetes > Kitasatosporales > Streptomycetaceae > Streptomyces > Streptomyces sp. NPDC030799. The sequence goes on along the minus strand of NZ_JBVIDS010000008.1, from coordinate 366,415 downwards.
GCCGAGGAGTGCCGTGCGGCGGCAGCCCGGGCCCGGTGCGCGTCCGGCCCGGCGGCCGAGCGGCGCACGGCCCCCGGCCCAGCGCCCCCTCCGGCTCGGCAGCGCCCGGCCCCGGCTGCGGATGGTCAGCCTGGCCCTGACCCTGGTGCTGCTCGCCTTCGTCGTACGGCTGCTCCAGGTGCAGGCCGTCGACGCCAGCGCGTACGCCGCGCGGGCCGAGCAGAACCGGTATGTCGTGCACACGCTGGCCGCCGACCGCGGCGGCATCACCGACCGCAACGGTGTGGCCCTCGCCATCAGCGAGGACGCCTACGACATCACGGCCGACCCCACGATGTTCAGCAGGAAGCAGCTGAAGATCGACGACGGGCCGGAGCAGGCCGCCGCGCTGCTCTCGCCGATCCTCGGGCAGAGCCAGGCCGAGATCGTGAACAGACTTCGGCCCAAGGACAGCAGCTCCCGGTACACCCGGCTCGCCACCCGGCAGACCCCGCAGGTCTGGAAGCAGATCAAGGACCTGAAGAGCGCGCTCGCCAAGAAGGCGGAGACGGACCACACCACCGCCAACGTGCTGGCCGGTGTCTTCGCCGACCCCAGCAGCCAGCGCGTGTACCCCAACGGTGACCTCGCCGCCGGGATACTGGGATGGGTCAACTCCGACGGGCAGGGCGGCGGCGGTATCGAGCAGGAGATGAACAAGCAGCTGGCGGGCAAGGACGGCAAGATCCGCTATGCCCAGTCCGGCGGGCGCGAGGTGCCCACGGCCGGGTCCAACGAGACACCTGCCGTGCCCGGCTCCGACGTCGAGCTGACCATCGACCGCGACATCCAGTGGGCCGCGCAGAACGCCATCACCGATCAGGTGAGGAAGTCCGGCGCGGACCGCGGGTACGTCGTCGTCCAGGACACCCGCACCGGCCAGGTCCTGGCCATGGCCAACGCACCCGGCTTCGACCCGAACAACCTGTCCAGGGCGGACGCGGAGGCCATGGGCAACGCGGCCCTCCAGGACGCCTACGAGCCCGGCTCCACCGCCAAGGTGATGTCCATGGCGGCCGTGCTGGAGGAGAACGCCGCGACCCCGCTCACCCACGTCGTCGTCCCCAACCGGCTGCACCGCGGCGACCGGCTCTTCTCGGACGACGTCGACCACGACACCTGGTACCTCACCCTCAACGGCGTCCTCGCCAAGTCCAGCAACATCGGCACCATCCTGGCCACCGGCCAGCTCGGCAGAACGCAGTCCGAGGCGAACAAGGTCCTCTACTCCTACCTGCGCAAGTTCGGCATCGGCAGCTACACCGGACTCGGCTTCCCCGGCGAGACCCCCGGCATCCTCTCGCCGTACCGGAAGTGGTCCACTTCGCAGCAGTACACGATTCCTTTCGGCCAGGGCTTCTCCCTCAACGCCCTGCAGGCCGCCTCCGTGTACTCGACCATCGCCAACGGCGGGGTCCGGATCCAGCCGACCCTGGTGCGCGGCACCAAGGGTCCCGACGGTCGCTTCACCCCCGCGCCCAAGCCCAGGAAGACCAGGGTCGTCAGCCAGAAGACCGCCGCCTCCCTCGCCCAGATGCTGGAGTCCGTCGTGGACGACGAGCAGGGCACCGGCATCAAGGCCCGCATCCCCGGCTACCGGGTCGCGGGCAAGACCGGCACGGCCAACCGTGTGGATCCGGCCACCGGCAGGTACCACGGATACACCTCGTCGTTCGCCGGCTTCGCGCCCGCGGACAACCCCCGCATCACCGTCTACTGCGCCATCCAGAACGCCACCTCCGGCAGCTACTACGGCGGCCAGATCTGCGGTCCCATCTACAAGCAGGTGATGGAGTTCGCGCTGAAGACGCTGCAGGTGCCGCCGACCGGGGCGCAGCCCGCCAACCTGCCCGTCGACTACAAGCCCTGATCAGCACCTCGGAAACACCAGGAACCAGCCGTGACAACGATCACCCCGGAACCCGGGAACCAAGGCGCCCTGCGCCCCTCACTTCGCTCCGGAGCGGGTGCGCCGGGTACGCTCACCGCCGTGCCACACGCTGATCAGTCCCAAACCACCCAGAAGGGCGCTTCCGTGACATATCCGGGACCGCCGCGACCGGCCGAGGTCTCCGCCACACCCCTCGCGGAACTGGCCGATCAGCTGGGTGCCGCCGTGCCGGACGCCGCCGCCGAGATCACGGGGATCACCCACGACTCGCGCGCCGTCCGCCCCGGCGACCTGTACGCCGCCCTCCCGGGCGCCCGTCTGCACGGCGCCGACTTCGTCACCCAGGCCGCCGGCCTGGGCGCGGCCGCCGTGCTCACCGACCCGACGGGCGCCGAGCGCGCCGCCGCGACCGGACTGCCGGTCCTGGTCGTCGACGACCCGCGCGGACGGATGGGCGAGCTGGCGGCGACGATCTACGGCCGCCCCGGCCGGGACCTGCTCCAGATCGGCATCACCGGTACCTCCGGCAAGACCACCACGGCCTATCTGGTCGAGGGCGGTCTGCGCACCGCGAAGTCCACCGGTCTCGTCGGCACGGTCGAGATGCGCATCGGCGACGAGCGCATCAAGTCCGAGCGCACCACCCCCGAGGCCACCGACCTGCAGGCGCTCTTCGCCGTCATGCGCGAACGCGGCGTCGAGGCGGTCGCCATGGAGGTGTCCAGCCACGCCCTGGTCCTCGGCCGGGTCGACGGCTGCGTCTTCGACATCGCCGTGTTCACCAACCTCAGCCCGGAACACATGGAGTTCCACTCCGACATGGAGGACTACTTCCGGGCCAAGGCGCAGCTGTTCACGCCGGAACGCAGCAGGCTCGGCGTGGTCAACGCCGACGACGAGTACGGCCGCCGGCTCGCCGAGGAGGCGACCGTCCCGGTCGTCACCTTCTCCGCCGAGGGGCACCCCGACGCCGACTGGCGCGCCGAGCACGTCCAGGTCGGTCCCATGGACTCGACCTTCACCGTCGTCGGCCCGAACGGCGAGCGCGTCCACGCCAAGTCGCCGCTGCCGGGCCCCTTCAACGTGGCGAACACCCTCGCCGCCATCGTCGCCCTCGCCGCGGCCGGCCTCGACCCGCAGGCCGCCGCCGACGGCATCGCCGCCGTACCGGGCGTCCCCGGCCGCCTGGAGCGCGTGGACGCCGGGCAGCCCTACCTCGCGGTCGTGGACTACGCCCACAAGACCGACGCGGTGGAGTCGGTGCTCAAGGCGCTGCGCAAGGTCACCAAGGGCCGGCTGCACGTCGTCCTCGGCTGCGGCGGCGACCGTGACCGGACCAAGCGTGCCCCGATGGGCGCCGCCGCGGCCCGGCTCGCCGACACGGCCGTACTGACCTCCGACAACCCCCGCTCCGAGGACCCCCTCGCGATCCTCGCGACCATGCTCCAGGGCGCGGCCTCCGTGCCCGCGCACGAGCGCGGCGAGGTGCTCCTGTTCGAGGACCGGGCCGCCGCGATCGCCGCCGCCGTGGGCCGCGCCCGGGCCGGCGACACCGTGCTGGTCGCGGGCAAGGGCCACGAGCAGGGCCAGGACATCGCCGGCGTGGTCCGTCCCTTCGACGACCGCCAGGTGCTCCGCGAAGCCATCCAGAAAACCCAGGGATGAAAATCCAGAAGACCCAGGGGATGAACTTGTGATCGCCCTCTCCCTCGCCGAGATCGCAGCAGTCGTCGGCGGGCAGACGCACGACATACCGGATCCGTCCACGCAGGTCACGGGCCCGGTCGTCCGGGACTCCCGAGAGGTGGAGCCCGGCAGCCTGTTCGCCGCCTTCGTCGGCGAGCGCGTGGACGGCCACGACTTCGCGGCGCAGGTCGTCGAGGCGGGCGCGGTCGCCGTACTGGCGTCGCGCCCGGTCGGCGTGCCCGCGATCGTCGTCGAGGACGTCCAGGCCGCCCTCGGCGCCCTCGCCCGGCACGTGGTCGAGCGGCTCGGCGCGACCCTCGTCGCCCTGACCGGCTCGGCGGGCAAGACCAGCACCAAGGACCTGATCGCGCAGGTGCTCCGGCGCAAGGCGCCGACCGTGTTCACGCCCGGCTCGCTCAACAACGAGATCGGGCTGCCGCTGACCGCCCTGTCCGCCACCGAGGAGACACAGTTCCTCGTGCTGGAGATGGGTGCCCGCGGCATCGGGCACATCCGCTACCTCACCGGCCTCACCCCGCCGAAGATCGGCCTGGTGCTCAACGTCGGCACCGCCCACATCGGCGAGTTCGGCGGCCGCGAGCAGATCGCGCAGGCCAAGGGCGAGCTCGTCGAAGGCCTTCCGTCGGCCGAGGACGGCGGCGCCGCCCTCCTCAACGCCGACGACCCGCTGGTCAGGGCCATGGCCTCGCGTACCAAGGCGAAGGTGGTCCTTTTCGGAGAGTCGGCCGAAGCGGACGTACGCGCCGAGAACGTACGACTCACGGACAGCGGACAGCCCTCCTTCAGGCTTCTCACACCCTCCGGTGCATGCGATGTGACCATGCGCCTGTACGGTGAGCACCACGTGTCGAACGCGCTCGCCGCGGCCGCCGTCGCCCATGAGCTGGGCATGTCCGCGGAAGAGATCGCCACCGCGCTCTCCGAGGCGGGCTCCCTCTCCCGCTGGCGCATGGAGGTCACCGAGCGCCCGGACGGCGTGACCATCGTCAACGACGCCTACAACGCCAACCCCGAGTCCATGCGGGCCGCCCTGAAGGCGCTCGCGGCCATGGGCAAGGGGCGCCGCACGTGGGCGGTGCTCGGCCGGATGGCCGAGCTGGGGGACGAGGCGCTCGCCGAGCACGACGCCGTCGGACGGCTCGCCGTCCGGCTCAACGTCAGCAAGCTCGTCGCCGTCGGGGGGCTCGAAGCCTCCTGGCTGCAACTGGGCGCATATAACGAGGGTTCGTGGGGTGAGGAGTCGGTGCACGTGTCCGACGCACAGGCGGCGATCGACCTGTTGCGCAGCGAGTTGCGCCCGGGGGACGTCGTACTCGTGAAGGCGTCCCGTTCGGTGGGGCTCGAGAGCGTTGCCCAGGCGCTCCTCGAGACCGGTGCCGAGGGTGAGGTTGCCGCCCGATGATGAAGCAGATCCTGTTCTCAGGAGTCATTGGCCTCTTCCTGACGCTGGTCGGCACCCCGCTGCTGATCAAGCTCCTCGCCCGCAAGGGCTACGGCCAGTACATCCGTGACGACGGCCCGCGCGAGCACGCCAGCAAGCGCGGTACGCCGACCATGGGCGGCATCGCCTTCATCCTGGCGACGATCGCGGCGTACTTCCTGAGCAAGCTCATCACCGGTTACCCGCCCACCTACTCCGGGCTGCTGGTCCTCGGGCTGATGTTCGGCATGGGCCTGGTCGGCTTCCTCGACGACTACATCAAGATCGTCAAGCGGCGTTCGCTGGGTCTGCGGGCCAAGGCGAAGATGGCCGGCCAGCTGATCGTCGGCATCGGCTTCGCGGTGCTGTCGCTGATGTTCGCCGACGCGCGCGGCAACACCCCGGCCTCCGACAAGCTGTCGTTCATCACCGACTTCGGCTGGAAGATCGGCCCGGTCCTGTTCGTGATCTGGGCGCTGTTCATGATCCTCGCGATGTCGAACGGCGTGAACCTCACCGACGGTCTGGACGGTCTGGCCACCGGCGCCTCCGTGCTCGTCTTCGGTGCCTACACGTTCATCGGCACCTGGCAGTTCCAGGAGTCCTGCGCCAACGCGCAGACCCTGACCAACCCGGCCGCCTGCTACGAGGTGCGCGACCCGCTCGACCTCGCGGTGATCGCCTCCGCGCTGATGGGCGCCTGCCTGGGCTTCCTGTGGTGGAACACCTCGCCGGCGAAGATCTTCATGGGCGACACCGGCTCGCTCGCCCTCGGCGGTGTCCTCACCGGTCTGGCCATCCTCTCCCGCACGGAGCTGCTGCTGGCCATCATGGGCGGCCTGTTCGTCCTCATCACCATGTCGGTCGTCATCCAGGTCGGCTCCTTCCGGCTCACCGGAAAGCGTGTCTTCCGGATGGCGCCCCTGCAGCACCACTTCGAACTCAAGGGCTGGTCCGAGGTCCTGGTCGTGGTCCGATTCTGGATCATTCAGGGCATCTGTGTGATCGTCGGACTGGGCCTCTTCTACGCAGGATGGGCAGCGGACAAGTGACCTCCACCTCGGAGCTCTTCGACTTCCAGGGCAAGCACGTCACCGTCGCCGGGCTCGGCGTCTCCGGCGTCCCGGCGGCCAAGGTGCTGCACGCGCGCGGGGCGATCGTCACGGTCGTCAACGACGGCGACGACGCACGCGCGCGTGAGCAGGCCGCCGAACTGGAGGCGCTCGGCATCACCGTGCGGCTCGGCGACGGGGCCTCACTGCCGGAGGGCACCGAGCTGATCGTCACCGCGCCCGGCTGGCAGCCCGACAAGCCGCTGTTCCTGGCGGCCGGAAAGGCGGGCGTGCCGGTCTGGGGCGACGTCGAGCTGGCCTGGCGCCTGCGCGGGCCCGACGCGGCGCCCTGGCTGGCCGTCACGGGCACCAACGGCAAGACCACGACCGTGCAGATGCTCGCGTCGATCCTGAAGGCCGCGGGCCTGCGCACGGCCGCCGTCGGCAACATCGGCGTCTCCCTGCTGGACGCGGTCCTCGGCGAGGAGAGCTACGACGTCCTCGCCGTGGAGCTCTCCAGCTACCAGCTCCACTGGGCGCCCTCCCTGCGGGCGCATTCGGCCGCGGTCCTCAACCTCGCGCCGGACCACCTGGACTGGCACGGCTCCATGGAGGCCTACGCCCGCGACAAGGGCCGTATCTACGAGGGCAATCGGGTCGCCTGCGTGTACAACGTCGAGGACAAGGCCACCGAGGACCTGGTGCGCGAGGCGGACGTGGAGGAGGGCTGCCGGGCCATCGGGTTCACCCTCGGCACCCCCGCACCCTCCCAACTCGGCGTCGTCGACGGCATCCTGGTCGACCGCGCCTTCGTGGAGAACCGGCAGAAGAACGCCCAGGAGCTGGCCGAGGTCTCCGACGTCAACCCGCCGGCCCCGCACAACATCGCCAACGCCCTTGCCGCGGCGGCCCTCGCGCGTGCCTTCGGGGTGTCCGCCAAGGCCGTGCGCGAGGGCCTCAGGGCCTTCCGGCCGGACGCCCATCGCATCGCGCGCGTCGCCGACATCGACTCGGTGACGTACGTGGACGACTCCAAGGCGACCAACACGCATGCCGCCGAAGCATCTTTGGCGTCATATGAGTCGATTGTATGGATTGCGGGCGGTCTGGCGAAGGGGGCGACCTTCGACGAGCTCGTCGCCAAGTCGGCGAAGCGACTTCGCGGTGCCGTACTGATCGGTGCCGATCGCGCCCTGATCCGCGAGGCCCTCGCGCGACACGCGCCGGAAGTACCCGTGGTGGACCTCGACCGGACCGACACTGGGGCGATGCTCCAGGCGGTGACGGAAGCGAAGCGGCTCGCGCAGCCCGGTGACACGGTGCTGCTGGCCCCGGCCTGTGCCTCCATGGACATGTTCACCAACTACAACCAGCGCGGTGACGCGTTCGCGGCGGCGGTCCGCGAACTCGAAGCCTGACCCCGGCCGCCTGCCGGGCGGATCTTGGGAGGGACGCGTGGGACGGTCGACGTTCAGCGGAGGCGCCGATGCCCAGTAGCCGTACCGGCCGGCCACCCGTGCAACGGGCGTCCCGGCGTCCCGCCGTTCCCGGGTCCTCGCGCGACAACCCCGTACAACGGCTCTACACCCGCGCGCGAAAGGCCTGGGACCGCCCGCTGACCGCCTACTACCTGATCCTCGGCGGCAGTGTGCTGATCATCGTGCTGGGCCTGGTGATGGTCTACTCGGCCTCCCAGATCACCGCGCTGCAGATGTCGCTGCCGGGGTCGTACTTCTTCCGCAAGCAGCTGCTGGCCGCCGCGCTGGGCGGCGTACTGCTGTTCGCGGCCTCCCGCATGCCGGTGAAACTGCACCGGGCGCTGGCGTACCCGATCCTGGCCGGTGCCGTCTTCACGATGGCCCTGGTGCAGGTGCCGGGGATAGGGATGGCGGTCAACGGCAACCAGAACTGGATCTCCCTCGGCGGCTCCTTCCAGATCCAGCCCAGCGAGTTCGGCAAGCTCGCCCTGGTGCTGTGGGGTGCGGACCTGATCGCGCGCAAGCAGGAGCGGAAGCTGCTGACCCAGTGGAAGCACATGCTGGTGCCGCTGGTACCGGTCGCCTTTGTGCTGCTCGGGCTGATCATGCTCGGCGGCGACATGGGTACCGCGATCATCCTCACGGCGATCCTGTTCGGCCTGCTGTGGCTCGCCGGGGCGCCGACGCGGCTGTTCGCCGTGGTGCTGCAGATCGCCGCCCTGATCGGTTTCGTCCTCATCAAGACCAGCCCCAACCGGATGGCCCGGCTCTCCTGCATCGGCGCGACCGAGCCCAAGGCCGGCGTCGCCGACTGCTGGCAGGCCGTGCACGGCATCTACGCCCTCGCCTCCGGCGGACTCTTCGGCTCCGGACTCGGTGCAAGTGTGGAAAAATGGGGTCAACTGCCGGAAGCCCACACCGACTTCATCTTCGCCGTCACCGGTGAGGAACTGGGCCTGGCGGGGACGCTGTCGGTGCTCGCCCTGTTCGCGGCTCTAGGCTATGCGGGTATCCGCGTGGCCGGACGCACGGAGGACCCCTTCGTGAGGTATGCCGCGGGAGGCGTGACCACCTGGATCACCGCCCAGGCGGTGATCAACATCGGTGCGGTGCTCGGTCTGCTGCCGATCGCCGGCGTCCCCCTCCCGCTGTTCTCCTACGGAGGATCCGCCCTGCTGCCGACCATGTTCGCCATCGGGCTGCTGATCGCCTTCGCGCGCGACGAGCCCGCTGCGCGGGCAGCGCTTGCGATGCGGCAACCCCGCTTTGGTAGAAAGCGGGCGGGAGGTTCCGGTTCCGGCCGGAGGCCTCGGAGATGGAACACGATGCGACGGCGTGCCTCATCGGCGCGTTCGTCCGGAGAGCGGTGAATTTCGGTGCATGTCGTACTCGCCGGCGGGGGCACCGCGGGCCACATCGAGCCCGCGCTCGCCCTCGCGGACGCCCTGCGCAGGCAGGACCCGACCGTGGGGATCACGGCCCTGGGCACGGAACGCGGTCTGGAGACCAGGCTCGTCCCGGAGCGCGGCTACGAGCTGGCGCTGATCCCGGCGGTGCCGCTGCCCCGCAAGCCAACCCCCGAGCTGATCACCGTCCCGGGCCGGCTGCGCGGCACGATCAAGGCCGCCGAGCAGATCCTGGAGCGCACCAAGGCGGACGTCGTGGTCGGCTTCGGCGGTTACGTCGCCCTGCCGGGCTACCTGGCCGCCAAGCGGCTCGGCGTGCCCATCGTGATCCACGAGGCGAACGCCCGCCCGGGCCTGGCCAACAAGATCGGCTCCAGGTACGCCGCCCGGGTCGCCGTCTCGACGCCGGACAGCAAGCTGCGCGACGCCCGCTACATCGGCATCCCGCTGCGCCGCTCCATCGCCACCCTGGACCGCGCCGCCGCCCGTCCCGAGGGCCGCCACCGTTTCGGCCTCGACCCGAACCTGCCCACACTGCTCGTCTCCGGCGGCTCCCAGGGCGCCCGGCGGCTGAACGAGGTGGTCCAGCAGGTCGCCCCGTGGCTGCAGCAGGCGGGCATCCAGATCCTGCACGCGGTCGGCCCGAAGAACGAACTGCCGCAGGTGCAGCAGATGCCGGGAATGCCGCCCTATGTCCCGGTAAGTTACCTGGACCGGATGGACCTCGCGTACGCCGCGGCCGACATGATGCTCTGCCGCGCGGGCGCGATGACCGTCGCCGAACTCTCCGCCGTCGGGCTCCCGGCCGCCTATGTCCCGCTGCCCATCGGCAACGGCGAACAGCGGCTCAACGCCCAGCCGGTGGTCAAGGCCGGCGGCGGACTCCTCGTCGACGACGCGGAGCTGACGCCCGAGTGGGTGCAGCAGAACGTCCTGCCCGTGCTCGCCGACCCGCACCGGCTGTACGAGATGTCCCGAGCGGCAAGCGAGTTCGGCCGCCGGGACGCCGACGAGCTGCTCGTCGGCATGGTGTACGAGGCGATCGCCTCGCGCCGTTAGGACCGTATGACGAAAGGGCAATGAGGGTGGCCGGACCGACTACCGCCGAGCGCGGTGAACGCCAGCAGGAGTCGTCCGGTCCGCCGCCCGGCCGACGGTCCGGGAAACTGCGCCTTCGTACGATCGTCATTCTGGCTGTGGCCGCCGCCGTGCTCCTCGGTGCCGGTACCGCCTGGGTGTTGTACGGCTCCTCATGGCTGCGCGTCGACCATGTGTCGGTGTCCGGCACGCGCGTACTCACGTCCGCCGAGGTGCGCGACGCGGCGGCGGTGCCGGTCGGTGCGCCGATGATTTCCGTCGACACCGAGGGCATCGAGGCACGATTGCGCCGGAAATTGCCCCGGATTGACACGGTTGATGTAGTCCGTTCCTGGCCCCATGGAATCGGGCTGAAAGTGACTGAGCGCACTCCGGTTCTACTGCTCCGAAAGGGCGGAGACTTCACCGAAGTCGATGACGAAGGTGTCCGTTTCGCCACGGTTTCACAGGCGCCGAATGCCGTTCCGATGCTGGAATTGTCCGTCTCCCGCACGGGTTCAGGCGCCGCCGGCTTCCGGCGTTTCGGCACCGACCGGCTGGTGCGTGAGGCGGTCCGGGTGGCCGGCGATCTGCCGGCCGCCGTCGCGAAGCGGACCCGGACCGTCCAAATCCGTTCCTTTGACGCCATCTCGCTGGTGCTGGCCGACGGCCGCACGGTCCTGTGGGGCAGCGGCGAGAACGGCCGTGCCAAGGCACGGACCCTCACAGCTCTCATGAAAGCAGCTCCCGGCGCGCGGCACTTCGATGTCAGCGTCCCCACCGCCCCTGCGTCATCGCGGAGTTGACGCACATCAGCGCAGGCCAGCACCCTGGTTGGGCACTGCTACGGCTGATCACATAGGGTGAAAAGAAAAACGGGAGGTTCGGCGTGTTCGTTGAACGGGCGCCACTTGTCGACTTAGTGTCCTGTTCAGAAGACTCCAGGGAACAGACACACTGGTAACCCTAAACTTCAGGGTTAGGGTTCGGGTCGGCGCTACGGACCGTCCCATTCGGCATCCGTCGTCCCGGCGCGGGGCACCGCACGGCGGCGACAACGTAATTCGAGGCGAGAGGCCTTCGACGTGGCAGCACCGCAGAACTACCTCGCAGTCATCAAGGTCATCGGTGTCGGCGGCGGTGGTGTCAATGCCATCAACCGGATGATCGAGGTCGGTCTCAAGGGCGTCGAGTTCATCGCCATCAACACCGACGCACAGGCGCTGTTGATGAGCGACGCCGACGTCAAGCTCGACGTCGGCCGGGAACTCACCCGCGGACTCGGCGCCGGAGCCAACCCGGCCGTCGGCCGCAAGGCCGCCGAGGACCACCGCGAGGAGATCGAGGAGGTCCTCAAGGGGGCCGACATGGTCTTCGTGACGGCCGGTGAAGGCGGCGGCACCGGCACCGGCGGCGCACCCGTCGTGGCCAACATCGCGCGCTCCCTCGGCGCCCTCACCATCGGCGTGGTCACGCGCCCGTTCACCTTCGAGGGACGGCGCCGCGCGAACCAGGCCGAGGACGGCATCGCCGAACTGCGCGAAGAGGTCGACACCCTCATCGTGATCCCCAACGACCGGCTGCTGTCCATCTCGGACCGCCAGGTCTCGGTCCTGGACGCGTTCAAGTCCGCCGACCAGGTCCTGCTCTCCGGTGTCCAGGGCATCACCGACCTCATCACCACACCGGGTCTGATCAACCTCGACTTCGCCGACGTGAAGTCGGTCATGTCCGAGGCCGGTTCCGCCCTCATGGGCATCGGCTCGGCCCGCGGCGACGACCGCGCGGTGGCCGCCGCCGAGATGGCGATCTCCTCGCCGCTGCTGGAGGCGTCCATCGACGGCGCCCGCGGCGTGCTGCTCTCCATCTCCGGCGGCAGCGACCTCGGCCTGTTCGAGATCAACGAGGCCGCCCAGCTGGTCAGCGAGGCCGCCCACCCCGAGGCCAACATCATCTTCGGTGCGGTCATCGACGACGCCCTCGGCGACGAGGTACGGGTCACCGTGATCGCCGCCGGCTTCGACGGCGGTCAGCCGCCGGCCCGCCGGGACAACGTCCTCGGGTCGGCCTCGTCCTCGACGGCCCCCCGCCGCGAGGAGCCCGCCCCGGCACGCCCGGCCGAGCCCAGCCGGCCGGCCTTCGGCTCGCTCGGCAGCGTGACGCCGAAGGAGGAGCCGGAGCCGGCGCCCGAGCCGGTGCCCGACATCCCGGTCGCCCCGCCGGTGACGCCGGCGCCCCGGACCTACTCGGACAGCGCGGCCGAGGAACTGGACGTCCCGGACTTCCTCAAGTGATAGGACGGCGCGAGAGCGTGAGCGGCGCGCACTTCGCCTTCACCGACCGGTGGGGCGGGGTGAGCGCCGCTCCGTATGAGGAGCTGAATCTGGGCGGCGCGGTCGGCGACGACCCCGAGGCCGTACGGGCCAACCGGGACATCGCCGCCAAGACGCTCGGCCTCGACCCGGCCCTGGTCGTCTGGATGAACCAGGTGCACGGCGCCGATGTGGCCGTGGTGGACGAGCCCTGGGAAGACCGCCCGGTGCCCGAGGTCGACGCGATCGTCACCACCCGCCGCGGGCTCGCCCTCGCCGTCCTCACCGCCGACTGCGTGCCGGTGCTGCTGGCCGACCCCGTGGCGGGGGTCGTGGCGGCCGCCCACGCCGGACGGCCCGGCATGGTCAAGGGGGTCGTCCCCGCGGCCGTACGGGCCATGGCCGAACTCGGCGCCGAGCCCGGCCGGATCGTCGCGCGCACCGGGCCGGCCGTCTGCGGGCGGTGCTACGAGGTGCCGGAGGCGATGCGCGCCGAGGTGGCGGCCGTCGAGCCGGCGGCGCACGCTGAGACGAGCTGGGGCACGCCGGCGGTCGATGTGAGCGCCGGGGTGCACGCGCAGCTCGACCGGCTCGGGGTGTGCGACCGGGCGCAGTCACCGGTGTGCACGCTGGAGTCGGACGACCACTTCTCGTACCGCCGTGACCGCACGACCGGGCGGCTCGCGGGCTATGTGTGGCTGGACTGATGGGGCATGACGGACCGTAAGACCGAACTCGCCGCAAATCTGGCGAAAGTGGAGGAGCGCATCACCGCCGCGTGTGTGGCGGCGCGGCGCGAGCGGGAGGAGGTGACCCTGATCGTGGTCACCAAGACCTACCCGGCGAGCGATGTGCGGATCCTGTCGGAACTCGGTGTGCGTCATGTCGCCGAGAACCGTGACCAGGACGCGGCCCCGAAGGCCGCCGCGTGCGCGGATCTGCCACTGAAATGGCACTTTGTCGGTCAATTGCAGACCAACAAGGTTCGTTCGGTAGTCGGTTATGCCGATGTCGTGCAGTCCGTCGACCGCGCCCGGCTCGTCACCGCGCTGTCGAAGGAGGCGGTGCGGGCGGAGCGCGAGGTCGGCTGCCTGATCCAGGTCGCGCTGGACGCGGGCGTGAGCGGCCGCGGCGAGCGCGGAGGCGTGTCCCCGGCCGGAATCGAAGAGTTGGCCGACCTCGTCGGCGAGGCGCCCGGGCTGCGGCTCGACGGACTGATGACCGTCGCTCCGCTCACCGGGGAGTACGCGGGACGCGAACAGGAGGCGTTTCAGCGGCTCATGGATTTGTCGACTGACCTGCGCCGAACCCATCCGGCTGCAACCATGGTGTCAGCAGGGATGAGTGCGGACCTCGAACAGGCCGTGGCCGCCGGAGCGACACATGTGCGCGTCGGCACTGCGGTACTCGGAGTCCGCCCCAGGCTCGGGTAACGTCGCCAGGAAGTCGGACCACAGCAGAAAATATGGTCAATGCCTGTGAAGGCGGGCACAACGACCACGTGGATCGCAGGCACTTGGCAGTCGTCAGCCGATCCACCACAGAGCGGAGGACTCAGAGCATGGCCGGCGCGATGCGCAAGATGGCGGTCTACCTCGGCCTCGTGGAGGACGATGGGTACGACGGCCGCGGATTCGACCCCGACGACGACTTCGAACCCGAGTTGGACCCGGAGCCCGAGCGAGACCACCGACGGCATGAATCGTCACACTCGTCGCACAGCGCACATCAGCCCCAAAGGGATGAAGAGGTGCGAATCGTGCAACCGCCCGCGCCGCGTGAGCCGGTGGCCCGTTCGACGGCGCTCGCCGCGGAAACCGGACGCCCGGCGCGGATCGCGCCCGTGGCATCCATCACACAAGAACGTCAGTCCCTCGAGAAGAACGCACCGGTGATCATGCCCAAGGTTGTGTCCGAGCGAGAGCCTTACCGGATCACCACGCTTCACCCCCGGACCTACAACGAAGCCCGTACCATCGGGGAACACTTCCGTGAGGGCACGCCGGTGATCATGAATCTGACTGAGATGGACGACACAGACGCGAAGCGACTTGTCGACTTTGCGGCCGGTTTGGTGTTTGGTCTTCACGGCAGCATCGAGCGGGTGACGCAGAAGGTGTTCCTGTTGTCTCCTGCTAACGTCGATGTCACGGCGGAGGACAAGGCCCGCATCGCAGAGGGCGGGTTCTTCAACCAGAGCTGAGACGCAACAACCGGATCGAGGCTCGGAAGAGCATGGAACAGGGGAGAGGGAAGCGCAGGCCATGAGCGTGTTCGTCACGGTGGTCCACACCGCGCTGCTGGTGTTCCTCGCCGTGCTCATCTTCCGGCTGGTCATGGATTACGTGTTCCAGTTCGCCCGCTCGTGGCAACCCGGCAAGGCGATGGTGGTCGTACTGGAGGCCACCTACACTGTCACCGATCCACCGCTGAAGCTTCTGCGGCGGTTCATTCCGCCGCTGCGTCTCGGGGGCGTGGCGCTCGACCTGTCCTTCTTCGTACTGATGATCATCGTCTACATCCTCCTCTCGATCACGGGGAACTTCGTGGGATGAGGATGGACGATACGGTCTTGCCGACTGCCGATGACTACGTTGAGGTGAAGAGATGCCGTTGACCCCCGAGGACGTGCGGAACAAGCAGTTCACGACCGTCCGCCTCCGAGAAGGCTATGACGAGGACGAGGTCGATGCCTTCCTCGACGAGGTCGAAGCCGAACTGACCCGTCTGCTCCGCGAGAACGAGGACCTGCGCGCCAAGCTGGCCGCGGCGACCCGTGCGGCCGCGCAGAACCAGCAGAACATGCGCAAGGGCCCGCCGGAGCAGGACCAGCAGCAGCATCCTCAGCAGCAGGGCATGCGAGGTCCCGGCGCGCCGGTGCCCGCCGGCATATCGGGCCCGCCGCAGCAGCAGATGGGTGGCCCCATGGGTGGTCCGCCCCAGCTGCCGAGCGGTGCCCCGCAGCTGCCCGCCGGTCCCGGCGGCCAGGGCGGTCCGCAGGGTCCCGGCCCGATGGGTCAGGGTCCGATGGGCCAGGGCCCGATGGGCGGTCAGCCGCCCATGCAGCAGCAGATGGGCGGTCCGATGGGCGGCCCCATGGGCGGTCCGATGGGCGGCCCCGGTCAGGGCCCCGGTGGCGACAGCGCCGCCCGTGTCCTCTCGCTGGCCCAGCAGACCGCCGACCAGGCGATCGCCGAGGCCCGCTCCGAGGCCAACAAGATCGTCGGCGAGGCCCGCAGCCGCGCCGAGGGTCTGGAGCGTGACGCCCGTGCCAAGGCCGACGCCCTGGAGCGGGACGCGCAGGAGAAGCACCGTGTCGCGATGGGCTCCCTGGAGTCCGCCCGCGCCACGCTGGAGCGCAAGGTCGAGGACCTGCGCGGCTTCGAACGCGAGTACCGCACGCGCCTGAAGTCGTACCTGGAGTCCCAGCTGCGCCAGCTGGAGACCCAGGCCGACGACTCGCTGGCCCCGCCGCGTACCCCGGCCACCGCGTCCCTGCCGCCGTCCCCGGCGCCCTCCATGGCTCCGGCCGGCGCGAGCGCCCCGTCGTACGGCGGCAACCAGACGATGGGCGGCAACCCCGCTCCGTCCGCCCCGTCCTACGGCGGCCAGCAGCAGATGACCCCGGCCATGACCCAGCCCATGGCCCCGGTCCGCCCGCAGGGCCCGTCCCCGATGGGCCAGGCACCCTCGCCGATGCGCGGGTTCCTGATCGACGAGGACGACAACTGAGCACCGGGCACTAGTACGACAACGGCGTCGGCAGCGCTCAATAGGGCGGGCCCCTTGGACTTCGGTCCTGGGGGCCCGCCCTTTTTACGCGGGTTGCGTTACTCGCATGTGTGAGAAGGGCCCGGCCTCCTCAATGGAGCCGGGCCCTTCGCACACCGCTCGGCGCTTACGCCTTGCGCAGCCGGAACGTGAGGGACAGCCCCTCGTCGGTGAACGGCTCGCCGAAGCTGCCGTCGCCCTCACCCTGCTGGAAGTCGGTCGACAAGACCTCCTCGGCGATCAGTTCCGCGTGCTCGGCCAGCGCAGCGACCACCGCAGGGTCGGTCGATGCCCAGCGCAGTGCGATCCGGTCGGCCACATCCAAACCGCTGTTCTTGCGGGCCTCCTGGATCAGCCGGATCGCGTCACGGGCCAGCCCCGCCTGCCGCAGCTCCTCCGTGATCTCCAGGTCCAGCGCGACCGTGGCCCCGGAGTCGGAGGCCACCGACCAGCCCTCACGCGGGGTTTCCGTGATGATCACCTCGTCCGGAGCGAGGGTGACCGTCTCACCGTCGACCTCCACCGAGGCCGTGCCCTCACGCAGGGCGAGGGACAGCGCGGCGGCATCGGCACCGGCGATGGCCTTGGCCACCTCCTGCACCCGCTTGCCGAACCGCTTGCCCAGCGCCCGGAAGTTGGCCTTGGCGGTCGTGTCCACGAGGCTGCCGCCGACCTCGGACAGCGACGCCAGCGAGGAGACGTTCAGCTCCTCGGTGATCTGCGTGTGCAGCTCCGGGTCCAGGGACTCGAAGCCGGTCGCCGCGATCAGCGCGCGCGACAGCGGCTGACGCGTCTTGACGCCCGACTCCGCGCGCGTGGCCCGGCCCAGCTCCACCAGCCGGCGGACCAGGACCATCTGCCGGGACAGCTCCGGGTCGATCGCCGACAGGTCGGCCTCCGGCCAGGAGGCCAGGTGCACGGACTCCGGCGCGCCCGGGGTCACCGGCACGACCAGGTCCTGCCACACCCGCTCGGTGATGAACGGGGTGATCGGCGCCATCAGCTTCGTGACCGTCTCCAGCACCTCGTGCAGCGTGCGCAGCGCGGCCTTGTCGCCCTGCCAGAAGCGGCGCCGCGAACGGCGGACGTACCAGTTCGACAGGTCGTCGACGAACGCGGACAGCAGCTTGCCGGCGCGCTGGGTGTCGTACGCCTCCAGCGCCTGGGTCACCTGGTCGGTGAGCGCGTGCAGCTCGGACAGCAGCCAGCGGTCCAGGAGTGGCCGGTCGGCCGGCGCCGGGTCGGCCGCCGACGGCGCCCAGTTCGACGTACGGGCGTACAGCGCCTGGAAGGCGACCGTGTTCCAGTACGTCAGCAGCGTCTTGCGGACGACCTCCTGGATGGTGCCGTGGCCGACCCGTCGGGCCGCCCACGGGGAGCCGCCGGCCGCCATGAACCAGCGGACCGCGTCCGCGCCGTGCTGGTCCATGAGCGGGATCGGCTGCAGGATGTTGCCCAGGTGCTTGGACATCTTGCGGCCGTCCTCGGCGAGGATGTGACCGAGGCAGACCACGTTCTCGTACGACGACTTGTCGAAGACGAGCGTGCCGACGGCCATCAGCGTGTAGAACCACCCGCGGGTCTGGTCGATCGCCTCGGAGATGAACTGCGCCGGGTAGCGGCTCTCGAACAGCTCCTTGTTCTTGTACGGGTAGCCCCACTGCGCGAACGGCATGGAACCCGAGTCGTACCAGGCGTCGATGACCTCCGGCACGCGCGTGGCCGTCTTGCCGCAGCCGTCGTGGCGGCAGGCGAAGGTGACCTCGTCGATGAAGGGGCGGTGCGGGTCCAGGCCCGACTGGTCCGTGCCGGTCAGCTCGGTCAGCTCCGCGCGGGAGCCGACGCAGGTGAGGTGGTCGTCCTCGCAGCGCCAGATCGGCAGCGGGGTGCCCCAGTAGCGGTTGCGGGACAGCGCCCAGTCGATGTTGTTGTTCAGCCAGTCGCCGAAACGGCCGTGCTTGACCGTCGCCGGGAACCAGTTGGTCCTCTCGTTCTCCTGGATGAGGCGGTCCTTGATCGCCGTCGTGCGGATGTACCAGGAGGGCTGCGCGTAGTAGAGCAGCGCGGTGTGGCAGCGCCAGCAGTGCGGGTAGCTGTGCTCGTACGGCAGGTGCTTGAAGAGGAGGTCGCGCTGCTGAAGGTCCTCGGTGAGCTTTTCGTCCGCCTTCTTGAAGAAGACGCCGCCGACCAGCGGGACGTCCTCCTCGAAGGTGCCGTCCGGCCGGACCGGGTTCACGACCGGCAGGCCGTAGGAGCGGCAGACCTTGAGGTCGTCCTCACCGAAGGCGGGGGACTGGTGGACCAGACCCGTACCGTCCTCGGTGGTGACGTAGTCGGCGTTCACCACGAAGTGGGCGGGCTCGGGGAACTCCACCAGCTCGAACGGACGCTGGTACGTCCAGCGCTCCATCTCGGCGCCGGTGAAGGTCTGCCCCGTGCTCTCCCAGCCCTCGCCGAGCGCCTTGCCCACGAGCGGCTCGGCGACGACGAGCTTCTCCTCGCCGTTGGTCGCGACGACGTAGGTGACCTCAGGGTGCGCGGCGACCGCCGTGTTGGACACCAGGGTCCAGGGGGTCGTCGTCCACACCAGGAGCGCGGCCTGGCCGGCGAGCGGACCGGAGGTGACCGGGAAACGGACGTACACGGACGGGTCCACGACCGTCTCGTAGCCCTGCGCCAGCTCGTGGTCGGACAGGCCGGTGCCGCAGCGCGGGCACCAGGGGGCGACGCGGTGGTCCTGGACCAGCAGGCCCTTGGTGAAGATCTCCTTCAGCGACCACCAGACGGACTCGATGTACTCGGGGGCCATCGTGACGTACGCGTCGTTGAGGTCGACCCAGTAGCCCATCCGGGTCGTGAGCGCTTCGAAGGCGTCGGTGTGGCGGAGCACGGACTCGCGGCACTTGGCGTTGAACTCGGCGATGCCGTACGCCTCGATGTCCTGCTTGCCGCTGAAGCCGAGCTCCTTCTCGACCGTCAGCTCCACCGGGAGGCCGTGGCAGTCCCAGCCGGCCTTCCGGGCCACGTGGTAGCCGCGCATGGTGCGGAAGCGGGGGAAGACGTCCTTGAAGACGCGCGCCTCGATGTGGTGGGCGCCGGGCATGCCGTTGGCGGTGGGCGGGCCTTCGTAGAACACCCATTCCGGGCGGCCCTCGGACTGCTCCAGGCTCTTGGCGAAGATCTTCTGGTCGCGCCAGAAGTCGAGCACGGCGTGCTCAAGAGCGGGCAGGTCGACCTGTGCGGGCACCTGGCGGTACGTCGGCGCTGTCATCTGCGAGCATCCTCCAACGGACTTGCTGCCTTCCGTCGGAGGGACGAGAGCCTTCGATCCTGCCTACGCCGTGTGCGGCGCGCTCCCGCGGTACCACCCTCCTTGGCCCTCCGTCGCGCCGTACGCGCCGGTGAGCCCCCTCATTGGGGTCGCGAAGCCGGTTCTACTCGCGCTCGCCTTGCGGCTGTGGCTTTCTTCCGGCGGCTCCGGGGTGATCTTCACGTCGCGCTCGCCCCCGGGCTCACACCGTCCCCGGATCGCTCTCGGCTGCGTACGCCGCTACTCGTCCCCATCCACGCTTTTCGCTCCGCCCAGTGTACGGCGCCGCGCGGCCAGCGGCCGACCGGATTTCCGTGCGGTGCCGCGGCGGGCGGTGCGAGGGGCCGGGGTGACCCGAATGGCGAGGGGGCGTGCGCTCGGGTCCGGCGAGGCCCGGCTCCGGCGGATTACCCGGCGGGGAGCTGGGCACAACGGATGCAGGCCCGCTGCGCGGGGGGTGCGGGCGGGCGAATCGGGCGGTGTGCCCCGTTGCCGCGGGACTCAAGTCGATTTATCGTCCCAGCACGATTCGCGAGCAAGATCACAATATGTGAAGGGGCCGCGGCCATGGTGGCGAAAAAGACCGCCGTACAGCAGCCGGCGACCGGCCGGCGCAGGGGCGCGGCTGCCTCCGGTGCGGCTGCCTCCGGCGGTGAGGCCAAGGGAGTGGCCGGGAAGAAGGGGGCGACCGGGGGGAAGGGGGCCGGGGGAAAGGACACGGGGGGAGCGGGCGCAGAACGGGCCGCCACGAAGGCGGCGGTGAAAGGGACGGCTGCCAAGGCGACGGCCGCCGCCCGGAAAACGGCCGCAAAGAAGACCACGGCGAAGCAGACGGCCACCAAGGAGAGGGCTGCCGAGAGGACGGGCGCCGCGGAGAGGGCAGCAAAGAAGACGGCCGCCGAGAGGACGGGCGCCAAGCGGACGGCTGCCGAGAAGACCGAAGCCAAGAAGACCGAAGCCAAGAAGACTGCAGCCAAGAAGATCGCCGCCAAGAAGTCCGGGGCGGAGGCGACGGTCGGCAAGAAGGTGCTGGTCAAGGAAGCGGCCGTCGAGAAGGGGGCCGGAGGGAAGGCGGCTGCGGCTGCCAGGAAGGCGTCCGTGAACGAGACGGCAGCCAGGACGAGTGCTGCCGGCAGAGCCACCGCCAAGGACAAGACCGCTGCCGCGAAGGCAGGGGCCGAGCGGGCGGTCGTCGGCGAGGCGGTGGCGGACAGGGCAGCGGTTCCGAAGAAGCAGGTGTCCAAGAAGCAGGTGTCCATGAAGGCCGTCGGGGAGAAGACCGCGGCGAAGGCGAAGGGGGTGGCGGAGGCGGAGGAGACGGCCGTCAGGAAGCCGGCGGCGAAGAAGGCCGGCGGCACGAAGACGGCCGCCGAGGGCGTCTCCACGGAGGCGGCCCACACGAGCAGGGCCAAGAAAGCGGGCGCGGCGCGGGCCGCGAAGCAGACGGGAGCCACGACAGTGGTTGCGAAGAAGACTCCTGGCACGGCCACGGCGGAGACCGCCGTTCCCAAGGCGCGGGTCGCCGCGGCGGAGCCCGGCGAACTGGCGGTGCGCCCCGGCGAGGAACCCTGGACCCCGGAAGAGGTCGCGAAGGCCCGTGCCGAGCTGCTGTCCGAGGTGGAGCGGTTGCAGAACGAGATCAGCTCCTCCGAGGCGTCCCTGGCGGGCCTGATGCGGGACTCCGGCGACGGCGCGGGAGACGACCAGGCCGACACGGGTACGAAGAACATCACGCGCGAGCACGAGCTGGCGCTGGCCGCCAACGCGCGCGAGATGCTGATCCAGAACCAGCACGCCCTGGAACGGCTGGACGCGGGCACCTACGGCCTGTGCGAGAACTGCGGCAAGCCCATCGGCAAGGCCCGGATGCAGGCCTTTCCGCGGGCCACGCTGTGCGTGGAGTGCAAACAGAAGCAGGAACGCCGCTCCTGAGCGCGCCGGGCCGTGCCGTAGTCTCGTCCTCAGTCAGGCACCTAGGTTGAGGGACTCACGTGGCAGAGGCGGAGCGCATCATCGGTACGCCGGACACCCCGGACGGCAGCGGCGAGCGGACGGCGGCGGCCGGGGCGGACGAGCAGCAGGTCCCGGCCCCGGTACGGGACCGCCGCGGGCGCCGGATCGCCCTGCTCTTCGCGGTGGCCGCGTTCGCGTACGCGCTCGACCTGATCAGCAAGACGCTCGTGGTCGCCAAGCTGGAAGGGCACGAGCCGATCAAACTGATCGGGAACTGGCTGGAGCTGAACGCCATCCGCAACCCGGGCGCGGCCTTCGGCTTCGGCGCGGCTTTCACGATCATCTTCACCCTGATCGCCGCGGCCGTGATCGTGGTGATCATCCGCCTGGCCCGCAAGCTCTACAGCTACCCCTGGGCCATCGCGCTCGGCCTGCTGCTCGGCGGTGCCCTCGGCAACCTCACCGACCGGATCTTCCGGTCGCCCGGGGTCTTCGAGGGCAAGGTCGTGGACTTCATCGCTCCCAAGGGCTTCGCCGTGTTCAACCTGGCGGACTCGGCGATCGTGTGCGGCGGCATCCTGATCGTGCTGCTGTCCTTCCGCGGCCTGGACCCGGACGGCACGGTCCACAAGGACTGAGGGCCGCCTTCCCGCGCAGGAGTTGTCCACAGGCGCGTTCGGGGCGGTCCGGCCCGTCCGGCATACTCGACGGGTGAGCACGATTCCCGAGATCCGTACCCTGCCCGTGCCCGACGGCCTGGAGGGCGAGCGCGTCGACGCCGCCATCTCCCGCATGTTCGGCTTCTCCCGCACGAAGGCGGCGGAGCTGGCCGCGGCCGGCAAGGTCCAGGTCGACGGCGCGGTGGTCGGCAAGTCCGAGCGGGTGCGCGGCGGCGCCTGGCTGGAGGTCGAGATGCCGCAGGCGCCCGCGCCGGTGCAGGTGGTCGCCGAGCCGGTCGAGGGCATGGAGATCGTGCACGACGACGAGGACGTGGTCGTGATCGTCAAGCCGGTGGGCGTGGCCGCGCACCCGTCGCCGGGCTGGAGCGGCCCCACCGTCATCGGCGGTCTCGCCGCCGCCGGGTACCGGATCTCCACCTCCGGCGCCGCCGAGCGCCAGGGCATCGTGCACCGTCTGGACGTCGGCACCTCGGGCCTGATGGCGGTCGCCAAGTCGGAGCGGGCGTACACCTCGCTCAAGCGCCAGTTCAAGGAGCGCACGGTCGACAAGCGCTACCACACCCTCGTCCAGGGCCACCCGGACCCGACGAGCGGCACGATCGACGCGCCGATCGGCCGCCACCCGAACCACGACTACAAGTGGGCGGTCACGGCCGACGGCAAGCCCTCCGTGACGCACTACGACCTGATCGAGGCGTTCCGCGCCGCCTCGCTGCTGGACGTGAAGCTGGAGACCGGACGCACCCACCAGATCCGCGTCCACATGGCCGCCCACCGCCACCCCTGCGTCGGTGACCTGACCTACGGCGCCGACCCCACCCTCGCCAAGCGGCTGCGCCTGACCCGCCAGTGGCTGCATGCGGTGCGCCTCGGCTTCGAACACCCCGGGGACGGCCAGTGGGTGGAGTTCGCGAGCGACTACCCCGAGGACCTGCAGAAGGCCCTCGACCAGGTCCGCGAGGACACCTACGCGTGAGCGCGCCGTACACCGTCCGGATCGCCGAGGACCCCGCCGACCGCGAGGCGTGCTTCGCGGTCCGCAAGCAGGTCTTCGTCGTCGAGCAGGGCGTCGCCGAGGACATCGAGTACGACGCCCATGACGCGGTCGCGGTGCACGTCCTGGCGGTCCGTGAGGACGGTGTGCCGCTCGGCACCGGACGGCTGCTGCACGGCGAGGCCGCCGCGGCGAAGACGGGCGGTGACGCGTCGGTGGGCTCCCTGGGGCGGCTCGCCGTCTCCCGCGAGGCCCGCGGGCTCGGTGTCGGCGCAGCGCTGGTGCGGGCGATCGAGGACGCGGCACGAGCGCGTGGCCTCACCGCGGTGGACCTGCACGCGCAGACACACGCCCTGGGCTTCTACGAACGCCTCGGCTATGCGGCGTACGGCCCGGAGTTCCCGGACGCCGGCATTCCGCACCGGGCGATGCGCCGCGCCCTGTAGGCGTCCGCCGCGTCGTCGGGGGGCCTGCGTCCCCGGCGGCCGGATGGCAGGCTTGAAGCCTGCCGTGTGATCGTCGACTCCCGGAGCGCCGGCCGTGGATCAGTTGGCCCTGTTGTTCGTACTGCTGCTCGGGGCCCTGGTGAGCGTCCCGGTGGGGGACCGGTTCGGGGTGCCGGCGCCGGTGCTGATGACGCTGTTCGGCGGGGTCCTCGCGGTGGCCGACTTCGTGCCCGACGTGGACATCCCGCCGGACCTGATCCTGCCCGGGCTGCTGCCGCCGCTGCTCTATGCCGCCGTACGGCGTACCTCCTGGCGCCAGTTCGCGGCCAACATCCGGCCGATCTTCCTGCTGGCCGTCGCCCTGGTGTTCGTGACGACGGTGTGCGTGGCGTTCGTCGCCAACGCGATCGTGCCGGGGCTGCCGATCGCCGCCGCGGTCGCGCTCGGCGCGCTGATCGCCCCGCCCGACCCGGTCGCCGCGACCAGCGTCGCCGGACGGCTCGGGCTGCCGCGCCGCCTGGTGTCGATCCTGGAGGGCGAGGGACTCTTCAACGACGTCACGGCCATCGTGCTGTACCACGTGGCGATCGCCGCGGCCGTGAGCGGCTCGTTCTCACCGTGGCGGGCCGGCCTGGACCTGGTGCTGTCCGCCGTCGTCGCGGTGGCCGTGGGCCTGGTGCTCGGCTGGGGCGCGAACCGGCTCATGGACCTGCTGGGCGATCCGACCCTGCAGATCGGCATGACCCTGCTGGTGCCCTACGCCTCCTACGTGCTCGCGGAGAAGCTGCGCGGCTCGGGGGTGCTGGCGGTGCTCACCACGGCGCTCTTCCTCGCCGAGTACGCCACCGACGCCGACGACGTGATGACCCGGCTGGCCGGGCACACCTTCTGGGACATCATCGACACCCTCGTCACGGGCGTCGCCTTCGGGCTGATCGGCCTGGAACTGCACAACGCCATCCGCACGGCCCAGGGGAGGTGGGGCGAGATGCTCGGCTGGGCCGCCGCCGTCGTGGGCGTGGTGATCGTCGTACGGCTGCTGTGGCTGCTGCCGGCGACCTGGCTGACCAAGCGGCTGCACGCACGGCGGGACTACGACGAGGAGATCCCGGTGAGCCGGCGGGAGACCGTCGTGATGTGGTGGTCCGGGATGCGCGGGGTGGCCTCGGTGGCGCTGGCGCTGGCCGTCCCGCTGAAGACCGCTGACGGATCCCGGTTCCCCGACCGGGACGAGATCGTCTTCATCGCCTTCGGTGTGATCATCGTCACACTGGTCTTGCAGGGGCTCACGCTGCCGTCGCTGGTGAGGTGGCTCGGCGTGCGGGCCGACTCCGAACGGGAGAAGGAGTTCGAGAAGGAGCTGGCGGTGCGGGCGGCCAAGGCGGCCAAGCGCCGGCTGCGGGAGATCGAGCAGGTGGAGGACCTGCCCGAGGACCTGTCCGAGCAGATGCTGCGGCGCGCCTTCGACATCGGGATCCGGATCAGTCCCGACATGGGGGAGGAGGAGCGCAGGGAGGCGCAGCACCAGCGGGCCCGGCGGCTGAAGCGAGTGCGGCACATCCAGAACGAGATGCTGAGCGCGGCCCGGCACGAGGTGCTGGCGGCGCGCAGCGAGCCGGGGGCGGATCCGGAGATCGTGGACCGGGTGCTCAGGCATCTGGACGTGCGGAGTCTGCGGTGACAGTGACCATGTGTCATATGAGCATGCCGGGCCATGTCACAGGTCGTCCAGGTCAACGGCCGTGCCGGACGCGGCCGTCGAAGGCTCCGGCGTCAGCTGCGGCGGGTGCGCGGGAAGTCGTGGTCCTTGCGGAGTGAGGCGCCGTCGCAGGACGGGAGGCGTTGCGGCGGAAGCACCGCCTCGGAGGTGTTGACGCGGGGAAGCGCGTAAGCGTGCTCGGCCATCAGCCAGGTGATCATCTGCTCGCGGACCGTGACCCGCACCGTCCAGATGTCGTCGGCGTCCTTCGCGGTCACCAGCGCGCGCACCTGGATGGTGGTGGGTGTGCTGTCCGTCACCACCAGGCCGTAGGCGCGGCCGTCCCAGGCCGGGCACTGGCGCAGGATGTCGCGCAGCTTGTCGCGCATCGCCTCGACGGGCGCGCTGTGGTCGAGGTGCCAGTAGACGATGCCCGTCATCTGCGGGGTCCCCCGCGACCAGTTCTCGAAGGGTTTGGAGGTGAAGTACGACACCGGCATGGTGATCCGCCGCTCGTCCCAGGTCCGTACCGTCAGAAAGGTCAGCGTGATCTCCTCCACCGTGCCCCATTCGCCGTCCACGACGACCGTGTCGCCGATACGCACCATGTCACCGAAGGCGATCTGCAGCCCGGCGAACATATTGGACAGGGTCGACTGGGCGGCGACGCCGGCCACGATGCCGAGAATGCCCGCCGAGGCCAGCAGGGAGGCGCCGGCCGCGCGCATCGCGGGGAACGTCAGCAGCATCGCGGCGATCGCCACGACGATCACGATCGCGGACACCACCCGCATGATCAGCTCCACCTGCGTGCGCACCCTGCGCACCCGGGCCGGGTCCCGGTGGGCGCGGGCATAGCGGCTGTAGGTGGTCTCGACGACCGCCGCCGCGATCCGGATCACCAGCCAGGCGGCTGAGCCGATCAGCACCAGCGTCAGCGTCCTGCCGATGCCGGCCTGGTGCTGCTCCAGCAGCTTCGCCTGGTCGTACGACCCTCGCAGCAGGGCGGCGCACAGCACGAGCTGGTAGGGGACGCGGCCACGGCGCAGCAGCCCCCACAGCGGGGTGTCGTGGTCGCGCGCGTCGGCCTTGCACAGCAGCCGGTCGGTGGCCCAGCCGACGGCCAGGGTGATCAGCACCGAGCCGCCGATCACGATCACAGGGCGGAGCAGGTTTTCCATGCCTCCGCTTCTAACCGGCGCTCGGCGGCCATGAACATGTGAGTTCGGCGTGTTCCTGGGTACGGCGGCTCAGGCGCTGCCGCACCGGCTGGCACCATGGCCTCATGAACATCATGCTTTTTCACTCGACCTACGGCCTCAGGCCCGCGGTGCGCGACGCCGCGGACCGGCTGCGCACGGCGGGCCACGAGGTGTGGACGCCCGACCTCTTCGAGGGGCGCACGTTCGGCACCGTCGAGGAGGGCATGGAGTTCAATGAGCGGATCGGCAAGGAGGAGCTGCTGAAGCGGGCCGTGCTGGCGGCGGCGCCGTACTCGGAGCGAGGACTGGTGTACGCCGGGTTCTCGCTCGGCGCCTCCATCGCCCAGACCCTCGCCCTCGGCGACGACAAGGCGCGCGGGCTGCTGCTCCTGCACGGCACGTCGGACATCGCGCCGACCGCGCACGTGGACGGGCTGCCGGTGCAGCTGCATGTGGCCGAGCCGGACCCGTTCGAGACGGACGACTGGCTGAGCGCCTGGTATCTGCAGATGGGCCGGACCGGAGCCGATGTGGAGGTCTACCGGTACGCCGGCGCCGGGCACCTCTACACCGACCCCGGGCTGCCGGACTACGACGCCGAGGCCGCCGAGGCCACCTGGCGGGTGGCGCTCGGCTTCCTCGACAGCCTGCAGTCGGCGTAGCCCGCGGCTACACCGGGTCGTAGGTCCGCTCGACCTTCTGGGTGCCGCTGCGGGTGCGGTAGGAGCGCACCCACTTGGAGGTGGCGTTCGCGTCGGTGCGGTCGGACAGGACGTAGTAGTCCATCTGCGCGCGGTCGGTGGTGATGTCCAGCACGCCGTAGCCGTGCCGGTCGGTGTCCACCCAGTGGACGTGCCGGTTGGCGGCCTCGATGACCGGTGCGGCGAGCGCGGAGACCGTGCCCTCGGGGACCTTGACGATGTCGTCGAGGTTGTCGGAGGTCACCGACGTGATGACGAACTCGGTGGCCGCCGACGGCGACAGCGGATAGGTGCCCGCGTCCACCGGCACGTCGTTGGCCCAGGACATGTGGATGTCGCCGGTCAGGAAGACGGTGTTGCCGATGGCGTTCGCGCGCAGGTGGTCGAGGAGTTCACGGCGGTCGTGGGTGTAGCCGTCCCACTGGTCGGTGTTGACGCCGATGCCGTCCTGCGGCAGGCCGAGCAGCTTGGCGAGCGGCTTGAACAGGTCGGCGGTGAGGGAGCCGATGACGAACGGCGCGATCATCACGGAGTTGCCGACCAGCCGCCACCTGGTGTCGGAGGCCTTCAACCCGGCCTTCAGCCAGTCCAGTTGGGCCCGGCCGGTGATCGTCCGGTTCGGGTCGTCCACCGAGCCGCTGGCGGTGGACGCCTGCTGGGAGCGGAAGGAGCGCAGGTCCAGCAGCGAGAGATCGGCGAGCTTGCCGAAGCGCAGCCGGCGATAGGTGGTTCCCTCGATCGCGGTGCGGACCGGCATCCACTCGAAGTAGGCCTGCTTGGCGGCCGCCTTGCGGGCGGTCCAGGTGCCCTCGGCGCCCTCGGTGTGGTTGACGGCGCCGCCCGACCAGGCGTTGTCGGCGAATTCGTGGTCGTCCCAGATGGCGATGACCGGCGCCTTCAGGTGCAGGGCCTGCAGATCGGGATCGGTCTTGTACGTGGCGTGCCGGACACGGTAGTCGGCGAGCGTGATGATCTCGTTCGCGGGCGCGTGCGGGCGGACGACCCTGCCGCGCGCCGCGTACTCGCCGGACTTGTACTCGTAGATGTAGTCGCCGAGGTGCAGCCAGGCGTCCAGGTCGCTGCGGGCCGCGAGATGGCGGTAGGCGGCGAAGTAGCCGCCCTCCCAGTTGGCGCAGCTGACCACCCCGAAGCGCAGCCCGGACACGTTCGCATCCGCCGCGGGCGCGGTGCGGGTACGGGCCGGCGGGGAGTCGGTGGCGCCGGCCGAGAACCGGAACCAGTAGTCGGTGGCCGGTTCCAGACCGCGGACGTCGGCCTTCACGGTGTGGTCGGAGGCGGCGGTCGCGGTGACGGAGCCCTTGGCGACGATGCTGGTGAACGCCTTGTCCTTGGCGACGACCCAGTTCACCTCGGTGTCCGGACCGACGCCCGAGCCGGGCGTGGCCTCCGGGGTCGGGGTCACCCGGGTCCACAGCAGGACGCCGTCGGGCAGCGGGTCACCGGAGGCGACACCGTGCAGGAAGGCGGGGGCCTGGTCGGCGGCGCGCGCCGGAAGGGCGGCGGCGAGCGGGCCGGCCAGCACAGCGGTCGCCGCCGCGGCCTTGACGACCGTACGGCGGCGAGGAGAGAGGGAGTTGAGGCCCTTGGACGCCTCGGATGCTCTGTATCGACTGGTCACGACCGATCAGGTTACTGATCGGTATGGGCAAGAGCGGGCGAACTTCGAAAGTTCGCCCGCTCTTCACGTGAACGGCGGTTTCCGACGAGCCGTCAGCCCTTGAGGGCCGCGTCGAGAGCCTTGTTGAAGTCGGCCGGGTTCGACGGCGCGTTCTGGCCGTCGGGGCCCGTCAGCTTCTTGCCGTCCATCTTCAGGGTGGGGGTGCCCCGGATCCCGTCCTTGTCGAAGATCTTCGACTCCTCCAGCGCCCACCGGTCGTAGGTGCCGTCCTTCACGGCCTTCTGGAACGCCGCGTTGCCCTTCAGGGCGGGGACGGTGTCGGCGATCTGGATCAGATAGGCGTCGTCCTTGAACTTGTCGTCGGTCTCGTTGGGGTGCCACTTCGCCGAGTACATCGCGGCCTTGTACTCCAGGAACGCCTCAGGGCTGACGTTGAGCGCGGCACCGAGGGCGCTGAGCGCGTTCTTGGAGCCCACACCGGGCAGGTTGTTGTCGAGGAAGGTCGCACCGACGAAGTGGAGCTTGAACTTGCCCTCGTCGATGTCCTTCTTCACCGTCGGGCCGACGCTCTGCTCGAACTCCGAGCAGACCGGGCACCGCGGGTCCTCGTAGATGGTGAGGGTCTTCTTGGCGGTGCTCTTGCCGATGACGACGGTCGTGCCGTCCGCGCCCGTGGTGTTGGCCGGCTTCACGAGCTTCTTGGTCTTCGCGGCGTCCCACCCGGTGGGCTTGGTCGCCTGGACGATGGCGTAGCCGATGCCGCCGGCCGCGGCCAGCACGGCCACGACCGAGGCGGCCACGATGATCTGCCGCTTGGCCTTGTCCCGCTTGGCCTGCCGCTCGCGCTCCTGGCGCAGCCGCTCCCGGGCCGCCGTCTTCGCCGTCTGGCTGTTCCGCTTGCTCATGTTGGTGATCTCCATGTGGGACGCGCACATGTCGTACGCGGGATACGTGTGGGGGACTGGTCGTGCTCAGGTGCTGCCGCTCACAGGGCGGCAGCGGGCGAGCACGGCGGTCCACGCCGTCCCAGGGAGTGCACGAGCAGCCGGTCGCGGGCGGCGGCCCGGCGCGGGGCCGGGCGCGGCAGCCGGCGGACCGGGGTCAGCCGGACGGTGACCGCGGCCACCGCGAGCAGCAGCGGCCGGAAGGTGGTGGCGGCGACCGCGCGCAGCAGCTGGACCAGCGCCCGCTCGCCCCGGCGCAGCCAGGCGGCGGCGAGCAGGCCCACCCCGATGTGCGCGGCGAGCAGCAGCCAGGCGGCCGCCGGACTGGCGTGCGCCAGCAGTGCGTCGGGGCGGCCCGGGGCCCCGGTCACCCGGGCCAGCGGGCTGCCGACGGCACCGCCCTCGCACAGCACCTTGAAGCCGAAAGCGTGCAGCGGGCCGGCGACCGGGCCGCCCGCCCTGCCGTAACAGGTGTGCTGGCCGGTGGTGAACACCGTGTCGGCAGCCAGTTCCAGCGGGATCAGCAGGGCCGCGATCCGGCCGAAGCCGCGCTCGCGGCCCGCCAGCGCGTACGCGGTGACGAACACGCCGGCACAGACCGCCAGCACGGTCGCCACCGGCAGCGGGGCCCCCGACAGCAGCACGTGCGACGCGGTGCTGAGCGTCACGACGACAGCCGTGAACAGCGCCGCGCGCACGGCTCTGAGCTGGGTCCCGGATATGTCCATGGTGAAAGCAGAGTCTGTCACGTACGCGGTTAAGAGACCCCTAAAGGGTGCCTGTGAGCGCGCGAAGGTTACAGCCCCGGAATCCGGCCGTTGCGGAACAGGTCGACGAAGATCTGGTGGTCGGCACGCGCGCGTGCGCCGTAGCCGTGCGCGAAGTCCACCAGCAGGGGCGCGAAGCCCTCCTCGTCGGCCGCGAGCGCCGCGTCGATGGCCCGCTCGGTGGAGAACGGCACCAGGGACTCGCCGGACTGGTCGTCCGCCGCCGCGTGCATGGTGGCGGTGGCCCGGCCCAGGTCGGCGACGACGGCCGCGATCTCCTCGGGGTCGTCGATGTCGCCCCAGTCCAGGTCGACGGCGTACGGCGAGACCTCGGCGACCAGCTGGCCCGCGCCGTCCAGCTCGGTCCAGCCCAGCCACGGGTCGGCGTGTGCCTGCAGGGCGCGCTGGGAGATCACCGTGCGGTGACCCTCGTGCTGGAAGTAGCCGGCGATCGCCGGGTCCGTGATGTGCCGGGAGACGGCCGGGGTCTGGGCCTGCTTGATGTAGATCACGACGTCGTTCTCCAGGGCGTCGCTGTGACCCTCCAGGAGGATGTTGTACGACGGCAGGCCGGCCGAGCCGATGCCGATGCCGCGGCGGCCGACGACGTCCTTCACGCGGTACGAGTCGGGGCGGGCCAGGGAGGAGTCCGGCAGGGTCTCCAGGTAGCCGTCGAAGGCGGCGAGGACCTTGTAGCGGGTGGCGGCGTCCAGCTCGATGGAGCCGCCGCCCGGCGCGAAGCGGCGCTCGAAGTCGCGGATCTCGGTCATCGAGTCCAGCAGCTCGAAGCGGGTGAGCGAGCGGGCGGCACGCAGCGCGCCCAGCAGCGGGCCCTCGGCGCTGTCCAGGGTGAACGGCGGCACCTCGTCGCTCTTGGCGCCCGTGGCGAGGGCGTGGATGCGCTCGCGGTAGGCCGCCGCGTAGACCGACACCAGCTCGGTGATCTGCTCGTCACTGAGCGCCTTCGCGTACCCGATGAGCGCGATCGAGGCGGAGAAGCGCTTCAGGTCCCAGGTGAACGGGCCGACGTAGGCCTCGTCGAAGTCGTTGACGTTGAAGACCAGGCGGCCGTTCGAGTCCATGTACGTGCCGAAGTTCTCCGCGTGCAGATCGCCGTGGATCCACACCCGCGAGGTGCGGTCGTCCAGGTACGGCCCGCCGCGCTTGTCCGCGTCCAGGTCGTGGTAGAAGAGGCACGCCGTGCCCCGGTAGAACGCGAAGGCCGAGGCCGCCATCTTCCGGAACTTCACCCGGAACGCGGCCGGGTCGGCGGCCAGGAGCCGGCCGAAGGCGGTGTCGAAGACGGCGAGGATCTCCTCGCCGCGCTGCTCGTCGCTGAGCTGGGGGACCGACATCGCGAGATGCCTCCTGGTACGGGAGTGGTGCATGAATGTGCATGAATGGGTACGACGGCGCTTCCGCCGTCTCCAACGGGCGACGCCGCGCGGGAGTGCCCGGTTCCCGCATGAAGGTACGCGGATGAGGCCCGCGAGTGTCAGTGCCGGGGCATAGACTTCGACGCTGACCCCAGAACCGTCCGCCAACCCGTCGCCGTGTTTCCGTTGGAGGCCATACCGTGTCAAAGCCGCCGTTCACGCACCTGCACGTCCACACCCAGTACTCGCTGCTGGACGGTGCCGCGCGGCTCAAGGACATGTTCAACGCCTGCAACGAGATGGGCATGACGCACATCGCCATGTCCGACCACGGCAACCTCCACGGGGCGTACGACTTCTTCCACACCGCGAAGAAGGCCGGAATCACCCCGATCATCGGGATCGAGGCGTATGTCGCCCCCGAGTCCCGGCGCAACAAGCGCAAGATCCTCTGGGGCCAGCCGCACCAGAAGCGGGACGACGTCTCCGGTTCCGGTGGTTACACCCACAAGACGATGTGGGCCGTGAACAAGACGGGTCTGCACAACCTCTTCCGCCTCTCCTCGGACGCCTACGCCGAGGGCTGGCTGCAGAAGTGGCCCCGGATGGACAAGGAGACCATCGCCCAGTGGTCCGAGGGCATCGTCGCCTCCACCGGCTGCCCCTCGGGCGAGGTGCAGACCCGGCTGCGCCTCGGCCACTTCGACGAGGCCCTCAAGGCCGCCGCCGAGTACCAGGACATCTTCGGCAAGGACAAGTACTTCCTGGAGCTGATGGACCACGGCATCGAGATCGAGCGCCGGGTCCGTGACGGCCTGCTGGAGATCGGCAAGAAGCTCGGCATCCCCCCGCTGGTCACCAACGACTCGCACTACACCTACGCGCACGAGGCGGGCGCCCACGACGCCCTGCTGTGCATCCAGACCGGCAAGAACCTCTCCGACCCGGACCGCTTCAAGTTCGACGGCACCGGCTACTACCTGAAGTCCACGGACGAGATGTACGCCATCGACTCCTCGGACGCCTGGCAGGAGGGCTGCGCCAACACGCTCCTCGTCGCCGAGATGGTCGACACCACCGGCATGTTCGAGAAGCGCGACCTCATGCCCAAGTTCGACATCCCCGAGGGCTACACCGAGGTCACCTGGTTCAAGGAGGAGGTCCGCCGCGGCATGGAGCGCCGCTACCCCGGCGGCATCCCCGAGGACCGCCAGAAGCAGGCCGACTACGAGATGGACACCATCATCTCGATGGGCTTCCCCGGCTACTTCCTCGTCGTCGCCGACTTCATCATGTGGGCCAAGAAGCAGGGCATCGCGGTCGGCCCCGGCCGAGGTTCCGCCGCAGGCTCGATCGTCGCCTACGCCATGGGCATCACCGACCTCGACCCGATCCCGCACGGCCTGATCTTCGAGCGGTTCCTCAACCCCGAGCGCATCTCGATGCCCGATGTCGACATCGACTTCGACGAGCGCCGGCGCGTCGAGGTGATCCGGTACGTGACCGAGAAGTACGGCGCCGACAAGGTCGCCATGATCGGCACCTACGGCACCATCAAGGCCAAGAACGCCATCAAGGACTCCGCGCGCGTGCTGGGCTACCCGTACGCGATGGGTGACCGCATCACCAAGGCCATGCCTGCCGACGTCCTCGGCAAGGGCATCCCGCTGTCCGGCATCACCGACCCCAGCCACCCCCGCTACTCGGAGGCCGGCGAGGTCCGCGGGATGTACGAGAACGAGCCGGACGTGAAGAAGGTCATCGACACCGCGCGCGGTGTGGAGGGCCTGGTCCGGCAGATGGGTGTGCACGCCGCCGGCGTGATCATGTCCAGCGAGACCATCACCGAGCACGTCCCGGTCTGGGTGAGGCACACCGACGGTGTGACCATCACCCAGTGGGACTACCCGAGCTGTGAGTCGCTCGGCCTGCTGAAGATGGACTTCCTGGGCCTGCGCAACCTCACGATCATGGACGACGCGGTCAAGATGGTGAAGGCCAACAAGGGCCTCGACATCGACCTGCTGTCCCTGCCGCTGGACGACCCCACGACCTTCGAGCTGCTCCAGCGCGGCGACACCCTCGGCGTCTTCCAGTTCGACGGCGGCCCCATGCGGTCCCTGCTGCGGCTGATGAAGCCCGACAACTTCGAAGACATCTCCGCCGTGTCGGCCCTGTACCGGCCGGGCCCGATGGGCATGAACTCCCACACGAACTACGCCCTCCGGAAGAACGGGCAGCAGGAGATCACGCCGATCCACCCGGAGCTGGAGGAGCCGCTCAAGGAGGTCCTGGACGTCACCTACGGCCTGATCGTCTACCAGGAGCAGGTGCAGAAGGCCGCCCAGATCATCGCGGGCTACTCGCTCGGCGAGGCCGACATCCTCCGCCGCGTCATGGGCAAGAAGAAGCCGGAGGAACTGGAGAAGAACTTCGTCATCTTCCAGGCCGGCGCCCGCAAGAACGGCTACAGCGACGAGGCCATCCAGGCCCTGTGGGACGTGCTGGTCCCCTTCGCCGGCTACGCCTTCAACAAGGCGCACTCCGCCGCGTACGGCCTGGTCTCGTACTGGACCGCCTACCTCAAGGCGAACCACCCCGCCGAGTACATGGCCGCGCTCCTGACGTCCGTCAAGGACGACAAGGACAAGTCCGCGGTCTACCTCAACGAGTGCCGCCGCATGGGCATCCGGGTGCTCCCGCCGAACGTCAACGAGTCCGAGGCGAACTTCGCCGCCCAGGGCGACGACGTGATCCTCTTCGGCCTGTCCGCCGTCCGCAACGTCGGCACCAACGTCGTCGAGTCGATCATCAAGTGCCGCAAGGCCAAGGGGAAGTACGTCTCCTTCCCCGACTACCTCGACAAGGTCGAGGCGGTGGTCTGCAACAAGCGCACCACCGAATCGCTGATCAAGGCCGGCGCCTTCGACGAGATGGGCCACACCCGCAAGGGCCTGATGGCGCAGTACGAGCCGATGATCGACAACGTGGTCGCGGTCAAGCGCAAGGAGGCCGAGGGGCAGTTCGACCTCTTCGGCGGCATGGGCGAGGACACCGGCAGCGAACCCGGCTTCGGACTCGACGTGGAGTTCTCCCCCGACGAGTGGGACAAGACCTACCTGCTCGCCCAGGAGCGGGAGATGCTCGGTCTGTACGTCTCCGACCACCCGCTCTTCGGTCTGGAACACGTCCTCGCCGACAAGGCCGACGCGGGCATCGCCCAGCTCACCGGCGGCGAGCACGGGGACGGCGCGGTCGTCACCATCGGCGGCATCATCTCGGGCCTGCAGCGCAAGATGACCAAGCAGGGCAACGCCTGGGCGATCGCCACCGTCGAGGACCTCGCCGGCTCCATCGAGTGCATGTTCTTCCCGGCGACCTACCAGCTGGTGTCGACCCAACTCGTCGAGGACGCGGTCGTGTTCGTCAAGGGCCGCCTCGACAAGCGCGAGGACGTGCCGCGACTCGTCGCCATGGAGCTGATGGTCCCGGACCTGTCCAACGCGGGCACCAACGCACCGGTGATCCTCACCATCCCGGCCGTGAAGGTCACTCCGCCCATGGTCAGCCGGCTCGGCGAGATCCTCAGCCACCACAAGGGCGACAGCGAGGTCCGCATCAAGCTCCAGGGCCCGCGCAAGACCACCGTGCTGCGCCTGGACCGGCACCGGGTCAAGCCCGACCCGGCACTGTTCGGCGACCTGAAGGTGCTGCTCGGCCCGTCCTGCCTGGCGGGCTGAGCCGATGACGTGTGAAGGGGCGCACCCTGCGCGGGTGCGCCCCTTCACTGTGCCTGGGCTTCAACTGCCCTTTAGTTGTGGCCGAAGCTCTTCTGCTTCTTGCGAGGAACATCCGCGGAGCTGCCCTGGATGTGCGCCACCGGAGACTCGTGGGCCTCCTGCGACCGCTGCCCGTGCTCGTGAGCCTGCTCGGCCTGCGGAGCGCGGTTCTGCGGGCCACCCTGCTTGCGGTTCTTGTTCTTGGCCATGGTGATCTGCCTCCTGTGGGGGATCTAGGGGCCAGGGCCGGGACCAGATTCACATACGCTGACATCAGGCGCATGTCGGATAATTACCCTCTGTAACAGGGGTGGTGGGGCGGCGGGATTCCGCAAACGCCACGCCGAAGATCGAGTTCGGGCCGTTAACCTCCGCGCGGTCGGGCAGACTCGAAGGAAGTCCGAAGCAAAACCTCCCGGGAAGAGGGTGAGTCGCGTGGACCGCTGCATCGTCCTGGTGGACGCCGGGTACCTGCTGGGAGCCGCCGCCAGCCTCCTCGCCGGTGAGCCCTCGCGGTCCCGGATCGCCGTCGATCACACCGCGCTGATCCAGGCCCTGCGTGAACGCGCCGAGTCGGAGACCGAGCGCCCGCTGCTGCGCATCTACTGGTTCGACGGCGCCCCCGACCGTGTCCCCCAACCGGAGCATCGCCGGCTGCGCGTGATGCCCCGTGTCACCGTCCGCCTTGGCGCCCTCACCCGCAGCGACGGACGCTGGGCGCAGAAGGGCGTGGACGCCGCCATGCACGCCGAGCTGACCGAGCTGGCCCGCAACCGCGCCTGCTCCGACATCGTCCTCGTCACCGGCGACGGCGATCTGCTGCCCGGCATGATGGCCGCCAAGGAACACGGCGTCGCCGTTCACCTGTGGGCCGTACAGGCCGCCGACGGCGACTACAACCAGTCCGAGGACCTGGTGGCCGAGGCCGACGAGCGGCGCGTCCTGGACCGCGCCTGGATCACCCAGGCCGTCCGCGCCAAGGAACTGACCAGCGTCTGCGCGCCGCCGCCCGCGCCCCGGCCCGAGATCGCCGCGATCCTCTCCGCGCCCCTGCCCGAGTCGGCGCTCTCGGCCGCGGCCGAGCGGTCGGCCGAGCAGGGGGCGCCCCCGCCGGCCGCCGCCGCGGCGGGGAACGGCACCCAGGAGCGGGCCGCCGCCTCCAAGGGCGTACCGACGCCGAAGGACCTGGCCGCGCTGCGCGCCCCCGGCAGCCAGCCCGTCCAGCACCCCGCGACCGCGACCCTGCGCTGGTCCTCCGACAAGGGGTGGGTGGACCGGCCGGGCGGGGTCGCCGAGCCGCCCGATGTCGCCTCCATGCCGACCCTCGCCCAGCTCACCACGGCCGAGCAGCGGTGGGCCGACCGTGAGGAGGACATCACCACCGTCGGCGGTGACCCGTACGAGGTGGGGCAGGTCTTCGCGCGCCGCTGGATGTCCCGGCTCGGCGACCAGGGTCATCTGCAGAAGCTGTCGCAGATGTATCCGCGCATCCCGCACCGCATCGACGGGGAGCTGCTGCGGTACGCCGCGCGGTTCGGGCTGCTCGCCCACAAGGACGACCAGATCGACGAGCACGACCGCTACGCCATTCGGGCGGGGTTCTGGCGGGAGATCGACGTTCCGGCTGCGGCGGAGAGCATGGCGGGGGAGTGAGCCGAGCGCGCTGCGGCGGGATTTCCTGCGGAGGACGTACGGAAGTGGCCCCAAAGGCGAGTAAAGGCCCCCGACCCCGTACCCTCGTCCCTTGTGAGTACGCGCGCGGCACAGGCACTTCGGCATGACGAGGTCGTACGCGTGCGCGGGCTCCGGAAGACCTACCCGGCCGTGAAGGGACGGCGCGGTGCGCCGGGGACCCCGGCGGTGCCGGCCACCGACGGGATCGAGCTGGACGTGCGGCGCGGCGAGGTGTTCGGGCTGCTCGGGCCGAACGGCGCCGGCAAGTCCACGCTCGTACGGCAGCTCACCGGGCTGCTCCGGCCGGACAGCGGCAGCATCGAGATCCTCGGGCACGACATCGTCAGGCACCCGGAGCGCGCCGCGCGCATCCTCGCCTACCTGGGCCAGGAGTCCTCCGCGCTGGACGAGCTGACCGTCTCCCTCGCCGCCGAGACCACGGGACGCCTGCGTGGCCTGGACGTACACCGGGCGCGGGCCGAGCGGGACGCCGTACTGGACGAGCTGGGGCTCGCGCCGATCGCCGGGCGGGCGCTCAAGAAGCTGTCCGGCGGGCAGCGACGGCTCGCCTGCCTCGCCGCCGCCCTCGTCGGCGAGCGGCCGCTGCTCGTGCTGGACGAGCCGACCACCGGCATGGACCCGGTGGCCCGGCGCGCGGTCTGGGCGGCCGTGGACCGGCGGCGCGCCGAGCGCGGTACGACCGTGCTGCTGGTCACCCACAACGTCATCGAGGCCGAGACCGTGCTCGACCGGGTCGCCGTCATCGACCGGGGCCGCGTCATCGCCTGCGACACCCCGGCCGGGCTGAAGGAACAGGTCGCCGGCGAGGTGCGGGTCGAGCTGGTGTGGCGGGAGCAGGCACCGCTGGAGGTGCCCGAGGTGGCCGTGCTGCGTGAGCGTGCGGTGGAGTCCGGCCGGCGCTGGACCCTCCGGCTCGGGCCCGAGGAGGCCCGCGCCGCCGTCGCCACCGTGACCGGCGGGGCCGCCTTCGCCGCGCTGGACGACTTCACACTCGCCACGCCCAGCCTGGAGGACGTCTATCTGGCGCTGGGCGGCGCGGCACGGCAGGGGCTGGTGAAGGCGTGAGCGCGGCGGTCGTGCCCTGCGTATGGGGTCATGGGACTGCCGGAGGGGTCCGCGCGACCGCCGTCCCGGTGGTCCGTGCGACTGCCGTAGGAAAGAGGAGCAGCTCGTCGTGAGTGTCGTACCCGCCGAGGTTCTGCCGGGCGGCGGCCGGGTCGTGCCCGAGACGGCGCCGGCCGCGGCCGAGCTGGGGCCGCCCGCACGGCTGTGGCCGTCGCTGGTGGCCGTCTACCGGGCGCAGCTGTCCAGGGCCCGGGTGGCGCGGATCCCGCTGCTGTTCGTCGCCACCTTCCAGTCCGTCGGCATCGCCGTGATGATGCGCGGTGTCGTCGACAGCGGCAGTGAGGCCCAGTCGGTGGTGGCGGGGTCGTCGGTCCTGGTCGTGGCGTACGTGGCCCTGAATCTTCTGTCGCAGTACTTCGGGCAGTTGCGGGCGAGCGGTGGGCTCGATCATTACGCCACGCTGCCCGTGCCGCCGGCCGCGGTGGTGCTGGGCGCGGCGGCTGCGTACGCCTCCTTCACGGTGCCGGGGACGCTGGTGACGGCCGTCTTCGGGTGCGTGCTGTTCGGGCTGCCGCTGTCCAACCTGTGGATTCTGCTGGCCGTGATCCCGCTGGCCGGGGCCGCGCTGTCCGGGCTCGGCGCCGCCTGCGGGCTGCTCGCGCCGCGGCCCGAGCTGGCCACGCTGCTCGGGCAGCTGGGCATGTCGGCGGCGCTGCTGCTGGGGGTGCTCCCGGCCGACCGGATGCCGGAGATCATCCGGCTGGCGCGGGATCTGCTGCCGTCGACCTACGGCGTGGAGGCGTACGCCCGGACCTTCGGGGCACACCCGGACTGGGCCGTCGTGCTCGTCGACCTGGGGGTGTGCGCGGGTGTCGGAGTCGTCTCGCTGGCCGTCGCGACCTGGGCGTACCGCAGGGCCGCCGTCCGGTGACGCGGCGCACGGCGCCACCTGGCACGATGGCAGGGTGACCGCACCGTTGACTCCGCCACCGCACGACAACTCCCCGCACGAGGTCCGGCAGGCGCCGCCGCCTGCCGGGGCGCCGGGCGAGGCAAGGTATGAACAGGACGGCCCCGGGATGAAGACCGAAGTGCGGGATGCCGCCGTGATCACGGTGGCCGTCGCTTTGGGCGGGGTGCTGCTGGGGTTGCTGTGGTGGTGGCTGGCGCCGCATGTGCCGTTGGTCGGCGACCGGGCCGGCGGCGGCTGGGTGGTCTATCTCAAGGACAGCGAGGGCGAGCAGGCGGTCGGGGTGGACGGCACGTTCACCCTGCTGGGGCTGGGCTTCGGGCTCGTCAGTGCGGTGGCCGTCTTTCTGCTGCGCCGGCGCGGCGGCGTGCCGATAGCGGTGGCACTGGGCCTGGGCGCGCTGCTCGGGTCGTTGCTGGCGTGGCGGCTGGGGGCATGGCTGGGGCCCGAGTCCGACGTGCTCGCGCATGCGAAGGCGGTGGGGAAGGGGGTCACCTTCTCGGCGCCGTTGAAGTTGGGGGCGAAGGGTGCGCTGCTGGCGTGGCCGTTGGCCGCGCTGTTGGTCCATCTCGGGCTCACGGCGTTGTTCGGGCCCCGGGATCCCGAGGAGACGTATCCGCAGGCGCCGTAGCCAGGCGGTTCCGTCCCCTGGCCCCCGCGTTTCCCACCCGCACGACCGGTCCGGGTCGCCCGAAAGCGCACCGGCCCTGTCGGCCGTGGGTTCTGCCCGCCCGACCGGCCCCGTTCTGCCCGCACGCCGGACCGGTCCCGGCCGCCGGAAGCGCACCGGCCCGGCCGGCCGTGGGCCAGGCGCGCATGCTCGGGCGGCCCCGGGCTGACGGGTCCCGTTCTGTCCGGGGTCGGCACCGCGTCTCGGCCGACCCGCACGGCACCGGGCCCGCTAGCCTCTGCCGATCGGTGCCAGCACCGCGCCCGTCAGCTTCGCCAGATCACCCGGGGCCAGCTCCACCTCCAGCCCCCGGCGGCCCGCCGACACGCAGATCGTCTCGTGGGCCTTCGCGGAGTCGTCCAGGACCGTCGGGAGCTTCTTGCGCTGGCCGAGCGGTGAGATGCCGCCGCGCACGTACCCCGTGGTCCGCTCGGCCAGTGTCGGGTCGGCCATCGTCGCCCGCTTGCCGCCCACCGCCGCCGCCAGGGCCTTCAGGTCGAGCGAGCCGGACACCGGTACCACCGCCACCGTCAGGGCGCCGTCGACGTCCGCCACCAGGGTCTTGAAGACGCGGTCGGGCGAGACTCCCATGGCCTCGGCCGCCTCCTCGCCGTAGGACGGGTGCGCGGGGTCGTGGTCGTAGGCGTGGACCGTGAAGTCCAGGCCGGCCGACGTCAGGGCGACCGTCGCGGGGGTGCCCCCGGACTGCTGCTGTTTCTTGGGCTTTTTCGCCATCGGTGCGTGCTGGTCTCTCAGTTCAGACTGGTCGGCGTACGCGTCAGCTCGAACGCGGGCAGTGACGGCAGGCTACGGATGATGGCCGTCTCCGCGCGAAGGAGTTTCAGCTCGTCACGCAGCCGGGACGCGGTGTCGGGCGCCTGGAGCAGCCGCTGCTTGGTAGGTGTGTCGTGCACCATCGCCGCCGCCACCAGGTAGGACACCACCGACGGGTCGTCGGGCAGGTCCGCGCCCGTGGACAGCGAGCGCTCGCGGGCGCCGGCCAGCCGCTTCTGGTACTGGCGGAAGGAGCGCAGCACCCCCTCGGCCAGCGCGCCCGCCTCGTCACCCGGCTCCTCCGGGAGCTCCTCCAGCTCCGCGGTCAGGAACGGCCCCGACGCGTCGACCGAGACCAGCCGTACCCGGGTGGTACCCGTCGCCAGTACCTCGAACGTGCCGTCGGGCCGCTCCCGGACGGTCGCCGCGTCCGCCACACAGCCCACTGAGTGGAAGGCCTTGAGCGGGTCCGGGCCGAAGCCCGCGGACGGCCCGCGGTCGGGCTGTGCCGTGGGGTCCGGCATGCCGGGGGCGCTCGGCGCCACCTCGTGGCCGTCGCGGATGGCCACGACGGCGAACCGGCGCGGCTCGTCCTCCGGGGTCTTGAGCAGCTCGCGCATCATGGCGCGATAGCGCTCCTCGAAGACGTTGAGCGGCAGCACGAGCCCCGGGAACAGCACCGTGTTCAGCGGGAAGAGCGGGAGACGGACGGTGGTCACGGCGCCCCAGCCTAGTGGTCACCGGCGCGGTCGTGTCCGCCGCGCTCGCCCAGCGGGACCGGCGGCCAGGTCGTCAGCCCCGCGGGGAGGGGCCGCGGACCCGGCGTCAGCAGGTGTTCGCGCAGCCGCAGGAAGTGGCCGAGCGGGTCGTCGGAGAAGCGCTCCCAGGGGAAGGACGTGGCGTACGGGCCGATCAGACCCAGCTGCGCACGGGCGTCCTCCCAGCGGTCCAGGCGCATCAGGACGTACAGGAGCTTGTTGCGGACCTCGGCGGGCCACGGGTCGGCCGCCGGGAAACGGGCGGACAGCGCCAGCGCCCGGTCGGCCGCGGCGTCCAGCCGGGAGCGCGGTACCTCGGGCCCGCAGCCGTCGGTCAGGTAGCCGAACGCGGCCCGGGCCGGCAGGGCCTGGACCAGCGAGTCGGCCGGGGCGTCCTGAGCGGCCTGGTCGGCGAAGTCGAAGCACTCGCGGTGCGAGGCACGCGGGGTGTGCGGGGTGTCCCCCCACTGGACGCAGCAGGAGGCGGCCAGGTAGCGCAGGGCGGCCACATGGCAGCCGTAGTGGTGCGGGGCGCGCCGGACGGCCGCCGCCCACAGTTCCTCGAAGTACCGGTGGCCGGCCCGTGAGCCGCGCGCGTGGTCCAGCGCGATCCGCCAGGGCACCGGGTCGCGGTCGTCGGCGCGGGCGGCGGCCGTGATCAGCGGGCTCACCTCGCGCAGCAGCTCGGCGCGGGCCGGTGAGGGCCAGACCCGGTCCACCGCCAGCTGCGCCTGGACCACCAGAAGTCCGGGGTCGTCCGGGGCGGCAGCGCGCCAGGCCGTGAACCACTCGCGGCGGGAGCCGGCGAAGGCGGCCAGGCGCCGCACGTACCGCTCGTGGTTCTCCCAGGCGGCGGCGGCGCGGGTGGCGGCCAGCAGGCGGGCCGCGGCGTCGTACTCGCCCCGGCCGGCCGCCACCAGCGCGGGCGAGAGCCGGTCGTCGGGTGCGTCGAGTACGGCCTCGTCGCCGGACGGCGGACGGCCGGCCGGGCGTGCGGAGCGTTTGGTCATCCGAGTGGGGCGGATGAACGAAGGCAGCAGAGCCATGGTGTCGACCATTGAAAGACCGCAGGTGGGCGGTGCGCCAGAGGGTTGGCC
This sequence comes from Streptomyces sp. NPDC030799, assembly GCF_055572255.1. Taxonomy (NCBI): domain Bacteria; kingdom Bacillati; phylum Actinomycetota; class Actinomycetes; order Kitasatosporales; family Streptomycetaceae; genus Streptomyces; species Streptomyces sp. NPDC030799. Next base: position 323,743 of record NZ_JBVIDS010000008.1, on the reverse strand, counting down.
GAAGTCGCGGAAAGTTGTACGGTCCTGGGTCAAGGACCGGTAAAGGTGACTGTTCAACTTTTGTTCGGGTGTATCCGTCCCGTCCCGTTTCCCGTGCGGGTCAGCCCCGTCTCAGCAGCCGGGTCGCCCCTGCCGCCACCGTCGTCGCCAGGATCCAGCCGAGCATGATCATCACGGCCGCCAGCCACTGCCAGACGCCCCGCAGCTGCCACTGGCCGACCTGGCCGAGGTCGATCACCGGCAGCAGCAGGTCCAGGGTGAACAGGGCCGGGCTCCAGTACGGGTGGCCGTCGTGGTTCATCGGCGGATGGTCCGCGTGCGCGAACGCCAGCGTGCCCGCCGCCCACAGCACCGCCATCCACACGGCGGCCCGGCCCGGCCGATAGCCGTAGGCGACCGTCAGGTCCTGGACGTATCCCCAGACCTTCGCGGCCGGTGGCAGCGTCTCCCGGCGCCGGCGCTGCTTGGCGAGCAGCACTTCCCGGGCGTCCTCGTCCTCCCCGGCCTCCCGCAGCACCGCGGCCAGCCGCTCGTACGGCTCCGGGTTGTACTCGGCGGTGGCCGCCGCCACCCAGTCCAGCCGCCGGGTCAGCGGGAACGGGCCCCGCGGGACCAGGTTCTCGTAGGTGAAGCCGCCCATGTGCAGACTGCCCGGACCCGGCCAGCTGGCCGCGCGGTCCACCAGGTTGACGATCCGCGCACCGGACAGCAGCACCTGGCCGCACTGCGGGGCGTCCCCGAGGAAGCGCAGCTCCGGCGTCTGCATCCGGCGCATCGACAGCACCTGGTCGTCGGCGAGGACGAACCGCGCCCGCTCCAGGTCGACGGCGTCCCCGAAACGTCCGTCGTCCAGCCGCAGCCCGCCCCGGCACTCGAACGGCTGGATCCGCGTCCCGCGCGCGGGTGTGGTACCGCTCAACAGCGGGCTGCCCACGCCGGCCGGCGTCAGATACAGGGTCCGCTCGACGGTCAGCTGGGGGGCGTTCAGGGCGTAGCGGGAGTACGGATTGTCGAGCTTCGCGCCGCGCAGGCTGAGCGAGACGCCGACCTGCGCGGCGCGCAGGCTCAGCTCGCCGTGCGACTCCAGCAGCTCCGCCTGCAGGTCCTGGCCGACCGTCAGGCCGTCCGCCGCGATCGACCGCCCGCTGCGGTCGCGGTGCACGACCGCCTGGTTGAGCAGCAGATCGGTGCCGATGTGCGCGTCCGTCAGCCGGACGCCCTGCTGGAAACGGCAGCGCGGCAGATGCAGGTCGCCCTCGGTGTGGACCCGGGCGGCCTCCAGGCGCGGCACCGCGCAGTCCACCAGGCGCAGGGTCGTGAACCGGGCCTCCGGCAGCCGGACCTCCTCGTCGAAGCGGCAGCCGCGCAGCTCGACGTACGGCTGTACCGTGCCGCCCGAGAGGTCCAGTGTGCCGGTGATCCGCACCCCGGTCAGCTTCAGCGAGGACACCCGCCCCGCGAGCGCCGGCGGACCGTCCAGCAGCAGCCAGGCCACGATCCGCGCCCGCACCGCGCGCCCGGCGCCCCAGGGGTGCTCGCCGTGCGGGTCGTCCACGACGGTGTCCCCGCTGCTCAGGTCGTACACAGTGCCGTTGCGGAAGGCCTGCCACATGCCCGCCTCGGCCGCGGTCAGCCCCTCCGGCAGGTCTCCGGCGACGAAGCCGGCCCCCTCGGTCACCTTTGTCCTCTCCTGGTCCCGTACTTTCGTACAGCCGTTCATGCCCGCTGTGTGACGTCCGGAACACTAAAGGTGAGGGTGATCTTCCGAGTTCGGCCACGTTCTGTATCAGCCATTGATACGCGCCACCGGCTCGCGACGCCGGTCTGAGAGAATTGGGACTGTGATTTCCCGAATCGATCTGCGTGGCGACGCCCTTCCCGAGGGCCCCGCCCTGCGCGACCTGCTGCCCCGAGCCGACTTCGACGTTCAGGCCGCCCTGGAGAAGGTGCGTCCGATCTGCGAGGCCGTGCATCATCGTGGCGACGCGGCGCTGATCGACTTCGCCGAGAAGTTCGACGGAGTACGGCTGGAATCCGTCCGTGTCCCGGCCCGGGCGCTCACCGACGCGCTGGAGGCCCTCGACCCGGCCGTGCGCGCGGCCCTGGAGGAGTCCATCCGCCGCGCCCGTCTGGTCCACCGCGAGCAGCGCCGCAGCACGCACACCGTCCAGGTCGTGCCCGGCGGGTCCGTCACCGAGAAGTGGGTGCCGGTCGAGCGCGTCGGGCTGTACGCGCCGGGCGGCCGGTCCGTCTACCCCTCCTCCGTGATCATGAATGTCGTACCGGCGCAGGAGGCCGGCGTCGCGTCCATCGCGCTCGCCTCCCCGGCGCAGGCCGAGTTCGGGGGCCTGCCGCACCCGACGATCCTCGCCGCGTGCGCGCTGCTCGGCGTGGACGAGGTCTACGCGGCCGGCGGCGCCACCGCCGTCGCGATGTTCGCCTACGGCACCGAGTCCTGCCCGCCCGCCAACATGGTCACCGGCCCCGGCAACATCTGGGTCGCCGCCGCCAAGCGCTTCTTCACCGGCAAGATCGGCATCGACGCGGAGGCCGGTCCGACGGAGATCGCGATCCTCGCGGACGACACCGCCGACCCGGTGCACGTGGCCTCGGACCTGATCAGCCAGGCCGAGCACGACCCGCTCGCGGCGGCCGTGCTGGTCACCGACTCCGTGGAGCTGGCGGAGGCGGTGGAGAAGGAGCTGGAGCCGCAGGTCGCGGCCACCAGGCACGTCGAGGACCGGATCGTGCCCGCGCTGCGGGGCAGGCAGTCCGCGATCGTGCTGGTCGACGGCATCGAGGAGGGCCTGCGGGTCGTCGACGCGTACGGCGCCGAGCACCTGGAGATCCAGACCGCCGACGCGGCGGCCGTGGCGGACCGGGTGAAGAACGCGGGCGCGATCTTCATCGGCCCCTGGGCCCCCGTCTCGCTCGGCGACTACGCGGCCGGGTCCAACCACGTCCTGCCCACCGGCGGCTGCGCCTGCCACTCCTCGGGCCTGTCCGTGCAGTCCTTCCTGCGCGGTATCCACATCGTCGACTACACGAAGGACGCGCTGGCCGAGGTCGCGCATCACGTGGTGACGCTGGCGGAGGCGGAGGACCTGCCGGCGCACGGCGCGGCGATCAAGGCGAGGTTCGGCTGGAAGGTACCCGAGAGCAAGTGAGCGACGTGAGGATCGACGATCTTCCCGTACGGGACGAGCTGCGCGGCAAGTCCCCTTACGGCGCGCCCCAGTTGGACGTCCCCGTACGGCTGAACACCAACGAGAACCCCTACCCGCTGCCGGAGCCGCTGGTCGAGCGGATCGCGGAGCGGGTGCGGGAGGCCGCCCGTGACCTGAACCGCTACCCCGACCGGGACGCGGTCCAGCTGCGCACGGAGCTGGCCAAGTACCTGACGAAGACCGGCAAGTACCCGCTCGGCATCGAGAACGTATGGGCCGCCAACGGCTCGAACGAGGTCATCCAGCAGCTGCTGCAGACCTTCGGCGGGCCGGGCCGTACCGCGATCGGCTTCGAGCCGTCGTACTCGATGCACGCGCTCATCGCGCGCGGCACGGGCACGGGCTGGATCTCGGGTCCCCGCAAGGAGGACTTCACGATCGACCTCGCCGCCGCCGAGCGGGCGATCGCCGAGCACAAGCCGGACGTCGTCTTCATCACCACCCCCAACAACCCCACGGGCAACGCGGTCCCGCCGCAGACGGTCCTCGCGCTGTACGAGGCGGCCCAGGCGGCCAAGCCGTCGATGGTGATCGTGGACGAGGCGTACATCGAGTTCAGCCACGGCGACTCGCTGCTGCCCCTGCTGGAGGGCCGGCCGCACCTGGTCGTCTCCCGGACCATGTCGAAGGCGTTCGGCGCGGCGGGCCTGCGCCTCGGCTACCTCGCCGCCGACCCGGCGGTCGTGGACGCCGTCCAGCTCGTCCGGCTGCCGTACCACCTGTCGGCGATCACCCAGGCGACCGCGCTGGCCGCGCTGGAGCACACCGACACGCTGCTGAAGTACGTCGAGCAGCTGAAGGCCGAGCGGGACCGGCTGGTCGCCGAGCTGCGCGCGACCGGTTACGAGGTCGTCGAGTCCGACGCCAACTTCGTGCAGTTCGGCCGGTTCGCGAGCGCCCACGAGGCCTGGCAGAAGATCCTCGACCGGGGCGTCCTGGTCCGGGACAACGGTGTACCGGGGTGGCTGCGGGTGTCGGCCGGAACCCCGGAGGAGAACGACGCGTTCCTCGACGCGGTCCGTGAGATGAAGAAGGAGCAGGGTTCATGAGCCGCGTTGGACGCGTGGAGCGCACCACCAAGGAGACCTCGGTCCTCGTCGAGATAGACCTCGACGGCACCGGCCGGACCGACATCGCCACCGGCGTCGGCTTCTACGACCACATGCTCGACCAGCTCGGCCGGCACGGCCTGTTCGACCTGACCGTGAAGACCGACGGCGACCTGCACATCGACTCCCACCACACCATCGAGGACACCGCCCTCGCGCTGGGCGCCGCCTTCAAGCAGGCGCTCGGCGACAAGGTGGGCATCTACCGCTTCGGCAACTGCACGGTTCCGCTGGACGAGTCGCTGGCGCAGGTGACGGTCGACCTGAGCGGCCGGCCCTACCTGGTGCACACCGAGCCCGAGAACATGGCGCCGATGATCGGCGAGTACGACACCACGATGACCCGGCACATCCTGGAGTCCTTCGTGGCCCAGGCGCAGATCGCGCTGCACGTGCACGTGCCCTACGGGCGCAACGCGCACCACATCGTGGAGTGCCAGTTCAAGGCCCTGGCCCGGGCGCTGCGTTACGCCTCCGAGCGCGACCCGCGCGCGGCCGGCATCCTCCCCTCCACGAAGGGCGCGCTGTAAACCCATGAACGGTGTTTCGACCCTTTTGATCGTCGTCGGCCTGTTTCTGGTCGGCGGCATCATCTCCTTCGTCAAGCAGAAGATGCCCACGAGCCTCATCGTGCTGCTCTCCATCGGCGCGGGCCTGTGCCTCGTCGCGGGCGTCATGCGGCTGGAGGTGTGGAATTGAGCGCTGCAACGAAAAAGGTCGTCGTCTTCGACTACGGCTTCGGCAACGTCCGCTCCGCCGAGCGTGCCCTCGCGCGCGTGGGCGCCGACGTCGAGATAACGCGCGACTTCGACAAGGCCATGAACGCCGACGGACTGCTCGTGCCGGGCGTCGGTGCCTTCGCCGCCTGCATGCAGGGCCTGCGCGCCGCCCGCGGTGACTGGGTCGTGGACCGCCGGCTGTCCGGCGGGCGGCCCGTGATGGGCATCTGTGTCGGCATGCAGATCCTGTTCGCGCGCGGCATCGAGCACGGCGTGGAGGCCGAGGGCCTGGACGAGTGGCCCGGCACGGTCGAGCCGCTCCAGGCCGACGTCGTGCCCCACATGGGCTGGAACACCGTTGAGGCCCCGGCCGACTCCCAGCTGTTCGCCGGCCTGGACGCCGACGCCCGCTTCTACTTCGTGCACTCCTACGCCGTCCACGACTGGGCCCTTCAGACGCACAACCCGGTGATCGAGGCCCCCAAGGTCACCTGGTCGACGCACGGCAAGCCGTTCGTGGCCGCCGTGGAGAACGGCGCCCTGTGGGCCACCCAGTTCCACCCCGAGAAGTCCGGCGACGCCGGTGCCCAGCTCCTCACCAACTGGATCGGAACCCTGTAGACCATGGCCAAGCTCGAACTCCTCCCCGCCGTCGACGTCCGTGACGGCCAGGCCGTCCGCCTCGTGCACGGCGAGTCCGGGACCGAGACCTCCTACGGCTCCCCGCTGGAGGCCGCCCTCGCCTGGCAGCGCTCCGGCGCCGAGTGGCTGCACCTGGTCGACCTGGACGCCGCCTTCGGCACGGGCGACAACCGCGAGCTGATCGCCGAGGTCGCCCGGGCGATGGACATCAAGGTGGAGCTGTCCGGCGGCATCCGCGACGACGCCTCGCTGGCCGCCGCCCTGGCCACCGGCTGCACGCGCGTCAACCTCGGCACGGCCGCCCTGGAGACCCCGGAGTGGGTCGCCAAGGTCATCGCCGAGCACGGTGACAAGATCGCGGTCGGCCTGGACGTGCGCGGCACCACCCTGCGCGGCCGCGGCTGGACCCGCGACGGCGGCGACCTCTACGAGACGCTGGAACGCCTCGACAAGGAGGGCTGCGCCCGGTACGTCGTCACCGACATCGCCAAGGACGGCACGCTGCAGGGCCCGAACCTGGAGCTGCTGAAGAACGTGTGCGCGGCGACGGACCGCCCGGTCGTGGCCTCGGGCGGCGTGTCGTCCCTGGACGATCTGCGGGCCATCGCCGAGCTGGTACCCCTCGGTGTCGAGGGCTCCATCGTCGGGAAGGCCCTGTACGCGAAGGCGTTCACCCTGGAAGAGGCCTTGGAGGCTGTGTCGTCATGACCGAAGCCGTGCGGCGCGTGCAGAGCGGAAGTCCCTGGGAAGAGAGTTTCGGTTTCGCACGTGCCGTGGCGGCGGGCGACCGTGTGCTGGTGGCGGGCACGACGTCCTTCCGGGGCGATGTGCTGTACGGCGAGGGCGACCCCTACGAACAGGCCAAAGTGGCCTTCACCAGCGCCATCGAGGCGATCGGCGAGTGCGGACTCGGCATCGACTCCGTCATCCGTACGCGGATGTACCTGACCCATGTGCGGGACGTGGACGCCGTCGGCCGGGCGCACAAGGAGATCTTCGACTCCGTACGCCCGGTCTCGACCCTGCTGGTCGTCGAGGGCTTCGTCGACCCGCGCATCCTGGTCGAAGTGGAACTAGAAGCATTCAGAGGCCAGTAGGGCCTCCTAAGGAGCCGTGACCTCATGACCGTGGCGGTCCGAGTCATCCCCTGCCTGGACGTCGACAACGGCCGGGTCGTCAAGGGCGTCAACTTCCAGAACCTGCGCGACGCGGGCGACCCGGTCGAGATGGCGAAGGTGTACGACGCCGAGGGCGCCGACGAGCTGACGTTCCTGGACATCACCGCGTCCTCGGGCAACCGGGAGACGACGTACGACGTGGTGCGCCGCACCGCCGAGCAGGTGTTCATCCCGCTGACGGTCGGCGGCGGTGTCCGCACGGCCGACGACGTGGACAAGCTGCTGCGGGCGGGCGCCGACAAGGTGGGCGTGAACACCGCCGCGATCGCCCGTCCGGACCTGATCCGCGAGATCGCCGAGCGCTTCGGCCGCCAGGTCCTGGTCCTGTCGGTCGACGCCCGCCGCACCGAGTCGGGCTCCTTCGAGGTGACGACCCACGGCGGCCGCAGAGGGACCGGCATCGACGCCGTGGAGTGGGCGCACCGGGCGGCCGAGCTGGGCGCGGGCGAGATCCTGCTGAACTCGATGGACGCGGACGGCACGAAGGACGGCTACGACCTGGAGATGATCGCGGCCGTCCGCAAGCACGTGACCGTCCCGGTGATCGCGTCCGGCGGCGCCGGTGCACTGGCCCACTTCCCGCCGGCCGTCCAGGCCGGCGCGGACGCGGTACTGGCCGCGTCGGTCTTCCACTTCGGCGACCTGAGGATCGGCGAGGTGAAGCAGACGCTGCGGGAGGCCGGGCACCCGGTGCGGTGACGCCCCGCTGATGCAGGGCAGATGCGAAAGGGAAGTTGCGCAAAATCTGTTGTGCAACTTTTCTTTCGTATCTAGCGTGGGGGTATGGCACAGGAAGAGGAGCGCCGGATCACGGACGTGGGCACCCTGAAGGCGCTCGCGCACCCGCTGCGCATGAAGCTGTACCGGCTGCTGTTCATCGCCGAGGCGGCCACCGCCTCGCAGCTCGCCGAACAGGTCGACGAGGCCGTCTCGCTGGTCAGCTACCACCTGCGCAAGCTCGCCGAGCACGGCCTGGTGGAGGAGGCCGAGCCGCGCAGCGCGGACGCCCGCGAGCGCTGGTGGCAGCCCTCCTCCGAAGGCGTCTCCATCCGCGACCAGGACTTCCAGGACGCCCCCGAGAAGGTGGCCGCCCATCTGGCGGCCTCGCGCATGTTCCTGGAACAGCGCGCCGAGATGTACCGCAGATACCTGGACGAGCGGGCCCACTGGGGCGCGGAGTGGAACACGGCCGCCCATGACTCCGAGTCGCTGCTCAGGCTGACCGCCGAGGAACTGGCCGGACTGAAGAAGGACATGCACGACCTGCTCAAACGCTACGACGAGCAGGGGCGCGCCCGAGAGGCCGCCGGCGACACCGAAGGGCGCGAGCACGTCGCGCTGCACGTGTACGGCTTCCCGTTCCGCGTCTGAGAGGGCCCTCCTCCGTGACCACCACGCTCATACCGCCGGCGACCGCCCCGCAGGCCCACCGCGACCCCAACGTCCGGCGCTGGCTCGCTGCCTACACCTCCTCGATGCTGGGCGACAACATCTACTACCTCGCCCTGTCCTGGGCCGCCGTGCGGGCCGGGACGCCTGCGCAGGCCGGGCTGGTGATGTCGGCCAGCGCGCTGCCCAGGGCTGTGCTGATGCTGGGCGGGGGAGTCGTCGCCGACCGGTTCGGGCCGCGCCGGGTCGTCATCGGCAGTGACGCCGTGCGCTGCGCCGCGGTCCTCGCCGTGGCCGCCCTGCTGGCCGTCACCCGCCCCGGTCTGTGGCCACTCGCCCTGCTGGCGCTGGTCTTCGGCACCGTCGACGCCGTCTTCATGCCCGCCGTCGGCGCTCTCCCGGCCCGCCTCACAGAGAAGGACCAGCTCGCCCGGGTCCAGGGCATGCGCGGCCTCGCCATCCGTTTCGCCGGCGTGGTCGGCGCACCGCTCGGCGGCCTCGGCGTGGCCGTCGGCGGCGCGCCGGCGGCCTTCGCGCTCGCCGGCCTGCTCATCGCCGTCTCCGTGCCACTGCTGCTGTCCGTACAGGTACGGGACCTGCCGGCACACCGGGCGGCGCGGGAGGCGGGGCCGGTGCGGGGGGACGCGTCCGAGGTGCCGGGGACGGTCGGGGATGACGTGTCCGAGGTGCTGGGAGTCGCCTGGGGCGGTGGGTCTGAGGTGCCGGGGGTCGGCCGGGGTGATGCGCCTGCGGTGCCGGGGGTCGGCCGGTGCGAGGCACCTGCGGTGCGGGGGGTCGCGCGGGGCGACGCGACCGTGGTGCTGGGGGTCGCTGGGGGTGATGCGTCTGCGGTGCTGGGGGTCGCTGGGGGCGATGCGTCTGCGGTGCGAGGGTTCGCTGGGGGTGATGCGTCTGCGGTGCGGGGGTTCGCCGACGGTGATGCACCTCCGGTGCCGGGGACCACCCGGGACGACGCGCCCGCGGTGCCGGGGAGCGCCCGGGACGACGCGCCCGCGGTGCCGGGGACCGTGCGGGACGACGTGCCCGGTGCGGCGGGTACCGTCTGGAGTGACCTTCGCGTCGGTCTGCGGTACATCCGCCGGCACCGCGTCCTGGCCCCGCTGATGCTGGCCATCGCCCTCGGCGACCTGGGGTTCGTCGGTCCGCTGAACGTCGGCCTGACGCTGCTCGCCGACCATCGCGGCTGGGGGGCCTCCGGCATGGGCTGGGTACTGGCCGGATTCGGGGTCGGTGCGGGAGCCGCCTCGCTGCTGCTGACGGTCCGCGGACGGCTGCCGCGCGCCGGACTGGTCACCGGGTGCGCGTGCGCCGCGGGATCCGTGGCCGTCGGCGCCCTCGCGTTCGCGCCGACCCTGGCGGCGGCCGTCGGTACGGCCCTGCTCGTCGGCCTGCTCACCGGGCTCAGCGGCGCCCTGTGCGGAGCCCTGCTGCAGACCCAGTCGGACCCCGCCCGCCTGGGCCGCGTCACCGCCGTCTCCAGCCTGGTCAGCCTCGGTCTCACCCCGCTGAGCATGCCCGTGGCGGCCACCGCGATCGGCGTCTGGGGGCTCGGGCCGGTCTACGCGGTCAGCGCCGCCGTGTGCGGCCTCGGCGGGCTCGTCTTCCTCGTCGTACCGGCCCTGCGCCGCGCGGAACTGCCCGGCTGACCACGCACCGCGCCGACCGGACCGGCCGCGCCGGACCCCAGCGGGTGCGGCTGCGCGACCGCCCGGATCACCCGACCGCCCGGATCAGATGCCCAGCTGCTTGGACTCGTGCAGCTTGGCGATCGCGTCCGCGTCGCCGTCCACCTGCACCTTCGCCGCGTTCTGCCGGCCGAACGCGAACATCAGCAGCTCCGACGGCTCTCCGGTCACCGTCACCACCGGCGCACCCCGGTGCGCCACCGCCGTCTGCCCGTCCGGGCGGCGCAGCACCAGCCCCGTCGGCACCCCCCGGGCCACCAGCCGCGCGGTGCGCTCCAGCCGGGACCACAGGGCGTCCTGGAAGACCGGGTCCAGCTCACGCGGGCTCCAGTCCGGCTGGGCACGGCGGACGTCCTCGGTGTGGACGTAGAACTCGACGATGTTGGCCGCCTCGTCGACCTGCTTGAGCTGGAACGGCGAGAAGCGCGGCGGGCCGGTACGGATCAGCTGGATCAGCTCCTCGTACGGCTTCGCGGAGTACTCGGCCATCACCTTCTCCAGGCGCGGCGCGAGCTGTTTGATCAGCGTGCCCCCGGCCGCGTCCGGGCGGCGCTCGCGCACGATCACATGCGCGGCCAGGTCCCGGGTGCGCCAGCCCTCGCAGAGGGTCGGCGCGTCCGGACCGACGGTTTCCAAGAGGTCGGCGAGCAGAAGCCGTTCACGCTTGGCGAAGGTCGACATGTGATCAGCCTACGACCAGGCGCCGCGTCCGCCCAACCGTCACCCGATCACCACCCCGTCGCGCCGCCGTGACCATCCAATGGACACGGCACCGGCGTTGTCGTACCCGCGCGGCACAATGGCACCCATGACCCGTACGACCGGTACTCCCGCCCGTCGCCCGACCACCGCCCCCGACGGAGGCGCTTCGCCCCGCAGTGTGCCCCCCAGCAGCCTCGCCCCGGAGATCGCCGCCCGCCTCAAGCGCAGCTCCGACGGACTCCTGCCCGCCATCGCCCAGCAGTACGACACGGGCGAGGTGCTCATGCTCGGCTGGATGGACGACGAGGCGCTGCACCGCACGCTGACCACCGGCCGCTGCACCTACTGGTCCCGCAGCCGCCAGGAGTACTGGGTCAAGGGCGACACCTCGGGCCACGTCCAGTGGGTGAAGTCGGTCGCCCTGGACTGCGACGCCGACACCGTGCTGGTCAAGGTCGACCAGCTGGGCGCGGCCTGCCACACCGGCGCGCGCACCTGCTTCGACGAGGACGTGCTCCTCAAGGACGCCGATTCCGCCGTCCGGACCACTGATCAGTAAGGTCAGCCGCCATGGACCTCGAGACCTTCCGCAAGCTCGCCACCGACCGGCGTGTCATCCCGGTCACGCGCAAGCTCCTCGCCGACGGCGACACCCCGGTCGCGCTCTACCGCAAGCTCGCCGCGGAGCGCCCCGGCACCTTCCTGCTGGAGTCCGCGGAGAACGGCCGCTCCTGGTCCCGCTACTCCTTCGTGGGAGTCCGCAGCGCCGCCACGCTGACCGCGCGCGACGGACAGGCCCACTGGCTCGGCACCCCGCCCGTCGGCGTCCCCGTCGAGGGTGACCCGCTGGCCGCCCTGCGGGCGACGATCCAGGCCCTGCACACCCCCCACCAGGAGGGCCTGCCGCCCTTCACCGGCGGCATGGTCGGCTATCTGGGCTACGACATCGTCCGCCGCCTGGAGAAGATCGGCCCCGGCGAGCGCGACGACCTGAACCTGCCCGAGCTGACCATGCTCCTGACCAGCGACCTCGCCGTCATGGACCACTGGGAGGGCTCGGTCCTGCTGATCGCCAACGCGATCAACCACAACGACCTCGACACCGGAGTGGACGAGGCCTACGCCGACGCCGTGGCCCGCCTCGACGCCATGGAGGCCGACCTCACGCGCGCGGTCGCCCAGCCCCCGGCCGTCCTGCCGCCCTCCGAGCTGCCCGAGTACACCGCGCTGTGGGGCGGCCCGGACTTCCAGGTGGCCGTCGAGGACATCAAGGAACGAATCCGCGCGGGCGAGGCCTTCCAGGTCGTGCCCTCGCAGCGCTTCGAGACCCCGTGCACCGCCAGTGCCCTGGACGTCTACCGGGTGCTGCGGGCCACGAACCCGTCCCCGTACATGTACCTGTTCCGCTTCGACGGCTTCGACGTCGTCGGCTCGTCCCCCGAGGCGCTGGTGAAGGTCGAGGACGGGCGGGCGATGGTCCACCCCATCGCCGGCACCCGGCCCCGCGGGACCACCCCGCAGGAGGACCAGGCCCTCGCCGAGGAGCTGCTCGCCGACCCCAAGGAGCGCGCCGAGCACCTGATGCTGGTCGACCTCGGCCGCAACGACCTCGGCCGGGTCTGCGAGCCCGGCTCGGTCGAGGTGGTCGACTTCATGTCCATCGAGCGCTACTCGCACGTGATGCACATCGTCTCCACGGTCACCGGCAGGGTCGCCGAGGGCCGCACCGCCTTCGACGTGCTCACCGCCTGTTTCCCGGCGGGCACCCTCTCCGGCGCGCCCAAGCCCCGCGCGATGCAGATCATCGACGAACTGGAGCCGTCCCGGCGCGGCCTGTACGGCGGCTGTGTCGGCTACCTGGACTTCGCGGGCGACTCGGACACCGCGATCGCCATCCGTACGGCGCTGCTCCGGGGCGGCACGGCATATGTGCAGGCCGGAGCCGGCATCGTCGCCGACTCCGACCCGGTGGCGGAGGACCAGGAGTGCCGCAACAAGGCGGCGGCGGTCCTCCGCGCGGTGCACACGGCCAACCGGCTCAGCTCATAGGAGGGTTCAGCCGGTGAACGCGGCGGTGCCGTTCGGGGTGCCGAGCCCCGACGGCCCGTCGTAGCCGGTGGTGCCGGTGCACAGGTACGAGCCGCCGCAGCTGCCGTTGGAGCCGCCGGTGACGTCGTTCAGCGCCGAGGTGTGCGCGTACGGGAAGGACGCCGGGTAGGAGCCGGCGGACGGGGCACCGGCCAGCGCGTAGGTCGCCGCGATCAGCGGTGCGGAGGCGCTGGTGCCGCCGAAGACCATCCAGCCGCTGCCCTGGCCGTAGGTGTCGTACACCGCGACACCGGTGTTGGGGTCGGCGACCGCCGAGACGTCCGCGACCGTGCGCTTCGCACAGCCGGAGTCCTTCTGCCAGCCGGGCTTGGCGTCGTAGGCGGAGCAGCCGGAGCCGGCCCCGCTCCACACCGTGTCGGTCCAGCCGCGCGTGCCGGAGGCGGTCTTCAGGGACGTACCGCCCACCGCCGTCACGTACTGGGAGGCCGCCGGGTACTCGACGCCGTAGCCGTTGTCACCGGAGGAGACGGTGATGGCGACGCCGGGGTGGTTGAAGTAGCTGGAGTCGTAGGTGGCGTCGCTGGAGGACGCGGAGCCGCCGTAGCTGTTGGAGACGAACTTCGCGCCCAGGTTCACGGCGGTGTTCACGGCCGTGCCCAGGTTGGTCATGCTCGCCGAACTGGCCTCCACCAGCAGGATCTTGCAGTTCGGGCAGGCCGCGCTGACCATGTCGAGGTCGAGTGAGATCTCCTCGGCCCAGCCGGAGTTGCCGCGCGGGTACCTGGTGCCCCCGTTCTGGTCCACCTTCTTGAAGCAGCCGCCCGCCGTGGTGCAGGCCGGCAGGCCGTACTGGGAGCGGTAGGCGGCGAGGTCGGACTCGGCGTTCGGGTCGTCGTACGCGTCGACGATCGCCACCGTCCGGCCCGAACCGCCGCTCGCGGAGGGCAGGTTGTACGCCGCCTGGAGCGAGGCGGGGCCGTAGCCGGAGGGAGTGGCGGCGGCCGTCAGGGCGCTCTCGGCGTGCGCCGACAGCGGGGTGCCCGAGGTGACCTGAAGGGCGTTGCAGGCCATCTGGTCCTTCTTCGTCGGGGCGGCGCAGGCGTGGGCCACGGTGACGCCGTGGGACGAGGCGGCGGCCTGGCCGACCGGGGCGGCCAGGGCGAGGGCGGCCGTGGCGAGCGTGGCCACGGCGGTGAGGGAAACGGTTCTGCGCAACGTACGTCCTCCACGAGGTGGGTGAACCGGGAAGGGCTGTGGGGGGTGCGCGGTGCCACCACGGCGCGGGGTGACGCGCCGGGGTCGCGCAGAACGTACGGATGGCGGGGTCACGTCAACAAGATGGATGTTGAACTGGGAACCTTCCTTTGCGGTTCCTGAGACGTTCATGTGCCGTTCCTGAGCGGATCATGGCTGAAACTCGACCCGCCCATGGCTTGACGGACCCGGGTGTCGGCTCGCGCGGGGTTCAGGCGATAGTGGTACGCGTGACTGCTGTACCTCACCCCCGTACCGAAGCCGCCGCGCCCGTCCGGTCCGGCCGGCGGAGCCTCGCCGTGGCCCTCCTGTGCGGTGCGCTCGGCGCGGCCGTGGCGCTGCTCGCGACCCGGCAGCGCTGGGCGGAGGGCACCGCGACGGTGGCCGGCGGCGCGTTCCCGCTCACCGCCAAGGGCAGCGACGTCACGGGCGTCCCCGCGGCCCTCGCCATAGTGGGCCTCGCCGCGCTCGTCGCCGTCTTCGCCGTCCGCAGGGCCGGCCGGCTCGTCGTCGCCGGGCTGCTCGCGCTGTCCGGAGCCGGCATCACCGCCGCCGCACTCGTCGCCGCCTCCGACAGTTCCGCACTGGACGAGAAGGCCGCCCAGGCGAGCGGCGACACCTCCGCCACCGTCGCCGCGCTCAGCCATACCGGCTGGCCGTACGTCGCGGCCGTCGGCGGTGTGCTGATCCTGCTCGCCGGTCTGCTCGCGCTGCGCTACGGCAGCCTGTGGCCCGCCATGTCCGGCCGTTACGAGCGCGGCACCGACCGCCCGCGCCGCAGGGCCCGGCCGGTCGACCCGGAGCGGCCCGAGGAGATCTGGAAGGCCCTGGACCGGGGCGAGGACCCGACGGGCGCCTGACCCCCGCCCCGGGTGTGGCGAAACAGACGCCACCCCCGCGTCCGGCGGGCGATCCCGTACGGGACAATGGACGCCGAGCGTCCGGCTCGGACAGTGACGGGCGGGCTCGGAGCGGTACGACACGTACGACGCTCTCCTGGGACACGTACACAGCAACGAGGAGCACAGACATGGCGGGCAGCAGCCACGGTCACACCCCGGCCGCCTGGACCGGTGTCATCATTTCCTTCATCGGTTTCTGCGTCGCGGGCGCCTTCATGGTGATGGCCAACGCTGTCGGCTTCTGGGCCGGCATGGTGCTCGCCCTCGGCGGCGCGGTGGTCGGCGGCATCATGAAGGCCATGGGCCTCGGCGCGGACCGGAAGCCCCTCCTGGTGGCCGGGGCGCCCACCGCGACCCGCGAGCCGGTCGGCGCGGAGAGCTGAGCGCGGACACTGCTTTCCCGAGGGGCGGCCCGCATCCGGAGAGGATGCGGGCCGCCCCTCGCGGTGTACGGACGCAGCTGCGGGCAGTCGTGCCGCCGGAGCCGTGCCCCCCGGCGCCCCGGGGAGCTGCAGTGCCGTCGGCTTCAGGGGACAATGTCCGAGTGAACGCCGACAGTCCCCCGGCTCCATCCGCAGTCACGCCCCCGGCCGGGTATGCCGCCCCTGCAGACCCGCTGTGGCGGCGCCTCGCCATCCCGGTCGGGCTCCTCACCGCCGTCGCCGGAGCCTTCGCCTACGTCGGTGCCGTCGACCCGAACGAACCCGGTCACTACCCCGTCTGCCCGCTGTACCGGATCACCGGCCTGTACTGCCCCGGCTGCGGCGGCCTGCGCAGCGCGCACGCCTTCGTCCACGGCGACCTTCTCACCGCCCTGCGCGACAACGCGCTGGGTGTCGCCGCCTACCTGGGCTTCGCCGTGCTGTGGACCGTGTGGGTGATCCGCGCGGCGCGCGGCCGGCCGATGCGCGTGGGCCTGGGACCGGTGCACCTCTGGGCCGCCGGTGCGGTGCTGCTGGTGTTCACAGCGGTCCGGAACCTGCCGTCGGGCGGCTGGCTGCATCCCTGATCACCCGGCGGACGTCCAGGAAGTGGGACCGGCGTCCACCGGATGCGAGGGCTCCAGGCAGCTCCGGATACCATCGCAGTGACCACAGGTTTTCAAAATCTGAAGGAACCACCGTCTGAAAGGGGGCCGCTCGCGTGAGTGTGCTCGACGAGATCATCGACGGAGTCCGTGCCGACCTCGCGGAGCGGCAGGCACGCGTCAGCCTCGACGAGCTCAAGGAGCGCGCGGCCAAGGCTCCCGCCGCCAAGGACGGGGTGGCCGCGCTCAAGGGCGACGGCGTGAAGGTGATCTGCGAGGTCAAGCGCTCCAGCCCCTCCAAGGGCGCGCTGGCCGCGATCGCCGACCCGGCCGGGCTGGCCGCGGACTACGAGGCGGGCGGCGCGGCCGTCATCTCCGTCCTCACCGAACAGCGCCGCTTCGGCGGCTCGCTGGCCGACCTGGAGGCCGTCCGCGCGCGCGTGGACATCCCCGTGCTGCGCAAGGACTTCATCGTCACCTCGTACCAGCTGTGGGAGGCCCGGGCGTACGGCGCCGACCTCGCGCTGCTGATCGTGGCCGCCCTGGACCAGCCGGCCCTGGAGTCGCTGATCGAGCGCGCCGTCTCCATCGGCCTCACCCCGCTCGTCGAGGTCCACGACGAGGACGAGGTCGAGCGGGCCGTGGACGCGGGTGCCAGGATCATCGGCGTCAACGCGCGCAACCTGAAGACGCTCGAGGTCGACCGCGGCACGTTCGAGCGGGTCGCACCGGAGATCCCGGACCACATCGTCAAGGTCGCCGAATCCGGTGTCCGCGGCCCGCACGACCTGATCGCCTACGCCAACGCCGGCGCCGACGCGGTCCTGGTCGGCGAGTCCCTGGTCACCGGCCGTGACCCGAAGACCGCCGTCTCCGACCTGGTCGCCGCGGGCGAGCATCCCGCGCTGCGGCACGGCCGGAGCTGATCACCCGGTAGGCTGACCCCGATGACTGCGACCGTGACGACCGTGGACCGGTACGCCCGCCTTGCGCGCGGCTGCCGCCCGAGGGGCTGCCGTGCCCCGGCGAGGCGTGTCCACGGCCGCAGGGTGCGGTACGTCATCGGTGACGAGCCCGGGCAGGTGAACGGACGTCGATGGCAGTGCGCCCCCCAGGGGCGCGGGGCTCTGTTCGACGTGCGGCCACCGCCGCGCGGGCACGACCGGCCGCACACGGCCTGAGGTCGTCCGACAGGCTCCGCCTCCACGGCGAACAGTGTCTTTCACACGCACTCACCGTGAGGTTCTGGCATGCCCAGCGATTTCTTCTTCCCTGACCCGCAGGGTCAAGTCCCCAGCGCCGAGGGCTACTTCGGCGCGTTCGGCGGCAAGTTCATCCCGGAGGCCCTCGTCGCCGCCGTGGACGAGGTCGCCGTCGAGTACGACAAGGCCAAGCACGACCCCGAGTTCGCCCGAGAGCTCGACGACCTGCTCGTCCACTACACCGGCCGGCCGTCGGCACTGACCGAGGTCCCCCGTTTCGCCGCGGAGGCGGGTGGCGCGCGCGTGTTCCTCAAGCGCGAGGACCTCAACCACACCGGCTCCCACAAGATCAACAACGTGCTCGGCCAGGCCCTGCTCACCAAGCGGATGGGCAAGACCCGGGTCATCGCCGAGACCGGCGCCGGCCAGCACGGCGTCGCCACGGCCACCGCCTGTGCCCTCTTCGGCCTCGACTGCACCATTTACATGGGCGAGGTCGACACCCAGCGCCAGGCGCTGAACGTGGCCCGCATGCGCATGCTCGGTGCCGAGGTCGTCGCGGTGAAGTCCGGCAGCCGCACCCTGAAGGACGCCATCAACGAGGCGTTCCGCGACTGGGTCGCCAATGTGGACCACACGCACTACCTGTTCGGGACCGTCGCCGGACCGCACCCCTTCCCGGCCATGGTCCGCGACTTCCACCGGGTGATCGGCGTCGAGGCCCGCCGCCAGCTGCTGGAGCGCGCCGGGCGCCTCCCGGACGCCGCCATCGCCTGCGTCGGCGGCGGCTCCAACGCCATCGGACTCTTCCACGCCTTCATCCCCGACGAGGGCGTCCGGCTCATCGGCTGCGAGCCGGCCGGACACGGCATCGAGACGGGAGAGCACGCGGCCACCCTGACCGCGGGCGAGCCCGGCATCCTGCACGGCTCCCGGTCCTACGTCCTGCAGGACGACGAGGGCCAGATCACCGAGCCGTACTCGATCTCGGCGGGCCTGGACTACCCGGGCATCGGACCGGAGCACTCCTACCTGAAGGACTCCGGCCGCGGTGAGTACCGCGCGATCACCGACGACGCGGCCATGCAGGCCCTGCGCCTGCTGTCCCGTACCGAGGGCATCATCCCGGCCATCGAGAGCGCCCACGCCCTGGCCGGTGCCCTGGAGGTCGGCAAGGAGCTGGGCAGGGACGGCCTGATCGTCGTCAACCTCTCCGGCCGCGGCGACAAGGACATGGACACCGCCGCCCGCTACTTCGGCCTGTACGACACCGACGCCGAGGTGGCCGCCGACCAAGCCGACACCGCCGAGATCGAGGGGGACGCCAAGTGAGCGGAAACGTCCAGCTGCTGACCGACACCCTCGCAGCGGCGAAGGCCGAGGGCCGCTCCGCGCTCATCGCCTACCTCCCGGCCGGGTTCCCGACCGTGGACGGCGGCATCGAGGCGATCAAGGCCGTCTTCGAGGGCGGGGCGGATGTCGTGGAGGTGGGTCTGCCGCACAGCGACCCCGTCCTCGACGGCCCGGTCATCCAGACCGCCGACGACATCGCCCTGCGGGGCGGCGTCAGGATCGCCGACGTCATGCGGACGGTCCGGGAGGCCCACGCGGCGACCGGCAAGCCGGTGCTCGTCATGACGTACTGGAACCCCATCGACCGCTACGGCGTCGAGCGGTTCACCGCCGAGCTGGCCGAGGCGGGCGGCGCGGGCTGCATCCTGCCCGACCTGCCCGTGCAGGAGTCGGCTCTGTGGCGGGAGCACGCCGAGAAGCACGGCCTCGCGACGGTCTTCGTCGTGGCGCCGAGCAGCAAGGACCAGCGGCTCGCCGAGATCACCGCGGCGGGCAGCGGCTTCGTCTACGCGGCCTCGCTGATGGGTGTCACTGGCACCCGCGAGTCCGTCGGCGCGCAGGCCCAGAACCTGGTCGAGCGCACCCGCGCCACCGGCACCGAACTGCCCGTGTGCGTCGGACTCGGTGTCTCCAACGCCTCCCAGGCCGCCGAGGTCGCGGGCTTCGCCGACGGGGTGATCGTCGGCTCGGCGTTCGTGAAGCGGATGCTGGACGCCCCCGACCACGCGTCGGGTCTCGCGGCGGTTCGCGAGCTGGCCGGGGAGCTGGCGAAGGGCGTGCGCGGACAGGCGTGACCGCCGGTCGTTTTCCCTATCAGAACATTCGGTCACTCGAACGAGTGGACCTGGGACCGGGGAGGCGCGCTGCGCCTCCCCGGTTCGTTCTGGGGGTGTGAGTGAGAAGAACCGTGACGGAAAGCGCACCGCCCGGGAGCGGCTGGCGGTCGAGCGCGAGAAGCAGAAGGCCGCGGACAAGCGGCGGCGCACGCTCATCGTGGGCGCGAGCATCGTCTGCGTCCTGGGCCTCGCGGCGGTGATCGGCGTGCTCGCCGCCAACGCCGGCAAGGAAAAGGGTGCGAAGGCGGGCCCGGTCGTGGCGCCCTCGGGCGCGCAGGGCAAGGACAGCCTCGCGATCCCGGTCGGCAAGGACGGCGCCAAGTCCACGCTCACCGTCTGGGAGGACCTGCGCTGCCCGGCCTGCCAGGCCTTCGAGATCGCCTATCGCCCGACGCTCCACCAGCTGGCCGACTCCGGCAAGCTCAGAATCGACTACCACCTGGTCCGGCTGATCGACGGCAACCTCGGCGGCACCGGCTCCCTGCGCGCGGCCAACGCCGCGGCCTGCGCCCAGGACACCGGAAAGTTCCGCGACTACCACGACGTGCTGTACGCGAACCAGCCCAAGGAAACCGACGACGCGTACGCCGACAACACCAAGCTGATCGACCTGGCTGGAAAGGTCGGCGGTCTGAACACCCCTGCCTTCCAGAAGTGCGTCAAGAACGGCACCCACGACGGCTGGGTGAACAAGTCCCAGAACGCCTTCAAGACCGGCGGCTTCACCGGCACGCCCACGGTCCTGCTCGGCGGGAAGAACATCTACCAGGACCAGACCATGACCCCGGCCAAGCTCAAGCAGATGGTGGAGGCGGCCGACCGCGGGTAAGGACCGCCCCCGGCCCCGTCCGTTTTTCTCACGCCCCCGTTATGGACCCGTAGCCGGGCTGCTTGCGGTCCCCGCGGCCCGGCACGGTAGCGTCGGACCTGCCATGGAACTTTCCTACATTCCCAGCCCGTCGCGCGGGGTGCTGTACCTCGGCCCCATCCCGCTGCGCGGCTACGCCTTCTGCATCATCATCGGCGTCTTCGTGGCCGTCTGGCTCGGCAACAAGCGCTGGATCGCCCGCGGCGGGCGGGCCGGCACCGTCGCCGACATCGCGGTCTGGGCCGTGCCGTTCGGCCTGGTCGGCGGCCGGCTGTACCACGTGATCACGGACTACGAGCTGTACTTCAGCGACGGCCGTGACTGGGTGGACGCCTTCAAGGTGTGGGAGGGCGGCCTGGGCATCTGGGGCGCGATCGCGCTTGGCGCCCTCGGCGCGTGGATCGGCGCCCGGCGCCGGGGCATCCCGATGCCGGCGTACGCCGACGCCGTCGCGCCCGGCATCGCCTTCGCACAGGCCATCGGCCGCTGGGGCAACTGGTTCAACCAGGAGCTGTACGGCCATGAGACCCACGTTCCATGGGCACTGCACATCACCTCCTCCGAGGGCGGCCGGGTGCCGGGCTACTACCACCCCACGTTCCTCTACGAGTCCTTGTGGTGCGTCGGCGTGGGCCTGCTGGTCATCTGGGCCGACCGCCGCTTCACACTGGGCCACGGCCGCGCGTTCGCCCTGTACGTCGCCGCGTACTGCGCGGGCCGCAGCTGGATCGAGTACATGCGCGTCGACGACGCCCACCACATCCTGGGCGTCCGCCTCAACGTCTGGACCGCGCTGATCGTGTTCCTGCTCGCGGTGACGTACCTCGTCGTGTCGTCGAAGAAGCGGCCGGGCAGGGAAGCCGTCGTGGAGCCCCAGGCCGCTTCCGAGGGGGCCGTTTCCGAGGCGGCCGTTTCCGAGGGGACCGGTGACGAGCCGGCTGCTGCTGCCGAGGCGGAGGACCAGGGCGAGCCCTCCGACGCGGAGGCGAAGGACGAGGCCGGGTCGGCGACG
Organism: Streptomyces sp. NPDC030799; assembly: GCF_055572255.1. NCBI lineage: Bacteria > Bacillati > Actinomycetota > Actinomycetes > Kitasatosporales > Streptomycetaceae > Streptomyces > Streptomyces sp. NPDC030799. The sequence goes on along the minus strand of NZ_JBVIDS010000008.1, from coordinate 302,568 downwards.
AAGAAGAGCTGACGGCTGGTCGTACGACGCCGAGGGCGCCCGGAGTCCGTTCCGGGCGCCCTCGGCTGTTCAGCCTCTGAAGGCCAACGACAAGGTGCGCCGGGCCATCGCCACCACCGCCGCATCGACGAAGCGGCCGTCGGGGAGCGCCTGGGCGCCCTCCTTCGTGGCCGCTGCCTTGAGGATCGTCTCCGCGTGCTCGATCTCCGCCGGTGTGGGCAGGTAGGCCCGTTCGATCACCGGCAGCTGCCGGGGGTGGATCGCGGCACGGCCCAGGAAGCCGAGGGCCCGGCCATGGGCGCAGGACGCGGCGAGGCCGTCCAGGTCGCGGATGTCGGGGTGGACCGACTGGGGCGGTGCGGCGAGGCCGGCGGCACGGGCGGCGACGATCACCCGGGAGCGCGGCCAGTCGAGGCCCGCGTCGGCCCGGACCCCCAGGTCGGCCCGCAGGTCCGCCTCACCGAGGGCGATGCCTCGCAGGGCGGGGTGCGCGGTGGCGATGGCGTAGGCCTGCTCGATGCCGAGCGCCGACTCCAGCAGGGCGTACAGGGGGACGGGGGTGGCCGCGGCGGCCTGCCTGACCTGGGCCGGGGCGGTCACCTTCGGGAGCCGTAGACCCGAGAGGCCGGGGAGCGCGGCCAGGGTGGTCAGGTCGGCGGCGGCCCAGGGGCTGTCCAGGGCGTTGGGACGGACGTGCACCGGGACCGGCTGGGGCTCGGTGAGGAGCTCGGCCGTGGCCGCGCGGGCGTACTCCTTGCGGTCCCGGGCGACCGCGTCCTCCAGGTCGATCACCACCACGTCGGCGCCCGCGGCCAGCGCCTTGGTCACCACGGCCGGACGGTCGCCGGGGACGTAGAGCCAGGTGAGCGGGGCCCCGGTCACAGGGCTCCCTCCGCGCGCAGGGAGGTGATCTCGGCCGGGGTGAGGCCCAGCTCGGTGAGCACGGCCTCGGTGTCGGCACCGTGCGGACGGCCGGCCCAGCGGATCGCGCCGGGGGTCGCGGAGAGCCGGAAGAGCACGTTCTGCATGCGCAGCGGGCCCAGTTCGGGGTCGAGGACCGTGGTGATCGTGTTCAGGGCCCGGTACTGGGGGTCGGCCAGGACGTCCCGGACGTCATGGATCGGGGCCGCCGCGGCCTCGGCCTTCTCGAAGGCGCTGAGGACCTCGGTGCGGGTGCGGGCGGCGATCCAGGAGCCGACCGCCTCGTCCAGGACGTCGGCGTGCGCGGCGCGGTCCACGCCAGTGGCGAACCAGGGTTCCTCGATCAGTTCCGGACGGCCCACCAGGCGCATCACCCGCTCCGCGACCGACTGCGCGGAGGTGGAGACGGCGACCCAGCGACCGTCGGCGGTGCGGTAGGTGTTGCGCGGGGCGTTGTTCGCGGAGCGGTTGCCGGTGCGTTCCTGCACATGACCGAGCTGGTCGTACCAGGTGGGGTGCGGGCCCAGGACCGACAGCATCGGCTCGATGATCGCCATGTCGACGATCTGCCCTCTGCCGGTGCGCTCCCGTGCGGCCAGCGCGGTGAGCACGGCGTAGGCGGTCGCCAGGCCTGCGACCGAGTCCGCGAGCCCGAACGGCGGGAGCGTCGGCGGTGCCTCCGGCTCGCCGGTGATCGCGGCGAAGCCGCTCATCGCCTCGGCGAGGGTGCCGAAGCCGGGGCGGTGCGCATACGGGCCGAACTGGCCGAAGGCCGTCACCCGGGCGAGGACCAGCCGAGGGCTCGCGGCCGACAGCTCCTCCCAGCTCAGGTCCCACTTCTCCAAGGTCCCCGGGCGGAAGTTCTCGATCACCACGTCGGCGGTGGCGGCGAGCCGGAGCAGGACGGCACGGCCGCCGGGCGTGGACAGGTCCAGGGTGATGGTCCGCTTGTTGCGGCCGAGTACCTTCCACCACAGGCCGATGCCGTCCTTGGCCGGGCCGTGCCCACGGGAGGGGTCCGGCCGCCCCGGGTGCTCGACCTTGATCACCTCGGCGCCGAAGTCACCGAGCAGCGTGGCGGCCAGCGGGCCCGCGAACAGCGTCGCCAGGTCCAGTACCCGCAGACCGGTCAGTGGCGCGGGCGTCGTCCTCGCCCTCGTCGTACTCATGCGGTGCACTGGGCGTCGATCTCCGGGCGGTACGGCATCGACGCCGACGCCCCGGCCCGCTGGACGGAGATCGCTGCGGCGGCCGCCGCCCAGGACAGGGCCTCCCGTACCGGTTTCTCCTCGGCGCGGGCCACCGCGAGCGCGCCGACGAAGGTGTCGCCGGCGCCCGTGGAGTCGACGGCGGTCACCCGCGGCGCCGGGATCACCAGCGGCTCGGTGCCCCGGGCCAGGTAGAGGCTGCCGGTGGCGCCCAGGGTGACGACGACCTCCGGCACCAGGTCCAGCAGGGCGGCGGCGGCATCGCGCGGGTCGGTGCGGCCGGTGAGCGTGACCGCCTCGTACTCGTTGGGCACCAACAGGTCGGTGGCGGCGAGGAGTTCGGGGGGCAGCGGCTGGGCGGGCGACGGGGTGAGCACCGTACGGACCCCGTGCCGGCGTGCCGCCTGAGCGCCCGCGACGACCGCGGCCAGCGGGATCTCCAACTGCAGCAGCAGGGCGTCGGCGGAGGCGATCACGCCCTCGTCGCCGGGGGAGAGATGGTCGACGGTGCCGTTCGCGCCGGGGATGACGACGATGGAGTTGGCACCCTCGTCGTCCACCACGATGTGCGCGGTGCCGGACGGGCCCTCGACCGTCCGCAGGAAGTCGGTGTCCACACCGGAGTGTTCGAGGGTGTCGCGCAGCCGCAGACCGAAGGCGTCGTTGCCGACCGCGCCGATCATCGAGACGGAGGCGCCGGCCCGGGCGGCGGCGATCGCCTGGTTGGCCCCCTTGCCGCCGGGGACGGTGTGGAATGCGCGCCCCGTCACGGTCTCGCCGCGCTGCGGTGCCTTCGTGACATAGGTGACGAGGTCCATGTTCGTGCTGCCGAGGACGACGATGTGGGTCATGAGCGGGTCGCCTCCAGATGGGTGAGGTGGGCGAGGGTGTCGAAGCCGGTGCCGTCGAAGTCGCCGACGGTGGTGGCGAGCCGGTTCTTCAGCGGGGCCCGCCAGCGGTCGGGGAGGGCGGCGGGTTCGCCCGCGAGCAGTCCGGCGATGCTGCCGGCCGCGGCGCCGTTGGAGTCGGTGTCCAGGCCGCCCGACACCGCGCGGCAGATGGAGCCGGTGAAATCGCCGTCCGCGTGCGTGAGGGCGGCGGCGAGCAGCGCGGTGTTGGGGATGGCGTGCACCCAGTGGTGGGCGGGGGAGTAGCGGGCGTGCAGTTCGTCCACGACGGCGTCGAAGTCCTCGTGGGACGCGGCCAGTTCGACGGCGTGGTCGATCGCCCGCGCGAGCCGGGAGCGGGGCGGGATGACGCGTCGGCCGGTGCGCAGACAGGCGTGCACGTCCTGGGTGCCGGTCGCGGCGGCGGCGATGACGGCGGCCGTGAACATCGCCGCGTAGACGCCGTTGGCGGTGTGGGTGAGGACCGCGTCGCGGTGCGCCTGTCCGGCGGCGGCGGCCGGGTCGCCGGGGTTGGTCCAGCCGTGCACGTCGGCGCGGATCAGGGCGCCGATCCACTCGCGGTAGGGATTGCGGTGGCGGGCGGTGTGCGGGGGCTCGATGCCGGAGAGGAGGTTGCGACAGGCGATGCGTTCGGCGGTGAAGGTGCGGCCGGGCGGGAGCTCGTCCAGCCAGAGCCGTGCCACGTCGGCGGTGGTGAAGTGCTTTCCGTGGCGCTGGAGGAGCAGGAGATTGAGCAGGGGGTAGTTGAGGTCGTCGTCCTCGGGCATGCCGTCGATGTTCTCGGCGAGGGAGGTTTGGGCCGAGCGGCGGTTCCAGGGGTGTTGCGCGAGAAGGTCTTCGGGGACGCCCTGTGCCGTGAAGTACGTGCCGAGGGGCCAGTTTCCGGTTGCCCGGGCGAGAGCGCGGATGCCGTCGAGGGGGAGTTTTTCGACGGGTTTCCCGAGGAGGCACCCGATGGCGCGGCCCAGCCAGGCGGCCTCCAGGGCGGCCGGGGTGGGCGCGGGCTGCGAGCGCCCCGAAGGGGCGCGGGGCTCTGTTCGACATGCGGCTGCCGCCGCGCTGGCGCGAGCAACCACATCGTGCCCTTGGTCGCGGGACGACGGTCGAGCGCAGCTCGGTGGCGTCGACGGCCAGTCCGGGCACAGGGACTCGATCCGAGCCAGATCGGTCGGCTCGTCCTCGGCCAACGCACTGGGCAGGTCGGCCAGTTCGTCGAGCAGGTCTTCCGCCAGCAGGCGCAGGTACCGCGAGACGCCGTGGGCGGACGCGCCCGCGCGGGGCGGCGCGTCCGGACCGCCCGCCGCTCGCCAGCGCGCCTCGATCGCCGACGGTTCCCGCCCGTCCAGGCGGGCCTGGCGCAGTTCGTGGCCCAGCAGGTCCTCCGGCTGGACCCAGGTCAGTCGGAGCATGCAGTTCCTCCGAGGGCCGTGAACGCCTGCTCATGGGCGCGGCGCCGCCGTACGTCACGTGCGAAGACCTCCCGCGTGACCTCGGTGAGCGTACGGGCCGGCGCCCACAGGTCCAGGCGGCTGGCCTCGGCTACCGTCTTGGCCCAGTCCTCCGGGACGGGTGAGCCGAGGGCGCCCGCGAGGGCACCGGCCATCGTGGCGATCGAGTCGCAGTCGCGGCCGTAGTTGACCGCGCCGAGGACGGCGTGCCGGTAGTCGCCGCCGGAGACCAGCAGCATGCCGAGGGCGACGGGCAGTTCCTCGATCGCGTGCAGCCGGGAGGGGCGGCGGGCGGCGAGGGAGGGCGCGCGGTAGTCCGGGCCTACGGTGTCGTACGGGGCCACCGCCGCGCGCAGCGGTCGTAGCGCCGACTCGAAGTCGGTGTGACCGCCGGCCACTTCGCAGACCTTCTCGATCGCCTCGCGCGTGCCGTCCTTCGCCAGGGACAGGCAGACGCCGACGACGGAGTCGGGGGTCGCACCCGGTGCCGCGGCGGCGGCGACGGCCGCGGCGAGGACACCGGCCGCCTCACGGCCGTACGACGACTGGTGCGCGCCGGCGATGTCCAGCGCCTCGGCGTAGGCGGCGGCCGGGTTGGCCGCGTTGACCAGACCGACGGGGGCCATGTACATCGCCGCGCCGCAGTTGACGATGTTCCCGACGCCCGCCTCCCGCGGGTCGACGTGGCCGTGGGCGAGCCGGGCCACGAGCCACTTCTCGGCGAGGAAGAGGCGGTGCAGGGGCAGGGCCTCGGTCTCCAGTTCCGGGATCCAGCGCGGGTTCGTCATCAGGTCCGGGACCAGGTGGTCGGCGATGGCGTACGCGTCGAGGTGGTCGCGGACGCGGTCGTAGACCCGGACCAGCGCGTGGGTCATCAGGGTGTCGTCGGTGACGTGGCCGTCGCCCTTGTGGTACGGGGCGATGGGCCGGGCGGTGCGCCAGGCGTCGCCGTGCCAGGGGCCGACGATGCCGTGGACGCGGCCGCCGTGGCGCTCGGTGATCTGCTCCGGGGAGTAGCCCTCGACCGGGCCGCCGAGGGCGTCGCCGACGGCGGCTCCGACGAGCGCGCCGGTGATCCGGTCGTCGAGGCCGTGCACGGGAGGGTCCGAAGGGGGCCGGCTGCCTTCTTCTTTGAGCCCTTTGGGCTCCTTGCGCGTCATGCCCCGAATCATCCTCCTGGGCGGGCCGGTTGTGCGGCTTCCAGGAGTCCGGCGAGTTCCACCAGGTCGGTGCCGGCCAGGCGGGGCAGCGCGCAGCCGGACAGGGTGCGGCAGGCGTCCCGCCAGCTCCCGGGGACGGCCGCGCCGCCGCCGAGGGCTCCGGTGAGGGCGCCCGCGAGGGCGGGGGCGGAGTCCGCGACCCGGGACAGGCAGGCGGCGGCGGGCACGGCCTCGGCGATACGGCCGCGGGCGGCGGTGGCCAGGGCGAGGGCGACCGGGACGGTCTCGGCGGCTGCGATGCCGTAGCTGTAGACGTGGTCGACGATCTGGTGCTCCAGGAGCGGGACGAGGGCGAAGGCGGACTCGCTGTCCACGGCGAGGGCGAGCGCGTGGCGGGTGTTGCGGCCGATCTCCGTGCCGGCGGGGAGTTCGGCGAGCGCGGCGGCCACACAGGTGTCCGTCGCGGCGTCGGCGAGGGCGAGCGAGAGGGCCGCGGCCATGGCCCGGGCGCCGTGCACGCCGTCGCCGTCCTGGGTGTAGCGGGCGTCGAACTCGGCGAGAGCGGCTGCGCGTTCGGGGTCCCCGGGATGGGCGACGGCGAGGACGCAGGCGCGGACGCAGGCGGCGTCGTCGAAGTAGTGCGGGTTGTCGTGGCCGGTGGCGGGCGGGCGCAGGCCGGCGGCGAGATTGCCGAGGCCGGCCCGCACCGAGATACGGGCGCGCAGGGGGAGTACGGCGGACTCGACCTCGGGGGCGCGGTCCGCCGCCGCGGCGACTTCCGCGGCCACGGCGGTCCAGGTGAGGTCGATGGCGGCGCGCGTACGGCGCTCCCGGCTGAGGTCGCCGAGGGCGTCGTCGTCACCCGCCCGCAGCACCGCCTCCGCGGCGAAGGCCGCCCACTCGGCGTCGTCGGAGGGGCCGAGGCGGAGGGGATCGGGAGGCTGGTTGAGGGCGATCGGGACCGGGAGGGTGGTGGTGGCGTTCTGCTCGGCGAAGGTGTCCAGTTCGCGGGTGAGACGCCGGGTCCACTCGGGCATACGGCTGGCTCGGTGCCGTGCTGCCGGCCAGCCGGCGGCGTCGCCTGCGGCCAGTCCGAGCAGGAGGCCCTCGATACGGCGCGCCGTCATGACCGGCCCTCGCTGTCCTGCGTGCCGGAGTTCCCCGCCCCGACCAGGGGGCTCCGCCCGCTGGACCCCCGCTCGCCCACCCGGCCACCCGACTCGGCGGGCTGAGGGGCGGGCGCGAACGGCCCGGGCGCGCCGCCGGCCTCGGGGGCGGGCGGGAGACAGACGGGGAGCGAGCCCACCAGGGCAGCCCCCGTCTCTTTCGTTCCTTCCCGGTGCGCGTTCGGAAGTGCAGTTCCTGCTCGCTCTTGAAGCGTGCCCGGGAGAGCGGTTCCCGTCCCTTCTCGGTGCGTGCCCGGAAGAGCAGGTCCTGCTCCTTCGCGCAGCGCCCCCGCGAGAACAGTTCCTGTCCCTTCCCGGTGCGTCTCCGGAAGAGGAGTTCCTGCTCCTTCGCGCAGCGCCCCCGGCAGAACACTTCCTGCTCCTTCTCGCAGCGTGCCCGGAAGTGCAGTCCCCGTTCCCTCCCGAAGCGTCCCCGGCAGTGCACCCCCCGACCCCTCCGCGAGCAACCCGGACACCGCGGCCTGCGCCCCGTCCCGAAGGGAGCCGGGGCGAGCGTCCGCCGGTCCCTCCCGAAGGGTCCCCGGAAGCGTCACCCTCGCCCCCCACTTCCCGCCCTCCCCCGGGACGAGCAGCTCTGCCACGTCCAGGACGTGGTGGCCGGCCATGGAGGGGAGGCAGTGGCCGCGGGCCGGGCCGATGGGGGCGGCCCAGTGGGGCGGGATCGCCGTGATGCCGTGGGTCGCGCCGGACAGGGCGCCGGCCACCGCCGCCGTCGTGTCCGCGTCGCGGCCCATGTTGACGGCGGTCAGAACGCCCTGGACGAAGTCGCCGTCGGCCGCCGCGTACGCGCCGAAGGCGAGGGCGACCGCCTCGGGGGCCAGATCGGTCCAGGGATAGCCGCCGATGACGACCGCGCAGCGGACCGCGCGTTCGCCGCGGTGGGACACGGCCACCGCACGCCGTAGGGAGCGTGCCGTCCAGGAGTCCTCGGGGATCACCGCCAGGGCGGAGGCGATCACCACCGGAACCGGCGCGCCGGTCATCGCCGCCGCCACCCCGGCCGCCACCGCCTGGCCGCCGTAGATGCCCTCGCCCTCATGGCTGACCGAACCGTCGATCGCCACCAGGCGGGCCGCTTCGGCGGGACGGCCGGCCGCGAAGACGCCGAACGGTGCCGCGCGCATCGCCAGGCCGTCGCTCCAGGCATGCCGGTGCTGGGCCGAGATGGGGGCCGCAAGGCCGCGGCGCAAGTTCTCCAGAGTGCCGCGCTCACTGAAGCCCGCACCCCGGAAGGGGCCCTCGGCCCGGTCGGCGATCCATTCGTGCCAGGCCGCCTCCACATGCGCCGGAGTGAGTGCAGAGCCGTGCCGGGCGAGCAGCAGCCCCGAGAAGATCGCGTACTCGGTGTCGTCCGTGCCGCACGGCTTCTTGGCCACATACCCGGTGATGCGTCCCCAGCGGGCGCGGATCTCGGACGGCTTCAGGTTCTCCGCGGGCGCTCCCAGCGCGTCCCCGACGGCCAGGCCGAGCAGCGCGCCGCGGGCCCGCTCGCGGAGTCCCGTGGCGTCGTCGGGCGCCGGGAGCGGGGGAGTGCGGGCGATCGATGCCATGGGCGGCCTCCTTCAGCGGGACCACGAAGACCCTTTGCGGATGTGTCCCACGGCGCGCGCCCGCGCGAGCCTCCGCACCACCGGAGTCACCCGCTCGGCATCTGAGCATGCACCAGCACGGATGAGCGAAATCGGCCTGCCGTCAGGCAAATCTGCAGGTTAGCCGAGCCTTTCCTTGCTGGCGGGAGCGGAAGAATCGGCGTAGGTTCAGTATTGTCGAAAAGTAGAACTCGTCCAAAGTTAGCTTTGGCTAAGCTATCCGGGGGTCCCCATGGCCGTCATCGAAACGCAGGCCGCGCTGCACGAGGCGCACCGCGACAACCACACGCATCGCGACGTCAACGGCGGCTGGCTGCGCCCTGCGGTCTTCGGCGCGATGGACGGCCTGGTCTCCAACCTCGCCCTGATGACGGGTGTCGCCGGCGGGTCCGTGAGTCATCAGACCATAGTCATCACCGGCCTCGCGGGGCTGGCCGCCGGCGCCTTCTCGATGGCGGCCGGTGAGTACACGTCGGTCGCCTCGCAGCGGGAGCTGGTCGAGGCCGAGCTGGACGTCGAGCGCCGTGAGCTGCGCAAGCATCCGCAGGACGAGCAGGACGAGCTGGCGGCGCTGTATGTGGCCCGGGGTGTGGAGCCCGGCCTGGCCCGGGAGGTCGCCCGCCAGCTGTCCCAGGACCCCGAGCAGGCCCTGGAGATCCATGCGCGGGAAGAGCTGGGCATCGACCCCGGCGACCTGCCCTCGCCGCTCGTCGCCGCCGTCTCCTCCTTCGGGTCCTTCGCCCTCGGTGCCGCGCTGCCCGTGCTGCCGTACCTGCTCGGCGCCACCGCGCTGTGGCCCGCCGTGCTGCTCGCCCTCGCGGGGCTCTTCGGCTGTGGCGCCGTGGTGGCCAGGGTGACCGCCCGGACGTGGTGGTACAGCGGCCTCAGGCAGCTCGCGCTGGGCGGTGCCGCGGCCGGTGTGACGTACGCCCTGGGCAGCCTGTTCGGAACGGCCGTAGGATAGCGACGCCGCTACTTATGCGATGGGCCGCATAAATAGCCGTTACTCGCTGGTTTCAGATGCATGACCACCGGGCATGAGCCGTAAGCGCCGCAGGCAATGACGCCTGCCGCACCCCTGTGGGAAGAGCGAAGACGCTCGCCCCGCCCCCTCGGGCCGCCGGACGCCGATCCGATCGATCTTGTCGCGACGGTCCTCCTCGTATGTCTGCCGCCGCTGAGCGGCACCCGCCGCGGACCGTGCGGCACCGTTGCCACGGACCCCGTGGCGTCCGCATGTTGGAACGGAGTATCCGCTTCCCGGGTACCACCCCATCATGTAATCTGCACGAAATTTTGCACTCCACGCAGAGGGCCAACGTCGTCCCTCGGCACTTGCCACATGCCTCATGACGACGACGGGAGAGCCGATGCGTACGCCGCGCCAGCCGTCCCAGCATTCCGCGAATGGCCAGAACTGGTCGTTCATGGATGCTCGCCCTGCTGCGCAGGGTATGTACGACCCCCGCAACGAACACGACGCCTGTGGTGTCGGTTTCGTCGCCACCCTTACCGGCGAGGCGTCCCACACGCTGGTCGAGCAGGCGCTCACCGTGCTGCGCAACCTGGAGCACCGCGGTGCCACCGGCTCCGAGCCCGACTCGGGCGACGGCGCGGGTCTGCTCTCGCAGGTGCCCGACGCCTTCTTCCGCGAGGTGGCCGGATTCGACCTCCCCGCGGCGGGCTCCTACGCCGTGGGCATCGCCTTCCTGCCGGAGGACGGGACCGCTGCCGCCGTCTCGCAGATCGAGACGATCGCCGGCGAGGAGGGCCTCACCGTCCTCGGCTGGCGTGAGGTCCCGGTCGCCCCGGAGCTGCTGGGCGCCACCGCCCGTTCCACCATGCCGGTCTTCCGGCAGATCTTCGTCGCCGACGGCGCCAGCGAGGGCATCGCGCTGGACCGCAAGGCGTTCGTGCTGCGCAAGCGCGCCGAGCGGGAGGCCGGTGTCTACTTCCCGTCCCTCTCCGCCCGCACGATCGTGTACAAGGGCATGCTGACCACCGGCCAGCTGGAGCCCTTCTTCCCGGACCTGTCCGACCGCCGCTTCGCCTCGGCCGTCGCGCTCGTCCACTCGCGCTTCTCCACGAACACCTTCCCGTCGTGGCCGCTCGCGCACCCGTACCGCTTCGTCGCGCACAACGGTGAGATCAACACCGTCAAGGGCAACCGCAACTGGATGCGCGCCCGCGAGTCGCAGCTGGTCTCGGACCTCTTCGGCGACCGCGACCTCGAGCGGATCTTCCCCGTGTGCACGCCGGACGCCTCCGACTCGGCGTCCTTCGACGAGGTGCTGGAGCTGCTGCACCTGGGCGGCCGTTCGCTGCCGCACTCCGTGCTGATGATGATCCCCGAGGCGTGGGAGAACCACGCTTCCATGGACCCGGCCCGGCGCGCCTTCTACCAGTTCCACTCCACGATGATGGAGCCCTGGGACGGCCCCGCCTGCGTCACCTTCACCGACGGCACCCAGGTCGGCGCCGTGCTCGACCGCAACGGCCTGCGCCCCGGCCGCTACTGGGTGACCGACGACGGCCTCGTCGTCCTCGGCTCCGAGGTCGGCGTGCTCGACATCGACCCGGCCAAGGTCGTCCGCAAGGGCCGTCTGCAGCCCGGCCGTATGTTCCTCGTGGACACCGCCGAGCACCGCATCATCGAGGACGACGAGATCAAGGCGTCCCTGGCCGCCGAGAAGCCGTACGCGGAGTGGCTGGAGGCCGGCGAGATCGAGCTGGGCGACCTGCCCGAGCGCGAGCACATCGTCCACACCCACGCCTCGGTCACCCGCCGCCAGCAGACCTTCGGGTACACCGAGGAGGAGCTGCGCGTCATCCTCGCCCCGATGGCCCGCTCCGGCGCCGAGCCGATCGGCTCCATGGGCACGGACTCGCCGATCGCGGCCCTGTCCGAGCGCCCGCGCCTCCTCTTCGACTACTTCACCCAGCTGTTCGCGCAGGTCACCAACCCGCCGCTGGACGCGATCCGCGAGGAGCTGGTCACCTCCCTGCGCTCCTCGCTGGGCCCGGAGGGCAACCTGCTGGACCCGACGGCCGCCTCCTGCCGCTCGGTCACCCTGCCCTTCCCGGTCATCGACAACGACGAGCTGGCCAAGCTCATCCACATCAACGCCGACGGCGACATGCCCGGCTTCAAGGCCGCGACCCTGTCCGGCCTGTACCGGGTCTCCGGCGGCGGTGACGCCCTCGCCGCGCGCATCGAGGAGATCTGCGCCGAGGCCGACGCGGCCATCGAGAACGGCGCCCGGCTGATCGTCCTCTCGGACCGGCACTCCGACGCCGAGCACGCGCCGATCCCGTCGCTGCTGCTCACCGCGGCCGTGCACCACCACCTCATCCGCACCAAGCAGCGCACCCAGGTGGGCCTGCTGGTCGAGGCCGGTGACGTCCGCGAGGTCCACCACGTCGCCCTGCTCATCGGCTACGGCGCCGCCGCGGTCAACCCGTACCTGGCGATGGAGTCGGTGGAGGACCTGCTGCGCGCGGGCACCTTCATCGACGGCATCGAGCCCGAGAAGGCCATCAAGAACCTGATCTACGCCCTCGGCAAGGGCGTGCTCAAGGTCATGTCGAAGATGGGCATCTCCACCGTCGCCTCCTACCGCGGCGCCCAGGTCTTCGAGGCCGTCGGCCTGGACGAGGCCTTCGTGGAGAAGTACTTCAACGGCACCGCGACCAAGATCGGTGGCGTCGGCATCGACGTCATCGCCCGGGAGGTCGCCGCCCGCCACGCCAAGGCCTACCCGGCCTCCGGCATCGCCCCGGCGCACCGTGCGCTGGAGATCGGTGGCGAGTACCAGTGGCGCCGCGAGGGCGAGCCGCACCTGTTCGACCCGGAGACGGTCTTCCGCCTCCAGCACTCCACGCGCACCGGCCGCTTCGACATCTTCAAGAAGTACACCGAGCGGGTGAACGAGCAGTCCGAGCGCCTGATGACGCTGCGCGGCCTGTTCGGCTTCAAGTCCGACCGTCAGCCGATCCCGATCGACGAGGTCGAGCCGGTCTCCGAGATCGTCAAGCGGTTCTCGACGGGCGCGATGTCGTACGGCTCCATCTCCAAGGAGGCGCACGAGACCCTCGCCATCGCCATGAACCAGCTGGGCGGCAAGTCCAACACCGGTGAGGGCGGCGAGGACCCGGAGCGCCTGTACGACCCGGCCCGCCGGTCCGCCATCAAGCAGGTCGCCTCCGGCCGCTTCGGCGTCACCTCCGAGTACCTGGTCAACGCGGACGACATCCAGATCAAGATGGCCCAGGGCGCCAAGCCCGGCGAGGGCGGCCAGCTGCCCGGCCACAAGGTCTACCCGTGGGTCGCCAAGACGCGTCACTCGACCCCGGGCGTGGGCCTGATCTCCCCGCCGCCGCACCACGACATCTACTCCATCGAGGACCTGGCCCAGCTGATCCACGACCTCAAGAACGCGAACCCGCAGGCGCGGATTCACGTCAAGCTGGTCTCCGAGGTCGGCGTCGGCACGGTCGCCGCGGGTGTGTCCAAGGCGCACGCGGACGTCGTGCTCATCTCGGGCCACGACGGTGGTACGGGTGCCTCCCCGCTGACCTCGCTGAAGCACGCCGGTGGTCCCTGGGAGCTCGGCCTCGCCGAGACCCAGCAGACCCTGCTGCTCAACGGCCTGCGCGACCGCATCGTCGTCCAGACCGACGGCCAGCTGAAGACCGGCCGAGACGTGATCATCGCCGCGCTGCTCGGCGCCGAGGAGTTCGGTTTCGCGACCGCTCCGCTCGTCGTCTCCGGCTGCGTGATGATGCGCGTCTGCCACCTGGACACCTGCCCGGTCGGCATCGCCACCCAGAACCCGACGCTGCGCGACCGCTTCGCCGGCAAGGCCGAGTACGTGGTGAACTTCTTCCAGTTCATCGCCGAGGAGGTCCGCGAGCTGCTGGCCGAGCTGGGCTTCCGCTCCATCGAGGAGGCCGTCGGCCACGCCGAGGTGCTGGACGTCGAGCGCGCCGTGGACCACTGGAAGGCGCAGGGCCTGGACCTGGAGCCGCTGTTCCACGTGCCCGACCTGCCCGAGGGCGCGGTCCGCCACCAGCTGATCGAGCAGGACCACGGCCTGGAGAAGGCGCTGGACAACGAGCTGATCAAGCTCGCGGCCGACGCCCTCGCCGCGAACGACGCCACTGAGGCACAGCCGGTGCGCGCCCAGGTCGCCATCCGCAACATCAACCGCACGGTCGGCACCATGCTCGGCCACGAGGTGACGAAGAAGTTCGGCGGTGCGGGCCTGCCCGACGACACCATCGACATCACCTTCACCGGCTCGGCCGGCCAGTCCTTCGGCGCGTTCCTGCCGCGCGGTGTCACGCTGCGCCTGGAGGGCGACGCCAACGACTACGTCGGCAAGGGCCTCTCCGGTGGCCGCGTCGTCGTCCGCCCGGACCGTGCGGCCGACCACCTCGCCGAGTACTCGACCATCGCGGGCAACACCATCGCCTACGGCGCCACCGGCGGCGAGCTGTTCCTGCGCGGCCGTACCGGTGAGCGGTTCTGCGTCCGCAACTCCGGTGCGCTGGTCGTCTCCGAGGGCGTGGGCGACCACGGCTGCGAGTACATGACCGGCGGTCACGCGGTCGTCCTCGGCCCGACCGGCCGCAACTTCGCGGCGGGCATGTCCGGCGGTGTCGCCTACGTCATCGACCTCGACCGCGACAACGTCAACGTCGGCAACGTCGACTCGGTCGAGGCGCTGGACGACACGGACAAGCAGTGGCTGCACGACGTGGTGCGCCGCCACGCCGAGGAGACCGGCTCGACGGTCGCCGAGAAGCTGCTCGCCGACTGGGACGCGGCCGTGGCCCGCTTCAGCAAGATCATCCCCAGCACGTACAAGGCAGTGCTCGCCGCCAAGGACGCCGCCGAGCGAGCCGGTCTCTCCGAGACCGCGATCACCGAGAAGATGATGGAGGCGGCGATCAATGGCTGACCCGAAGGGCTTCCTGAACCACGGCCGCGAGGTCGCCAAGACCCGGCCCGTCGGTGAGCGCGTCAAGGACTGGAACGAGGTCTACGTCCCCGGCTCCCTGCTGCCGATCATCAGCAAGCAGGCCAGCCGGTGCATGGACTGCGGCATCCCGTTCTGCCACAACGGCTGTCCGCTGGGGAACCTGATCCCCGAGTGGAACGACTACGCCTACCGCGAGGACTGGGCCGCCGCCCAGGAGCGGCTGCACGCGACCAACAACTTCCCGGAGTTCACCGGTCGTCTCTGCCCGGCCCCCTGCGAGTCGGCGTGCGTGCTGGGCATCAACCAGCCGCCGGTCACCATCAAGAACGTCGAGGTCTCGATCATCGACAAGGCGTGGGAGACCGGGGACGTCGCCCCGCAGATCCCCGAGCGCCTGTCCGGCAAGACGGTCGCGGTCATCGGCTCGGGCCCGGCGGGTCTCGCCGCCGCCCAGCAGCTGACCCGGGCCGGCCACACGGTCGCCGTCTACGAGCGCGCGGACCGCGTCGGAGGCCTCCTCCGGTACGGCATCCCCGAGTTCAAGATGGAGAAGCGGCACATCAACCGCCGTATCGAGCAGATGCGCGCGGAGGGCACCCGCTTCCGCACCGGCATCGAGATCGGCCGCGACCTCAAGGCGACCGACCTGAAGAAGCGGTACGACGCGATCGTGATCGCCGCCGGTGCGACCACGGCCCGCGACCTGCCGGTGCCGGGCCGCGAGCTCAAGGGCATCCACCAGGCGATGGAGTACCTGCCGCTGGCCAACAAGGTCCAGGAGGGCGACTACGTCACCGCGCCGATCTCGGCCGAGGGCAAGCACGTCGTCGTCATCGGCGGCGGTGACACCGGCGCGGACTGCGTGGGCACCGCCCACCGCCAGGGCGCGGCCTCCGTCACCCAGCTGGAGATCATGCCCCGCCCGAACGACGAGCGGCACCCGACCAACCAGCCCTGGCCGACCTTCCCGATGCTCTACAAGGTCACCAGCGCGCACGAGGAGGGCGGCGAGCGGGTCTACTCCGTCTCCACGACCCACTTCGAGGGCGACGAGGACGGCAACGTCCAGTGGCTGCACCTGGCGGAAGTGGAGTTCGTCGACGGCAAGTTGACCTCCAAGCCGGGTACCGAGCGCAAGATCCCCGCCCAGCTGGTCACCCTCGCCATGGGCTTCACCGGCACCGACCGGGAGAACGGCCTGGTGGAGCAGTTCGGCCTGGACCTCGACGAACGCGGTAACATCGCCCGCGACGCCGACTTCCAGACCAACGTGCCGGGTGTGTTCGTCGCCGGTGACGCCGGCCGCGGACAGTCCCTCATCGTGTGGGCGATCGCGGAGGGCCGCTCGGCCGCCCGCGGTGTCGACCGGTTCCTGACCGGTGCCAGCGACCTGCCGGCCCCGATCCGCCCGACGGACCGCGCCCTGGCGGTCTGACGGCACCCCGAAGAACGTCCCGTACAACGGCGTACGGAACACCGCGGCGCCTGCCCACTGTCCCCGACCGGACTGGGCAGGCGCCGCAGCATGTAGGCTCGGGCGCCTGACCAGCCCAGGGGGAGACCATGGCCGCGATCAGCCTGCGCAAGGTGGAGCAGACCGCGCCCGCGCTCGTCGGCGCCTACAAGTCGGCCGGGGTGTCGCTCACCAAGCACGGCCTGGACGGCCTGCGCGCCGCGGTCTATCTGGTGGTCGACTACTCCGGCTCGATGAAGCCGTACTACAAGGACGGCAGCGTGCAGCTGCTCGCCGACCGGGTGCTGGGCCTGTCCGCGCATCTGGACGACGACGGCCGGGTGCCGGTGGTGTTCTTCTCCACGGACGTCGACGCGGTCACCGACATCCACCTGGACCGCCACCACAACAGCGTCGAGCGGATCGTGACCGGACTCGGGCACATGGGCAGGACCAGCTATCACCTGGCGATGGACGCCGTTATCGACCACTACCTGGACAGCGGCGCCACCGACCCCGCCCTGGTGGTGTTCCAGACCGACGGGGGACCGATCAACAAGCTCGCCGCCGAGCGCTATCTGTGCAAGGCGGCCGAACTCCCCCTGTTCTGGCAGTTCGTCGGCTTCGGCGACCCCGGCAGCCGGCAGTTCGAGTTCCTGCGGAAGCTGGACGAGCTGGCCGTACCGGGCAAGCGGATCGTCGACAACGCCGGCTTCTTCCACGCCGGCCAGGACCCGCGGCGCGTCTGTGACGCCGAGCTGTACGACCGGCTCGTCGGCGAGTTCCCGCAGTGGCTCGCGGCGGCACGCGCCGCGGGCGTCGTGCGGCCTGCGTGACTCACGGCCCGGCTCTCCCGACCGCGTCGGCGAGCACCGCCTCCCGGCACTCCTCCGGCGTGCCCCACGCCGTGCGCAGCGCGCGGGCCTTGGTCAGCCACAGGGAGAGGTCGTATTCCGCGGTGTAGCCGATCGCGCCGTGCAGCTGCAGTGCCGTACGGGCCGTGCCGTACGCCGCCTCGCACGCCGTGAGCTTGGCGGCGGCCACGTCCGCGGGGCGCAGGGAAAGCGCGGCGCCGAGGACCAGGGGACGGGCGAACTCCAGTGCGGTCCTGGCATCCGCGAGACGGTGCTTGACCGCCTGGAAGGATCCGACGGGGACGCCGAACTGAGTGCGCCGGCGGACGTGGGCGACCGTGCGGTCGAGGAGAGCGAGTCCGACGCCGAGAGCCTGGGCGGCGGTGGCCAGGCGGGCCCAGGTGAGGGCGCGGTCGCGCGGCGGATCGGGGGTGAGGAGTTCGCCGTCCGGGGTGAGCGGGGTGAGGCGGCGGGCGGGGTCGAAGGAGCGGCGCAGGGGGCCGGCGGCCGTGGCGGACAGGCGGAGACCGTCGGCGGTGAGCGCGAGGCGGACGGTGGCCGCGTCGGCGTCGAGGGCGTGGCCGGCGGATGTTTGAGTGGTGGCTCCGGTGCCGAGGGCGTGCCCGATGGGCGCCGCCACCGTCGCCAGGTCCGTCCCTGCCGCGAGGCCCGGCAGGAAACGCTTGGCCGAGGGCAGGCCCTGGACGAGGACCGCCGCGGCGACCGTCTCCGCCAGTGGACCCGGCACCGCGTGCTGCCCCAACTCCACGAAGGCGAGGGCCAGTTCCACGGGATGGGGCCCCAGCCCGCCGTACTCCTCCGGTACCACGAGGCCGAACACCCCCGCCTCGGCGATCCGCGACCACAGCGCGCGCCCGCTCGCATGGTCGCCGCGGCTCCAGTCCCGGATCACCGCCGGGGTGTCCGCGGCCGACAGCATCGCGTGCAGGGAGTCGGTGAAGGCACGCTGTTCGGCGTCGACGAGGAAGCGCATCAGCGGCGTCCCTTCGGCAGGCCGAGCAGCCGCTCGGCGATGATGTCGCGCTGGATCTCGTTGGTGCCCGCATAGACAGGACCGGCGAGCGAGAAGACGTACCCCTCGGACCAGTCCGTGTCCGCCGCCTCGCCTTCCGGACCCAGCAGATCGAGGGCCGTCTCATGCAGCGCGAGGTCCAGCTCGGACCAGAAGACCTTGTTCATGCTGGACTCGGCGCCGAGCTCCGCGCCCTCCAGGAAGCGGGAGGCGGCGGCGTAGGTGAACAGCTGATAGGCACGGGCGCCGATCAGGGCGTCGGCCACCCGTGCTCGGGCGTGCTCCGGGCAGCCGCGCGCCCGCCACAGCTCGGCCAGCCGGTGGGCCGAGGCGAGGAAGCGGCCCGGTGCGCGCAGGGTCAGCCCGCGTTCGTTGCCCGCCGTGGACATCGCGATCCGCCAGCCCTGCCCGGGCTCGCCGATGACGTCCTCGTCCGGCACGAACACGTCGTCCAGGAACAGCTCGGCGAAGGCCGGCTTGCCGTCCAGGCGGCCGATCGGACGGACCGTGACGCCCGGTGCCCGCAGGTCGAACATCAGGTACGTCAGCCCCTGATGGGGTTTCGGGGTGCCCGGGTCGCTGCGGAACAGACCGAAGGCCCGGTCGGCGAAGGCCGCCCGCGAGGACCAGGTCTTGTGCCCGCTGAGCAGCCAGCCGCCGTCCGTCCGCAGCGCCCTGGAGGTCAGCGAGGCCAGGTCGGAACCCGCCTCCGGCTCGGACCAGGCCTGCGCCCAGACCACCTCGCCGGTGGCCATCGGCGGCAGCACGCGTACGCGTTGCTCCTCGGTGCCGTGGTCGAAGAGCGTCGGGGCGAGCAGGCTGATGCCGTTCTGGCCGACCCGGCCCGGCGCGCCCGCCGCCCAGTACTCCTCCTCGAAGACCAGCCAGCGCAGCAGTCCCGCGTCCCGGCCGCCGTACCGCTCCGGCCAGGACACCACCGACCAGCGGTCCGCGGCGAGTTCGGCCTCCCAGCCGCGGTGCGCCGCGAAGCCCTCCGCCGTCTCCAGGGACGGCAGCGGTGCGCGCGGCACATGCGCCTGCAGCCAGGCCCTGGCCTCGGCACGGAACGCCTCGTCCGCCTCGGAGTGGGACAGATCCACCGCCGTCGCCTCCCTTCCGGCAGCTTCCCTAACAAGTGTTTGGTAGGTTAGCGTGGCCCTATGACAGGCGTCGAGAGCCCGGCCTACGTGCCCGGGCACGGACTGCTCAGGGGCCGCACCGCCGTCATCACCGCGGCGGCCGGCGCCGGCATCGGCGGAGCGACCGCGCGCCGCTTCCTGGAAGAGGGTGCGCATGTGCTGATCAGCGACGCGCACACGCGCCGGCTGAAGGAGCAGGAGGCCGAACTCGGCCGCAAGTTCCCGGCCCGGGTGACCGCCGTACCGTGCGACGTCACCGACGAGGGCCAGGTGCGGGCCTTGTTCGAGGCGGCCGCGGCCGAGCACGGAAGGCTGGACGTCGTCGTCAACAACGCCGGCCTGGGCGGCACTTCCAACCTCGTCGACATGACCGACGAGCAGTGGTCCAGAGTCCTGGACGTCACGTTGAACGGCACCTTCCGGTGCACGCGCGCCGCCCTGCGGGCGATGCGGGAGACCGGCGGCGGGGTGATCGTCAACAACGCCTCCGTCGTCGGCTGGCGCGCCCAGGCCGGTCAGGCGCACTACGCCGCCGCCAAGGCCGGGGTGATGGCCCTGACCCGCTGCGCGGCGATCGAGGCCGCCGCGTACGGCGTGCGGGTCAACGCGGTGGCCCCGAGCCTCGCCATGCACCCGCACCTGGCGAAGGTCACCTCGCCCGAACTGCTGCGGGAACTGACCGAACGGGAAGCCTTCGGACGGTACGCCGAGCCCTGGGAGGTGGCCAACGTGATCGTCTTCCTGGCCTCCGGCTACTCCTCCTATCTGACCGGCGAGGTCGTCGCCGTCAGCAGCCAGCATCCCTGACGGACAGACCACAATGGGTGCGTGCCGACCAAGAAGAAGCCCCAGGTGACCCCGGCAGCGGCCCGGCGCGGCGAGCTCCTCAGCACCGCTGCCGAGGTCTTCGCCGAGCACGGATACAACGCCACCACCGTCCGCAGGATCGCCGACCACGCCGGGATGCTCGCGGGCAGCCTGTACTACCACTTCGACTCCAAGGAGTCGATGCTCGAGGAGATCCTGCGCTCCTTCCTCGACGAGCTGTGGGACGGCTACGACTCCGTCCTCGCCGCGGGGCTCGGGCCCCGCGAGACGCTGGAGGCGCTCGTCACCGAGTCCTTCCGGGAGATCGACCGGCACCGCGCGGCCGTCGCGATCTACCAGAAGGAGAGCAGGCAACTCGCCGCCCAGGACCGGTTCGCGTTCCTCGCCGAGTCCCAGCGCCGGTTCGAGAAGGCCTGGCTCAGCACGCTGGAACGCGGGGTCGCCGAGCACGCCTTCCGCGCCGACCTCGACGTCCGCCTCACCTACCGGTTCGTGCGCGACACCGTGTGGGTCGCCGCCTCCTGGTACCGGCCCGGCGGACAGCACAGCCCGGAGGAGATCGCCCGCCAGTACCTGTCGATGGTGCTGGACGGGATCGCCGTACGTGAGTGACACCGTTCGCATAACGCCCCTTTCCTGTGAGGGAGTTGCCATGGCCGAGGCCTACATCGTCGAAGCGGTCCGTACACCCGTCGGGCGGCGCGGGGGAGGGCTCGGCGCCGTCCATCCCGCCGACCTGGGCGCCCATGTGCTGACGGCGCTGGTGGCGCGCGCCGGGATCGACCCGGCCGCCGTGGACGACGTGGTCTTCGGCTGTCTGGACGCGGTGGGGCCGCAGGCCGGGGACATCGCCCGCACCTGCTGGCTGGCCGCCGGGCTCCCCGAGGAGGTGCCCGGTGTGACCGTCGACCGGCAGTGCGGCTCCTCCCAGCAGGCCGTGCACTTCGCCGCGCAGGCCGTGCTGTCCGGCACCCAGGACCTGGTGGTCGCCGGCGGGGTGCAGAACATGTCCCAGATCCCCATTGCCTTCGCCTCCCGCCAGGCCGCCGAACCCCTCGGTCTGACCGACGGGCCCTTCCTCGGCAGCACCGGCTGGCGCGCCCGCTACGGCGACCAGCCCGTCAACCAGTTCACCGGTGCCGAGATGATCGCCGCCAAGTGGGGCATCGGCCGCGAGGAGCAGGAGCAGTTCGCCCTCGGCTCCCACCGAAGGGCGGTCCGCGCCATCGACACCGGCCGCTTCGCCCGCGAGACGGTCCCCTACGGCGAGGTCGCCGTGGACGAGGGTCCGCGCCGGGACACCACGCCGGCGAGGATGGCCGCGCTGAAACCCGTCCTCGACGGCGGCACCATCACCGCCGCCTGCTCCTCCCAGGTCTCCGACGGCGCCGCCGCCCTGCTGCTCGCCTCCGAGCGGGCGGTACGCGACCACGGGCTGCGCCCGCGCGCCCGCGTCCACCATCTCTCCGTGCGCGGCGAGGACCCCATCCGGATGCTCTCCGCCCCCATCCCGGCCACGGCGCACGCCCTGAAGAGGACCGGCCTCACCATCGACGCCATCGACCTCGTCGAGATCAACGAGGCCTTCGCCCCGGTCGTCCTGGCCTGGCTGAAGGAGACCGGCGCCGACCCGGAGAAGGTCAATGTCAACGGCGGCGCCATCGCCCTCGGCCACCCGCTCGGCGCGACCGGCGCCCGCCTGATGACCACCCTGCTGCACGAACTGGAACGCACCGGCGGCCGCTACGGCCTGCAGACCATGTGCGAAGGCGGCGGCCAGGCCAACGTCACGATCATCGAACGCCTCTGAGTGCTCCCGGTCCCGCCGGCCCCGCAAGCCCTTCCAGTACCTCTTCCGCCTCCTCCACGATCCGCTCCACCAGCTCCGCGCAGGTCGGCAGGTCGTCGATCAGCCCGGCGACCTGCCCGGACGCCATCACGCCGAGGTCAGTACGGCCGTCCACCATCGCGGACTTCAGCAGCATCGGCGTGTTCGCGGCCAGCAGGACCTGGCTCCAGGACAGCTCCTTGCCCTGCTTGAGCGCGAGTCCGTCCCGGACCAGCTGCCGCCAGGTCAGCCCCGACAGCCGCCGGAAACCGGCCGCCTTCCCTATCGCATGGGCCAGGACCCGTGCCCGGCCCGACCGCTCCAGCGTGGCCACCAGGTCCGTGCGCAGCACCCGGTGCGGCAGGCCGTCCACCGCCCGGGTGACCGTGATGTCCCGGACCGTCGCCGCCAGGTACCGGGCCTTCACCGCGTCCGGCACCGTCGAGTCGGAGGTGAGCAGGAACCGCGTGCCCATCGCCACCCCGGCCGCCCCGTACGCCAGCGCCGCCACCAGACCCCGCCCGTCGAAGAAGCCGCCCGCCGCCACGACCGGGATGTCCACCGCGTCCACCACCTGCGGCAGCAGCACGCTCGTCGCCACCTCGCCGGTGTGCCCGCCGCCCTCGCCACCCTGCACGATCACCGCGTCCGCGCCCCAGGCGGCCACCTTCTCGGCGTGCCGGCGCGCACCGACCGACGGGACGACGACCACACCCGCCTCCTTGAGCGCGGTGATCAGCTCACGCGTGGGCGCCAGCGCGAAGGACGCCACCCGGACGCCCTCCGCCAGCATGATCTCCACGCGGTCCGCCGCGTCGCCCGCGTCGGCGCGCAGGTTCACCCCGAACGGCGCGTCGGTACGGGACTGCACCTCCCGTATCGCCTCGCGCAGCCGGTCCCGTGTCATCGTCGCGGACGCCAGGATGCCGAGCGCGCCCGCGTTCGCCGCGGCCGAGACCAGCCGCGGGCCGGCCACCCAGCCCATCCCGGTCTGGACGATCGGATGGCGGACCCCGACCAGCCGGGTCAGCGCGGTGTCCATCAGACCGGAACCTCCCCGGCCCGGGTGTTGCCGGGATCGATCACCTCACGGATCAGGAGCAGTTCGGCGGCCGTCGGTGCACGCGTGTACGGCACCTCGTCCGGGATCACGAGGTCGAACCCGGTCGCCTCTTGCACCTGCTCCACCGTCACCCCCGGATGCACCGAGACCAGCCGCATCGTGCGGCCCGGCGTGGCGAAGTCGAAGACGCCGAGGTCGGAGACGACCCGCGGGATGCGGTGGTACCGCGCACCGGCCGCGTGGTCGTACCCGACCCCGCACACCATGTCGACCTTCTCGACGAAGACCCGCCGGGAATGCTTCGGGATCCAGTAACTCGTCGGGTTGTTCAGCGTGTTGACCGGTGCCCCGCGCACCCCGAGCAGCTGCCGCGCCGGCTTCGCCCAGTCGCCGATGCAGGAGATGTTCTGGTTGCCGTACCGGTCGATCTGGCTCGCGCCCATCATCACGTGCCGGCGGCCCCCGGTGACCAGTTCCAGATGCCTGCGGTACGGCAGCCAGCCCTCGACCGTGCCGTCCGGGCCCACGAGCATCGCCTCCCCGTCGGTCAGCAGCAGGTCGGGTGCGAAGGTCCGCTTGGCGAGACGGGCGGCCACCGACGGGACGGGGCCCATCGGGCTCGCCAGGATCTCGCCCCCGTCCCGCCAGGCCTCCGCGCAGGCGATGACGCAGTACTCGGCGCGGGACGCGACGCCGTGTCCGACCGGGGCGGCCGCAGGGTCGGCTCCGCTCATGACTCCTCCTCGACCGCCGTCCGGTAGTGACGTTCGTCGCCGGCCAGGTAGCGCGCCGCGAACCGGGGCCAGGGCGTGGTTGCGTACCGCTTCTGGAACGTCTCGTCCCGGCCGTAGTCGGGGGCGCAGGACGTGAAGTGCGCGCCGCCCGGGGCCTCCACGACCCCGGTCACCACATGCCGCTTGACCAGCAGGGTCTGCGGCGCCGCCGCCTTCGTCAGCTCCGCCGTGTCCACGATCCGTTCGCAGGAGACGTACGCCGCGTCCGCCGCCTCGCAGAACAGATCGTCGAAGTACGGGTCCGGGCCGAGATACTGGCCGTTGCCCAGCCGGTCGGCGCGGTTGACGTGCACCAGGGCGGCATCCAGGCGCAGGGCGGGCACGGCGACGAACGTCTCCCCGTCCTCGTACGGCGAAGTGACCGTCCGCAGGCCGGGGTTGACCCGCATGACGTCCGAGCCGAGGCCCGCCCGGACCGGCAGGAAGGGCAGCCGGTGCGCGGCGGCGCGCAGCCCCCACATGAACATCGCCTCGTCGATCTCCATCAGCTCGAAGGCGCCGCGCTCGCGTGCCGCCCGGTAGTGCGGTTCCAGAGGGATGGAGTCGAGGGTGACGAAGGCGGTGACCAGCTTGCGGATCCGGCCGGCCGCGGCCAGCATCCCGACGTCCGGGCCGCCGTACGACACGACCGTGAGGTCGCTGATCCCGGTCCGCAGCAGGGCTCTGACCAGTGCCATCGGCTTGCGGCGGGAACCCCAGCCGCCGATGCCGAGGACCATTCCGCTCTCCAGCCGGGAGACCACCTCGTCGGCGGTCATCGTCTTGTCACCCATCTACGCCCCCTCCTTCCCGAACGTGTCGCGGACCCGGTCGGCCAGGCCGCTGAGGCCCGCCTCGAAGGTGAAGCCCTGTTCGAACCGGTAACTGCGGCGTACGTCGACCGGATCGATGCCGTTGATGGCGGCCTTGGCCATGCGCAGCAGCCGCCCGTCCTTGGCGGCGATCTCGCGGGCCAGCTCCAGCGCCGCCGCCCGTAACCGCGCACGCGGCACCACGCGCCACACCGACCCGTGCCGGCGCAGCTCCTCGGCGCTCGCCGTGCGCCCCGTGTAGTACAAGGCGCGCATCACGTGCTGCGGGACCAGCCGGGCCAGATGGGTCGCCGCCCCCAGCGCGCCCCTGTCCAGCTCGGGCAGACCGAAGGCGGCGTCCTCGCTCGCCACGATCGCGTCCGCGTTGCCCACCAGGCCTATCCCGCCGCCCAGGCAGAAGCCCTGCACCGCCGCGACGACCGGGACCGCGCAGTCGTAGACCGCCGCGAAAGCCTCGGCGCAGCCGTGGTTGGCGCCGATCAGCGCCTGCTGCCCCTGCGCCTGTATCTCCTTGATGTCCACGCCCGCGTTGAACCCGCGGCCCTCGGCGGTCAGCACCACGCACCGGACACCGGCGTCGCGGCCCGAGGCGCGCACGGCGTCGGCCAGGTCGAACCAGCCGCGCACCGGCAGTGCGTTCACCGGTGGGAAGTCGACCGTGACCACGGAAATCCCTTTTTCCGGGGACGAACAGGAGACACCCATGGGCGCATCAGCTACCTTTCCACCAAACATTTGTTAGGTGCGAGGCTTCGAAGCTAGCAGTCTGCGCAGACAAGCGGGAGAGCCTGTGGACAAGTTGCCGCGCGACAGGACCGGCGACACGACCGGCGACAGGACCAGTGACAGAACCGTGGTCGTCACGGGCGGCACCCGGGGGGTCGGAGCCGGGATTGCCCGGGCGTTCGCCGAGACCGGTGCCCGGGTCGTGGCCTGCGCCCGCCGGCCGCCCGAACAGCCCCTGGACGGCGTCGAGTTCGCCCCACTCGATGTGCGCGACCCGCCCGCCGTACGGGCCTTCTTCGCCGCGCTGCCCCGGCTCGACGTCCTCGTCAACAACGCGGGCGGCACGCCCTACCGGCGGCTCGCGGACACCGACGCCGAACGGCATGCCCGGGTGGTCGAACTGAATCTGATCGCCCCGCTGACCGCCTCGCTCGCCGCGCACGAGCACCTGCGGCGCAGCCGGGGCTCGGTCGTCATGGTCGGCAGCGTCAGCGGCGGCCGGCCCTCGCCCGGTTCGGCGGCGTACGGCGCGGCCAAGGCCGGTCTGGCGAACCTGGCCGCCTCCATGGCCGTGGAATGGGCGCCGGAGGTCCGCGTCAACACGCTCGTGGTCGGCATGGTCCACACCGAGCTGTCGCATCTGCACTACGGCGGCCCCGACGGCATCGCCGCCGTCTCCCGTACCGTCCCGCTCGGCCGGCTGGCCGTCCCGGCCGACATCGGGTCCGCCGCCGTCTTCCTCGCCTCCGACGCCGCCGCCTACATCAGCGGAGCCAGTCTGCACGTGCACGGGGGCGGGGAGCGGCCCGTCTTTCTGGACGCCGCAACCGTCAACAGGGAGAAGTGAGATGAGCGGAATCTGCGAGGGCCGGGTGGTCGCCGTCACCGGAGCCGGCCGCGGGCTCGGCCGCGCGCATGCCCTGGCCTTCGCGGCCGAGGGCGCCCGGGTCGTCGTCAACGACCTGGGTGTGGGACTGGACGGGGCGCCCGGCGCGGAGAGCCCGGCCGAGGCCGTCGTCGCGGAGATCCGGGCCGCCGGCGGCGAGGCGGTCGCGCACGGCGGTGACATCGCCACGACCGACGGCGCCGCCTCCCTGGTCCGTACCGCCCTGGACGTGTACGGCCGGCTCGACACGCTCGTGAGCAACGCCGGGTTCCTGCGCGACCGGATGCTGGTCAATCTCGACGAGGACGACTGGGACGCCGTGATCCGCGTTCACCTCAAAGGGCACTTCCTGCCCCTGAAGCACGCTGCCGCGCACTGGCGGGGCGAGGCCAAGGCCGGGCGTGTCCCGCAGGCCCGGATCGTCCACACCAGCAGCGGGGCCGGTCTGCTGGGCTCGGTCGGGCAGGGCAACTACAGCGCCGCCAAGGCCGGCATCGTCGGGCTGACCCTGGTCGCGGCGGCCGAACTCGCCCGCTACGGCGTCCAGGTCAACGCCGTCGCGCCCGCCGCCCGCACCCGCATGACGGAACGCACCTTCGCCCAGGCCATGGCGGCCCCGGCCACCGGTTTCGACGCCATGGCCCCCGAGAACGTCTCCCCGCTGGTGGTCTGGCTGGGCTCGGCCGCGAGCGCGGGGGTCACCGGCCGGGTCTTCGAGGCGGAAGGCGGCCGGATCACCGTCATGGAGGGCTGGCGGCCGGGCCCCACCGCCGACCAGGGCACACGCCGGACGCCGGCCGAGGCGGGGGAGACGGCACGCAAGCTGCTGGCGGAGGCGGCGCGGCCGGGGGCGGTCTACGGGGCGTAGCGATGGTCAGCCGGTCAGGCGGGCCGCCGCCGCGTGCTGCCGCTCGCTCATCACCGACAGGAAGCGGATCACCGTCCTGAGCTCGTCCGTGCTGAATTCCTCGCACGCCTCGACGACGTCCCGCGCCCAGTCCTCGAAGAACGCGGCCAGCTCGGCGAGCTTGTCCTGGTTCAGTTCGACCAGCACCCGGCGTTTGTCCGTCGGGTGCCCGACCCTGCGCACAAAACCCTTGTCCTCCAGCCGGTCGAGCAGCCCCGTGACGGACGCGGGGGCGAGTCCGGTCAGCCCGGCGAGGTCCTTCGCGGTGAGCGGGCCGTGCCGCTGGAGGAGATCGAGGGTCTTCGTCTCCGTCGCGTTCAGGCCCTGCTTGGCGGCGACCGCCGAGTGGAACATGACGGTGACCGCGCTGTGCGCCCGGCCCACCTGCATGAGCTGCTCCAGCGCCTCGGACCGCGCCGTCTCGTCCCGTTTCTCGTCTTCCTCGGCCATGTCTCCAGGCTAGCAAAAATTTCGTTCGATCGAACTAACTACTTGCGGCAATGACTGCGTCGGTGCAACTCTTTCGTTAGGTCGAACGAAATAAATCCCGTCCAGGAGCCGAGGAGACCGTCATGTCAGCAACGCTCGCCGAACATCCCGCCGGCGCGACGGCACCCCATCCGCGCCGCTGGGCCGCCGCCGTCGTGATGATGATCGCGGCGCTCATGGATCTGCTGGACACCACGATCGTCAACGTGGCCGTGCCCTCCATCAGCCGTGATCTGCACGCCTCGGCCAGCGACCTGCAATGGGTCGTCTCCGCCTACCTGCTCGGCTTCGCCGCCGCCCTGATCGTCTCCGGCCACCTCGGCGACCGCATCGGCCGCCGCTCGCTCTTCCTCGCCGGCACGGCCGGTTTCGGACTGGCGAGCCTGGCCTGCGGGATCGCCCAGTCACCGGGGCAGCTGATCGCCGCCCGCGCCGTCCAGGGCGTGCTGGCGGCCGTGCTGGTGCCGCAGGTGATCGGCTCGTTCCGCACCCTCTTCCAGGGCAGGGAACGCGGGGCCGCCTTCGGGATGTACGGCGCCGTCGCCGGGTTCGCCTCCGCCGTCGGGCTGCTGCTCGGCGGGGTGCTCACGGACGCCGACCTGTTCGGCTGGGGCTGGCGCTCGGTGTTCCTGGTGAACGTGCCGGTGGCCGCGGCGACCTTCGTCGGCGGGCTGTTGCTGGTCCCCGCCACGCGGGAGCGGTCGGCGGGCCGGCCGGACGTCGTGGGCAGTGTGCTGCTGGCCGGGGGCCTGGTCGCGATCGTGCTGCCGCTGGTGCAGGGCCGGGAGAACGGCTGGCCGCTGTGGGGCTGGGCCTGCCTGGGGGCGGGTGCCGTGGCCGTGGTGGGGCTCGGGGTGTACGAGGCCCGGCGGCACCGGCCCGGGACGGTGCCGCTGCTGCCGGCCCGTGCCTTCCGGCTCCCCGTGTTCTCGGTGGGTGTGCTCGTCCAGTTGCTGTTCTCCGTCGGTATGCAGGGCTTCTTCCTGGCCTTCGCGGTCTGGCTGCAGGCCGGCGAGGAGTACACGCCGATGCAGGCCGGGCTGGTGACGGTCGCCTTCTCGGCGGGCGGTTTCCTCACCGCGCCGGCCGCGGACGGGCTCGCCGTACGGTACGGGCGGCTGGTGCTCGGTGCCGGGGCGCTGATGATGGCCGGCGGCCTCGGCTGGGTCGGGGCCGTGGCCGAGGGGGCGCAGGCCGCGCACACCGGGGCGTGGCCGCTGGTGCCGGGGCTGCTCGTCGCCGGGGCGGGGCTGGGCTTCCTGGTGGTGCCGCTGGTGAACGTGGTGCTGTCGGCGGTGCCGGGGGAGTTGGCCGGCGGGGCGTCCGGGATCTTCTCCACGGCTCAGCAGTTCGGGGGAGCGGTGGGGGCCGCCGTGATCGGCACGGTGTTCTTCGGGGCCGTCGGGGAGGGAATGACCAGGGCGTTGGGCGATGCGATGCCGTGGGTGACCGGGGTGTTCGTGGCGTGCGGGGTGTTGTGTGCGGCGCTTCCCCGGCGGGCGGCGTCCGAGCAGCTCGGCTGACACACGGGGCCACCCGGGGGCTCCGCCCCGGACCTCCTGGCTCACCCGCCCGCCCGACTCGGTCGGCCGGAAAGCGAGGCAGAGGGCGCCGGGCCCCTGCCGGCCGCGTCGGCTCCCGGGCCTGCCGGCCGACCGAGCCTGGTCCCGAGCCTCCCTGCCGACCGGGGCGGGTGGGTCGGCAAGACGTGCGGTGCGGGGGCGGAGCCCCCGGCGCGGTGCCGTGGACCTATGTGTCGCACTCCAGCACCGTCCGGCACAAGCCGCACCGCGCCCGCACCCGCCCCTTCACCGGCACCCTGATCCGCTGCTGGCAGGTAGGGCAGGGAAAGGTCACCCGGAGCCGGCCGGCGGGGTCGGGGGAGAAGGCGTAGGCGGCCGTCGGCTGGACACCGGACGCGTGCCGGCGGTCGTGGGCGTACCGCCGCCGGCCCGCCCAGCCGGCCCCGGTCAGCGGCGGCTGCTGCTCGTCCCGGCGGGCCAGGGCCATCCCCTTGCCGTACGCGTCGTAGGCCTGCGGGCTGGTGAACCACACCGAGGGGTCCTCCTGGAAGAGCAGCGCCCGCTTGGCCAGGACGTAACCGAACTCCTCCGGGGTGAGGTAGCCGAGCTTCTGCGAGGAGACCGCGTCCTCCCGGTAGGCGTCCAGCAGCAGCCAGCCCGCACCCAGGTAGGTCGTCACCGTGTCCGTGAGGATCTCGTTCTCCGCCGTGGTCGGGAAGGACAGGTCCAGGCGGTGCAGGTAGACGTGCGCCACCTCGTGGGCGAGCGCCGCGCCGATGTCCCTGCGGTGGGTGCGGAAACGGTCGTTCAGTTCCACGAAGTACTCGGGACCGGCCGCCAGTTCGACGTTCGCCGCATGGGTCATCTCCCGGAAGCCGACGATCAGCCGCGCGTCCGGCAGCCGGAAGTGCCGCACGATCTCGCGGGCCACCCGCTGCGCGCCCAGATGCAGGTCGTCGGTGTCGCAGAAGGCCACGTCGGCGGGGACCACGCTGGTCGAGAACGTCTGGACGGTGGTGTAGGACAGGCGCTTGTACAGCGCGGTGATGGCGGCCCGCACCGTCTCCAGGTGCGGGTAGCCGTGCTGGACCGGTCCGCCGTTCGCCACGTCCGCACCCCCAAAGACGCCGGAACCCCTTTCCACTGTAGGCGGCGGGGACGGCTGGTCACACGGGCAGCAGACGGGGCGGCGCCGGGTGGTCCGCGTCCGTCTGCTGCAGCTCCAGCACCCACACCTCGTTCGCGCCCTCCCGCAGCACCGGGCCGGGGACGTACAGGGACCGCTGGGGGCCCACCGACCAGTAACGGCCCAGGTTGAAGCCGTTGATCCAGACGAAGCCACGGGTCCTGCCGGGCAGCTCCAGCCGGGCGTCGCCGGCTCCGTGGACCACGACCGAGCCCCGGTACAGGCCCGGTGCGCCCTCCTGCGGCAGGGCACCGAACGGCACCGCGTCCACGCCCCCGTCGAACGCGCCCAGATCCAGGCCACGCGCGCGTACCCCGTGCAGAAACTGCCGCTCGTGCAGGATGCCGCCGGTGATGCCCTTCACCTCGCCGAAGCGCGGCCCGTAGTTCACCCGCCCGAGGGACTCCACCCACAGCTCCACGCGCGCGGGGCCCGCCACCGGCTCCTTCAGGCGCGGCTCCTCCTCGGTGAGCACCCCGGCCCGCTCCCCGTCGACGTACACCACCGCGAGGTCCCGCAGCCCGCGCAGGGTCAGCGGGTACGGCTGCCGCGGGCCGGGCACGTCGACCTGGTAGCGCACCAGGCCGCGGGTGACGTGCAGTTCCTCGAAGGAGGGCGGCAGCGGTGCGACCGTCTCCGCGCCGCCCAGTGTCTCCAGGACGTCACCCAAGGGCGCCCAGCCGTCGAACGTGACCTCCGTCGGGCGGGCCAACGGGGCCGGCAGGGGCGGGAGTTCGGGCAGCGGTTCGGAGTGGTACGCGGCCAGCACCCCGCGGAAGCGCCAGAACTTCTCCGTGGGGCGGCCGTACTCGTCCACCGGGGCGTCGTAGTCGTACGAGGTCACATCGGGCTCCAGCGGGCCCTCGTGCAGCTCGCCGCCGCCCCGGTTGGCGCCCGACCAGCCGCCGAAGCTGGTGCCGCCGTGCGCCATGTAGAGGTTCACCGACGCCCCGCACTCCAGGATCTCCCGCAGCGCCCCGGCGGCCTCCTCCGGGTCCCGTACGACATGCTCGCCGGCCCAGTGGTCGAACCAGCCGCACCAGAACTCCATGCACATCAGCGGGCCCTCGGGGCGGTGTCGGCGCAGTGTCCCGAAGGCCTCGCGCGCGTGGGAGCCGAAATTGACCGTGGCGAGCACCCCGGGCAGCGAGCCGCCGGTCAGCATGTGGTCCTCGGGGCCGTCCGAGGTGACCAGCGGTACCGTGACGCCCTCGGCGCGCAGCAGAGCGGCCAGCTCCTCCAGATGGCCGGTGTCGCTGCCGTAGCTGCCGTACTCGTTCTCGGCCTGCACCAGGATCACCGGGCCGCCGCGGTCGATCTGCCGGGGCACGACCTGGTGCATCAGATGGTGGAACCAGTGCTTCACATGCGACAGATAACGCTCGTCACGCGTGCGCACGCGCGTGCCCGGCTCGCCCGTCACCCAGGGCGGCAGTCCGCCGTTCTCCCACTCGGCGCAGATGTAGGGGCCCGGCCGCACGATCGCCCACAGGCCGGCCTCCCGCACCGCGTCCAGGAACCGGCCGAGCGCCTGCACGTCCCGGTAGCCGCCCGGGGCGGGCTGGTGCAGGTTCCAGGGGACATACGTCTCCACGCAGTTCAGGCCCATCGCACGCAGCATCGCAAGGCGGTGCCGCCAGTGCCCCTCGTGCACCCGGAAGTAGTGCAGCGCCCCGGACAGCAGCCGCAGCGGCCGCCCGTCCAGCAGGAAGTCGCGTGCCCCCACCGTGAACTCGCTCATGCGCCTCAGCCTCACCCCTTCCGGCGGTCAGCACCATGGACGAAGATCGGCGCTGCTTGGACAAAAGTCCGCGGCCGCCGACGCCGGGAGGAGCACCGATGTACCAGACCTGGATGCGGTTCTTCAGCCCCGGCCCCGCCCACCACGGCCTCGGCCTGGTGTGCCTGGGCGTCGGCCTCCAGCACGGCGTGCTGCCCACGGTCGGCCCGCGCACCCTCGACCACCACGTGGCCGTCGTGATCAACGCGGGCGGCGGCTGGTACCGGGGTGCCGACGGCCGCCGTACGACCGTCACCGCGCCCGCGCTGCTCTGGCTCACCCCCGGTGTGTCCCACCACTACGCGCCCGACCCGGACACCGGCTGGGACGAGGGCTTCGTGGACTTCGCGGGACCCGCAACCGCCACATACACCGAACTCGGCTACATCGAGCCGGACCGGCCCGTCGTCCCGCTCTCCGACGCCTCCGGGCCCCGCGCGGTGGTCGCCCGTATCGCCCGTGCCGCCCGCCGTGGCAACCCGCTGCTGGAGGTGGAGACCGGCGCCGCCGTGCACGAGCTCCTCGTCGCCCTGCGCCGTGCCCGTGCCGACCTCGCCCCGGACGGCGACCAGGTGCTCGAGGCGCTCGCGCGGGACGCCTGCACGCCGATGAGCGTCGCCGACCACGCGCGCGTGCACGGCATGACCCCCGCCGAGCTGCGCAGCGCCGTCCGCCGGGCCGCGGGCTGCAGCCCGAAGGACTATCTGCTGGGCATCCGCCTCGGCCGCGCCAAGGAACTCCTCGCCGCCACCGAGCTGCCCGTCGCCGCCGTCGCCCGCCGCGTCGGCTACGACGACCCCGCCTACTTCTCCCGGCTGTTCACCCGCCGCGTGGGCCTCGCACCGGCCCGCTTCCGCGCCCAGCAGGGCCGCACTGTCCCCGGTGGCTGGAGCGACCGCGTCCCGGACCCCGACGATCCGCCGATGATCCACTCTCCGGACACCGCCGAGGCCGGGCCCGGCGACCCCCTAGGCTGACGCCCATGACCACCAGCAACATCGGAAACGGTGACGTGGACCCCGAGGTCCGTCAGGAGCTGGAGCGGCTGCGCGACAGCATCGACAACATCGACGCGGCCGTCGTCCACCTGCTCGCCGAGCGTTTCAAGGCCACCCAGCAGGTCGGCAGGCTCAAGGCGGTGCACCAGCTGCCGCCCGCCGACCCGGCCCGTGAGGCCCGCCAGATCGAGCGGCTGCGCCGCCTGGCGGAGAACGCCAAACTCGACCCGGCCTTCGCGGAGAAGTTCCTGAACTTCATCATCGCGGAGGTGATCCGCCACCACGAGCGCATCGCCGAGGACGCCGCCAACGGACAGCAGACGCAGGCCTGATCTCGCGCCGAGGCGCGCGCGGCCGGGCGGGGGGACGGGTCGGGACACGGGGCCGGGGGACTGGCTCGCGGGACCGGCTCGGGGGAGTGGCTGGGGGACGAGTGGGACATAAGGCGTGAAGTTGCCCACCCTCTGTGCGGTGTCAGCGGGATCAGGCAGCATGGCCTGCATGTCCGTACTCACGCGCGACGAAGCGCAGCTCCGAGCACAGCTCCTCGACGTCCATCGCTACACCGTCGAACTGGACCTCACGA
The DNA here is from genome assembly GCF_055572255.1 of Streptomyces sp. NPDC030799. Classification (NCBI taxonomy): domain Bacteria; kingdom Bacillati; phylum Actinomycetota; class Actinomycetes; order Kitasatosporales; family Streptomycetaceae; genus Streptomyces; species Streptomyces sp. NPDC030799. The sequence continues at coordinate 269,278 of NZ_JBVIDS010000008.1, read as the reverse complement.
CCGGGGACGAGACCTTCGACTCCCGTACCGTGATCCGGTTCACCGTGCGGTCCGCCGGGGACACGTTCGTCGAGCTGAAGCCCGCCGAGTTGCGCGCTGTCACGCTCGACGGGGCGCCCCTCGACCCCGAGTCGCTGCAGGACGGCCGGCTGGCGCTGACGAACCTCGCCGCGGGCGCACACGAACTGCGTGTCGACGCGGCCATGCGTTACTCCCGTACCGGCGAGGGCATGCACCGCTTCACCGACCCGAGCGACGGCGAGACGTACGTCTACACGCAGATGTTCATGGACGACGTCCAGCGCGTCTTCGCCGCCTTCGACCAGCCCGACCTCAAGGCCGTCTTCGAGGTCTCCGTCAAGGCGCCGGAGGGCTGGACCGTACTCGCCAACGGCGTCACCGAGCACCGGGGCGACGGCGTCTGGCAGGCCGCACCCACCCCGCTGATCTCCACCTACCTGGTCGCCGTCGCCGCCGGCCCCTGGCACTCGGTGCGCACCGAGCACCAGGGACTGCCCTTCGGCATCCACTGCCGCCGCTCCCTCGCGCCGTACCTCGACACCGACGCCGACGAGATCTTCGACGTCACGCGCGCGTGCTTCGACCGCTACCACGAGAAGTTCGAGGAGCCGTACCCCTTCGACTCCTACGACCAGGCGTTCGTCCCCGAGTTCAACGCGGGCGCCATGGAGAACCCGGGCCTGGTCACCTTCCGCGACGACTTCGTCTACCGCTCCGCCGTCACCGACACCGAGCGGCAGACCCGCGCCATGGTCATCGCACACGAGATGGCCCACATGTGGTTCGGCGACCTCGTCACGCTCAAGTGGTGGGACGACATCTGGCTCAACGAGTCCTTCGCCGAGTACATGGGCTACCAGACCACCGCCGAGGCAACCCGCTTCACCGGTCCCTGGACCGAGTTCGGCGTGACCCGCAAGGCCTGGGGCTACGACGCCGACCAGCGGCCCACCACCCACCCGGTCGCCCCCGAGAAGGTCGACGACACGGCCTCCGCGCTGCTCAACTTCGACGGCATCTCCTACGCCAAGGGCGCCTCCGCGCTGCGCCAGCTGGCCGCCTGGCTCGGCGAGAAGGACTTCCTCGCCGGCATCAACACCCACTTCGCCCGGCACAGGTTCGGCAACGCCACCCTCGCCGACTTCATCGACTCCCTCGCCTCCGCCACCGACCGCGACGTGCCCGCCTGGGCCGACAGCTGGCTGCGCACCACCGGCGTGGACCAGCTCACGCCGGTCATCGCCGCCGCCGACGGCAGCTGCACCCTGACCGTCGACCGCACGGGCGCCCGCCCGCACCGCCTCACCGCCGGCCTGTACGACCACGACGTGGCCGACGAGGGCCGGCTGGTGCTGCGCGAGCGCCTCGACGTCGACGTCCCGCAGACCGCCCCGCAGCCCATCGGCAAGCGTCCCGCGCTGCTGCTGCTCAACGACCGCGACCTCACCTACGCCAAGGTCCGCTTCGACGCCGAGTCCTTCGCCACGGTCCGCTCCGGCCTGTCCGGCCTGCCCGACCCGCTCACCCGCGCGGTCGTCTGGAACGCCCTGCGGGACGCCGTGCGCGACGGCGAACTCCCGCCCGAGGCCTACCTGGAGGCGGCCCGCGCACACCTCCCGCGCGAGACGGACCTGGCCCTCGCCCAGGGCGTCCTCGCCTTCGCCTCCGGGCAGATCGCCGACCAGTACCTGAGGCCCGAGGACCGCCCGGCCGCCCTGTCGACCCTCACCGCCCTCTGCCGCGACCTGCTGCGCCGCACCGAGGACGGCGACCACCCGGGCCTGCGCCTGATCGCCGTACGGCACCTGATCTCCGTGGCCGCCCACCCCGACACCATCGCCGCCTGGCTCGCCGACGGCACGGTGCCCGGCGGTCCGGAACTCGACCCCGAGCTGCGCTGGCGCATCCTCGGCCGGCTCGCCGCGCTCGGCGCCACCGACGAGGCCGCCATCGCCGCCGAGCTGGAGCGCGACCCCTCCGCCACCGGCCAGGAGGGCGCCGCCCGCTGCCGGGCCGCCCTGCCCGACCCGGACACCAAGCGCGCGGCCTGGGAGGCGATGTTCGCCGGCGACGACCTGTCCAACTACCTCTTCACGGCCACCGCCCAGGGCTTCTGGCAGCCCGAACAGGCCGATCTGGTGCGGGAGTACGTGCCGCGCTTCTACGCGGACGCGGTCGCCGTCAGCGCCCGGCGCGGCCCCGCCATAGCGGTCGCAGCCGGCCGCTGGGCCTTCCCGGCGCATGCCGTCGACACCGAGAACCTGCTGCTGGGGGAGGCCTGTCTGCGCGACGCCGACCCCACCCCGGCCCTGCGCCGCACCCTCGCCGACCGTCTCGACGACCTGGCCCGCGCCCTGCGGGTGCGCGGCAGGCAGGAGCAGGGGGCGCAGGCGGAGAACGGCGGACAGGAGGAACGGAAGGGAAAGGGGCTGCCGGAGAAGCAGATCCGGTGATCCGGGGCGTGGCTGGTCCCTGCCGTCGCGCCGGCGCTCAGCGGGCCCGGGACCACGGGGAGGACTCCGGCGGAGGGGGCTGAACGGCTCGCCCGAAACCCAGGCTCTTCCCCAACACGCCTTCCTCACACGGCAGTACCCACTTTCGGGTGCGATCGTCGTCCTTTCGGGACAAGCGGTCCTCTTCCCGTACAAGCTGGATACCGAAGGTCAGCTTATGAGCGGGAGGACAGCCGATGAGCGGTGCGGAACCTCTGCATACGCCGCCCCTCGCCTCGGGCCCCCACGGTCCCGGCACCCTGCGCCCCCTCCTCGGCACCGTCCTCGACGCGCTCGCGGCCGGAAGCCGGGAGCGCGGGGGGCCGCTGCCCGCCGGGGGACCCGAGGCCGTCGCCGCGCGCGTCGCCGATGTCCTCGGGGACGTCCTGGCGGACCACGGCGACCCCGATGCCCTGCACGCCCTCGTGCAGGCCCTGGCGGAGGGCGCCGCCGATCCGGCCGACCCGCTGTGTGCCGCCCATCTGCACTGCCCCCCGCTCGCCGTGGCCACCGCCGCCGACCTCGCCGTCAGCGCCCTCAACCCGTCCCTGGACTCCTGGGACCAGGCCCCGGCCGCCTCCGCCCTGGAATCCGCCGTCACTCGCGCACTCGCCCACGCCGCAGGGCTCGCCGACGCCCTCGTCACCTCCGGAGGCACCGAGTCCAACCAGCTCGCCCTGCTGCTGGCGCGCGAGGCCCACGGCGGCAGCGTGCGCCTCGTGTGCGGGGCCAACGCCCACCACTCGCTGCCGCGCGCCGCCTGGCTGCTCGGCCTGCCCGACCCGGTCGTCGTCCCGGCCGCGGCCGGCACGCTCGACCTCGCCGCCCTCGACGAGGCCCTCACCGCGCTCTCCGGCCCACTGCTGGTCGCCGCCACCGCCGGCACCACGGACGCCGGGCTCATCGACCCGCTGCCGGAGATCGCCGGACTGTGCACCGCCCACGGCGCCCGCCTGCACATCGACGCCGCCTACGGCGGTGGCCTCCTCTTCAGCGACCGGCACCGGGAGAAACTCGCCGGCCTGGAGGCCGCCCACACCGCCACCCTCGACCTGCACAAGCTCGGCTGGCAGCCGGTCGCCGCCGGCCTCCTCGCCGTCGCCCGCCCCGCCGAACTCGCCGTGCTCCACCACCGTGCCGACTACCTGAACGCCGACGACGACACCGAGGCCGGACTCCCCGACCTGCTCGACCGCTCCCTGCGCACGACCCGCCGCCCCGACATCCTCAAGACCGCCGTCACCCTGAAGACCCTCGGCCGCACCGGACTCGGCGCCCTGGTCGACCACGTCTGCGCCCGGGCAGCCGAGTTCGCCGCGCTGATCCAGGAACACCCCGGCTTCGAGCTGTACGACCGGCCGGTGATCAGCACGGTCCTGTTCCGGCCCGCAGGCGCCGCCGACGACACCGTGGCCGCCGTACGCCGCAGGCTGCTGCACGAGGGCCGGGCCGTCCTGGGGCGCGCCCGGCTCGACGGCCGGCTCTGGCTCAAGGCCACGCTCCTCAACCCGCACACCCGGCCGGGCGACCTGGCCCAGCTCCTGAAACTCGTGGAAGAAGGCACCCTCGCATGACCAACCCCCCATGCCACGAGCCGGCCTCCCCCCGCGACCTGGTCGGTATCGGCATCGGACCGTGCAACCTCTCCCTGGCCGCCCTCGCCCATCCGCTCGCCGAACTGGACGCCGTCTTCTACGAACAGCGCCCCGGCTTCGACTGGCACCCCGGCCTGCTCATCGAGGGTGCCACCATCCAAGTGCCCTTCCTGGCCGACCTGGTGACCCTCGCCGACCCGACCAGTCCCTGGAGCTTCCTGAACTACCTCAGAACGCACGAACGGCTCTTCCCCTTCTACTTCGGCGAGCGCTTCCACATCCAGCGCGCCGAGTACGACGCCTACTGCCGCTGGGTCGCGCAGAGCCTGCCCGGGCTGAGATTCGGCCACCAGGTCGACTCGGTCTGCTGGAACCCCGAACGGGACGTGTTCGAGGTGGACTTCACCCAGCTGGGCGCCGACGGCGAGACGGAGGCCCTGGGCCGTACCTACACCCGGAACGTCGTCATCGGCGTCGGCACCGCTCCCTATGTGCCCGACGCGCTCCAGCCGCTGGTGGACGCCCCGGGCGTGCCCGTCATCCACGCCGCCGACTACCTGGACCACCGCTCCGCCGTCCTGGCCGCCGAGCACGTCACCGTCGTCGGCTCCGGACAGTCCGGCGCCGAGGTCTTCCTCGACCTGCTGCGCCACCGCCCCGCCGGCCGCGAGAAGCTGCACTGGATCGGCCGCAGCGAGGCGTTCGCGCCGATGGAGTACTCCAAGCTCGGCCTGGAGCACTTCACGCCCGACTACACCCGCTACTTCCACGCCCTCGCCGAGCCCGTCCGCGACCGGCTGGTCGCCGCCCAGGGGCAGCTGCACAAGGGCATCGACGCCGGCACCCTCGCCGCCATCCACGACGAGCTGTACCGGCGCACCCTGCACGGCGGCTGGCCCGACGCCGTCCTCACCCCCGGCGTCCGGGTCCGTACGGCGGGCCGCATCGCCACCACCAAGATCGAGCTGCATCTGGAACACCTCCAGCAGAACAGCCGCTCCCGGCTGACGACGGACGCCGTCGTCCTCGCCACCGGCTACCGGGAGCGCCCTCTCGGCCGCCTGCTCGCCGGGCTCGACGCCTATGTGCGCCGCGACAGCAGCGAACGCCCGCGGATCGACGAGGAGTTCCGGCTCGTTCTCGACCCCTCGGTCACCGGCTCGGTGTACGTCCAGAACGCCGAACTGCACACCCACGGTGTCGGCGCGCCCGACCTCGGCCTCGCCGCCTGGCGCAGCGCCGGCATCCTCAACTCCCTCACCGGAAAGGAGCCGTACACGCTGCCCACCCGCACGGCCTTCACCACCTTCGGCCTCCAGGAGTCCCGGCCCCGGATCCCGCGGGCCCGGCAGGCACCGCGGCTCACACCGCTGGTCGAAGTGAGGTAGGGAACGGCCGGCCGGCTCGCTCATCGGAGCGAGTCGCCGCACAATTCAACACTTGTCAATAAGGCTTCACCCAAAGGTTGTTGAGCGGACATCCGCTCCGGAATCGCTACCCGCGGGTAAGGCCTAGGCTCGACTTATGCGCCGAGCAAAGATCGTCTGTACTCTGGGGCCCGCCACCGACTCGTACGACCAGATCAAGGCACTGGTCGAGGCCGGAATGGACGTCGCCCGGTTCAACCTCAGCCATGGCACGCACGTCGAACACGAGGAGCGATATCAGCGCGTGCGCAAGGCGGCCGACGAAACCGGCCGCAGCGTCGGAATCCTCGCCGACCTTCAGGGTCCGAAGATCCGGCTCGGCCGATTCGCCGAAGGACCGGTACTCCTTGAACGCGGCGACACCTTCACCATCACCGTGGAGGAGGGCGTCGAGGGCGACCGGCACCAGTGCGGCACCACCTACGGCGGTCTCGCGGCCGACGTCACCCCCGGGGAGCGTGTCCTCGTGGACGACGGAAAGGTCTGCCTGGAGGTCATCGCCGTCGACGGCCCCCGCGTCCGCACCCGCGTGGTCGAGGGCGGCGTGATCTCCGACCACAAGGGCCTGAACCTCCCCGGAGTCGCCGTCTCCGTCCCCGCCCTCTCCGAGAAGGACGAGGACGACCTGCGCTGGGCGCTGCGCACCGGCTTCGACGTCATCGCCCTCTCCTTCGTCCGCACCGGTGACGACGTCAGGCCCGTGCGCCGCATCATGGCCGAGGAGGGCCGCCGCCTCCCGGTGATCGCCAAGGTCGAGAAGCCGCAGGCCGTGGCGGACCTCGACGGCATCGTGGCCGCCTTCGACGGGCTCATGATCGCGCGCGGCGACCTGGGCGTGGAGATGCCCCTGGAGCAGGTGCCGATCGTGCAGAAGCGCGCGGTCAAGCTCGCCAGGCGCAATGCCAAGCCGGTCATCGTCGCCACCCAGATGCTCGACTCGATGGTCGACAGCTCCCGGCCGACCCGCGCCGAGGCCTCCGACGTGGCCAACGCGGTCCTCGACGGCACGGACGCGGTGATGCTCTCGGGCGAGACGAGCGTGGGCAAGTACCCGGTCGAGACCGTGCGCACCATGGCGAAGATCGTCTCGGCGGCCGAGGAGGACATGCTCGCCAAGGGCCTGCCGCCGCTGACCGAGCGGAACAAGCCGCGCACCCAGGGCGGTGCGGTCGCCCGGGCCGCCGCCGAGATGGGTGACTTCCTCGGCGCGAAGTTCCTGGTGGCGTTCACCCAGTCGGGAGACACCGCCCGCCGGCTGTCCCGCTACCGCTCGCCGATCCCGCTGCTCGCCTTCACCCCGGAGCCGGCCACCCGCTCCCAGCTCAGCCTCACCTGGGGTGCCGAGACGTTCCTGGGGCCGCATGTGGACTCCACCGACGCCATGGTCGACCAGGTGGACGAGCTGCTGCTGAAGTACGGCCGCTGCGAGAAGGGGGACGTCGTGGTGATCACGGCGGGTTCCCCGCCCGGTGTCTCGGGCTCGACCAACATGGTCAGGGTGCACCACATCGGCGAGGACGACAGCCCGAAGTAGGGAGGCCTACGACGACGAAGGGCCCCTCATCGAGAGGGGCCCGCCAAAAGGGCTGACCTTGGAATCCAAGGAAAAGTGCCCCGAGTCGGACTCGAACCGACACTGTACGGGTTTTGAATCCGTTGCCTGCTGCCAATTGGGCTACCGGGGCTCGCAGAATCCAAGGTTTCCCCCGACCCTCCGCGCGTCCACCATACCGTAGCTAGGTAGGCTCTTGTAAGCAGTGCCCTGCCTGAACGAGGAGCCCCCGTGACCGCCGAGTCGCCCCAGCCCGAAGACGCGCCCGACGACGACAAGTCGCACGTGCCTCCGCTGACGACCCGTGTCGTCATCGCCGAGGACGAGGCCCTGATCCGGCTCGACCTGAAGGAGATGCTGGAGGAGGAGGGGTACACCGTCGTCGGTGAGGCCGGCGACGGCGAGCAGGCCGTCGAGCTGGCCCGCGAGCACAAGCCGGACCTGGTCATCCTGGATGTGAAGATGCCCAAGCTGGACGGCATCTCCGCGGCCGAGAAGATCGCCGAGGAGTCCATCGCACCGGTCCTGATGCTCACCGCCTTCTCGCAGCGCGACCTCGTCGAGCGCGCCCGGGACGCCGGCGCCATGGCGTACCTGGTCAAGCCGTTCAGCAAGAGCGACGTGGTCCCCGCCATCGAGATGGCCGTCTCCCGCTTCACCGAGCTGAAGCAGCTGGAGAAGGAGGTCGCCGACCTCACCCAGCGCCTGGAGACCCGCAAGCTGGTCGATCGCGCGAAGTCCATCCTGCAGACCGAGTACGGCCTGACCGAGCCGGCCGCGTTCCGCTGGATCCAGAAGACCTCCATGGACCGTCGCATGTCGATGCAGCAGGTCGCCGAGGCGGTCATCGCGGACAGCGAGGAGAAGAAGGCGGCCAAGAAGGGCTGACTCTTCCCGCCGACGTTCCCCGCGCCGACCAAGGGGCGCGGGGAACTGCGCGACCGGACACGACGGAGCCGCGGTGTCCGGCCGAACCGGCGGAGCTGGGGGTGTCGTTTGGATCATCCCGGCGTCGCGGGCCTAGTCCTCGCCCAGGTACGCCTTGCGGACCGACTCGTCGTGCAGCAGATCCTGGCCCGTGCCGGACAGGACGATGTTGCCGACCTCCATGACATGACCCTGATCGGCGAGTGAGAGCGCCGCCTGGGCGTTCTGTTCGACCAGCAGGATCGTCGTGCCCTGCGACTTCAGCTCGGAGATCGTCGCCATGATCTTCTGCATCATGATCGGCGACAGACCCATGGACGGCTCGTCCAGCATCAGCAGCTTGGGCTGGGACATCAGGGCGCGCCCCATGGCCAGCATCTGCTGCTCACCGCCGGAGAGGGTGCCGGCGGCCTGCTTGCGCCGCTCCCCGAGGATCGGGAAGAGGTCGTAGGCGCGCTGGATGTCCTTCTCGATGCCCTCCTTGTCCTTGCGGAGGAAGGCGCCGAGCTGGAGGTTCTCGGCGATGGACAGGCGGGGGAAGATGTGCCGGCCCTCGGGGGAGTGGGCGAGCCCCAGGGCGACGATCTTGTGCGCCGGTACGCCGGTGAGCGGCTTGCCGTCGAACACGATCTTCCCGGACGTGGGCTTGAGCAGCCCCGAGAGCGTGCGCAGGGTCGTCGTCTTGCCGGCGCCGTTGGTGCCGATGAGGGTGACGACCTGGCCGGCCTCGACGCTGAACGAGATGCCCTTGACGGCCTCGATCTTGCCGTAGGCGACCCTGAGGTCCTCGACCTCCAGCAGTGCGGTCACTGGGCCTCTCCCTTGGTGGTGCTGGTGCTCTCCGCGTCGGCGGCCCCGTCGGACTCCGCGTCGGATTCGTCTGCCGGACCGGCGTCGGACTCCGCGTCGGACTCCTCTGCCGGACCGGCGTCGGATCCGGCCTCGGCGGCGGCCTCGGCGGCCTCGACCTCTGTGGCCTCCGCCTCCCCGGGGTCGCCCTCGAAGGGTTCGCCCAGGTAGGCGGCGACGACGCGCTCGTCGGCCTGGACGACCTCGGAGGTGCCCTCGACGAGCTTCTCGCCCTGGACGAGCACGGCGACCCGGTCGCACAGGTTGAAGATGAACCGCATGTCGTGCTCGATGACGAGGACGGCGACGCCCTTGTCCCGGATGGCGAAGACCAGTTCCTCCGTCGTCCGGGTCTCCTGCGGGTTCATGCCGGCCGTCGGCTCGTCGAGCAGCAGCAGGCCCGGCTCGCTCGCCAGTGCCCGCGCGATCTCCAGCTTGCGCTGCTCGCCGTAGGGCAGGTTGCGGGCGAGGTGGTCGCGCTTGGCGTCGAGGCCGACGAACTCCAGGAGTTCCATGGCCTTCGCCTCGGACTCCTTCTCGGCCTTGCGGAACCCGGGGCCGCGCAGCAGCGCCGACCACAGGCCCTCCTTGGTCCGCGTGTGGCGGCCCACGAGGACGTTCTCCAGCACGGTCATGTTCGCGAAGAGCCGGATGTTCTGGAAGGTGCGGGCGATGCCCGCCTGCGTCACCAGGTGCGGCTTGGGCGGCAGCACCTTGCCCTGGTAGGCGACCGTGCCCTCGGTGGGGACGTACAGACCGGTGAGGCAGTTGAAGAAGGTGGTCTTGCCGGCGCCGTTCGGGCCGATGAGGCCGACGATCTCGCCGCTGTTGACCGTGAAGTCGACGGACCGGACGGCGGTCAGACCGCCGAAGCGCATCGTGACGTCACGGGCTTCGAGTACAGGTGTCGTCATGGTTCCTTACGCCCCTGCCTTGGTGACGGCCGGATCGTCGGTCAGCGTCGCTTGCGCCGGTACGTCGAGCTGGCCGGTCTCGTGGAACTCCAGCTGGCGGCGGCGGTTGGCGATGATGCCCTCCGGGCGGAAGCGCATCAGCAGGATCAGCGCGATGCCGAAGGTGAACAGCTCGTAGTTCTGCAGGAACTGGAGCTTCTCCGGGACCAGGTAGAGGACGCTCGCGCCGAGCAGCGGGCCGCTGACGGTGCCCATGCCGCCGAGGACGACGGCGGCCAGGAGGAAGGCCGAGTTGGGCGGGGCGGCGCCGGCGAACTGGTAGGGCTGCGGGTTCACGCTGAAGTTGACGTGTGCCATCACGGTGCCGGCGAGGCCCGCGAGGGAGGCACCGAGGGCGAAGGCGATCAGCTTGACGCGGAAGCCGTTGATGCCCATGGCCGTGGCGGCGGTCTCGTCCTCGCGGATGGCGATCCAGGAGCGGCCGATGCGGGAGTCGGCGGCGCGGGTGAAGACGAGCACGACGATCGCCGTGACGACGAGCATCAGGAGCAGGTAGTTGGCGAACCGGCCCAGGGTGAATCCCCCGATGTCGTGCGCCTCGCCCAGGTTGAAGCCGAAGATGTTCAGATCCGGGATCTGGGTGATGCCGTTGGGGCCGCGGGTGATGTTCGGCCCGGAGTCGCCGTCGAGGTTGTTGACGGTGATACGGAAGATCTCACCGAAGCCGAGCGTGACGATGGCCAGGTAGTCGCCCCGCAACCGCAGGGTCGGCGCGCCGATCAGCACACCGAAGACCAGGGAGGCGGCCATGCCGGTGAGGGCTGCGGCCCAGAACGGGAAGTGCACACCGGAGAACCGGGAGTACTCCGAGCCGGAGACCAGGGCGGCCGCGTAGGCGCCGACACCGAGGAACGCGACGTAACCGAGGTCGAGCAGACCGGTGAGGCCGACGACGATGTTCAGACCGAGGGCGACGGTGGCGAAGATCAGGATGTTCACGCCGACGTTGGCGTTGTGGTCGTCGCTCTGGGTGAAGGGGAAGACCACTGCGGCGACGAAGGCGAGGGTCGCGGCGAAGCCCTTGTGCTGTGCCGAGATCGTCGCGTAGCGGTCGACGAGACCGGTGTGGACGAGACCCCAGGTGGCGAAGGCGACGAGGAGCATGAAGCCGATGAAGGTCTCGCTCGCGTCGTTGTCGATGCCGATGCCGTAGGTGAAGGTCACCAGGGCGATCCCGACGCCGGCGGTGATGATCCCGCGCCCGGCGAGCGGGGACACCGTGCCGGGGCGCGGCTGCTGCGGCTTGGTGACGTAGCCGCGGAGGCCGGTGCCCGGAGCCGGGTGGGGCAGGGCGAGGGCGCCGACGACGGGCAGCGCGGAGGCCGCCATCGCGACAAAGGCGCCGGGGTCGAGGTTGACCAGACCGCCGAGGTCGACGGCGATGGCGATGCCGGTGAACCAGCAGACGGAGAACGCCGACAGGGCCGTCAGCAGCACGGGGGAGGCCGCGTTCGCCGGGTTCAGCCAGCGCAGCCCCTTGACGTTCCACAGAGTGAGCCCGAACAGCAGGGTGAGGGCGCCGGCCACGAGGGCAAGGGTCTGCAGGCCCGCCGGGTATCCGTAGTAGGTCAGGTCGCCGGGGAATTCGGGCGTCCAGGTCCAGCTGAGGAAGGTGCTGGCGATGGTGCCCACGGCGCCGACGGCGATCAGCAGACGCGCGACGGCGAGGGGCAGCGGGACGAGCCCGTGCCCGGCAGCCTCGGCCGGGGTCTGGGTGGTGATGTCGGTCATGCTGCTCACGCCCTGTCCGCGACGCGTTCGCCGAGCAGGCCCTGTGGCCTGAAGAGGAGTACGAGGATGAGGAGGACGAAGGCCCACACGGCGGCCCAGCCGCCGCCGCCGAGCTGCTGCATGCCGGGGATGTCGGCGATGTAGGCGGTGGCCATGGCCTCCGCGATGCCGAGGACGATGCCGCCGAGCATGGCGCCGTAGATGTTGCCGATGCCGCCGAGGACGGCCGCGGTGAACGCCTTCAGACCGGCGATGAAGCCCATGTCGTAGGAGACGGAACCGTACTTGAGGCCGTACGAGACACCGGCGACGGCCGCGAAGAAGCCGCCGATGGCGAAGGCGATGACGATGATGCGGTTGGTGTCGATGCCCATCAGCTGGGCGGTGTCCGGGTCCTGGGCGGTGGCCTGCATGGCGCGGCCGGTGCGGGAGAGCCGGACGAAGAAGGCGAGGACCGCCATGCACACCGGGGCAGCGATGATCAGGAAGACGTCACCGCTCTGCACGGTCACGGAGCCGAGGTGCAGCGGGCCGAACGGCAACTGCGGGAAGACCCGGGCGGACTTGGCGTCGCCGTCGATGTTGTACCAGTTGAAGACCGCCTGCTGCAGCGCGAGCGACAGACCGATCGCGGTGATCAGCGGGGCGAGGCGTGGCGCGCCGCGCAGCGGACGGTAGGCGAAACGCTCGGCGCCGACGGCGATGAGTACGGCGACCAGTGCACCGCCGATCAGCATCGCCGGCAGGGCTATCCACATGGATATGCCGTCCGGCAGGACGAGGTAGACCGTGAGGGCGCCGAAACCTCCGGTCATGAAGATCTCGCCGTGGGCGAAGTTGATGAGCTGGACGATGCCGTACACCATCGTGTAGCCGATGGCGATCAGCCCGTACATCGAGCCGAGGAACAGCCCGTTGGCCAGCTGCTGCGGCAAGGTGTTCACCGCATGGCCTCCATGTGGGTGGGGAGAGTCAAGGGGGGTAGAAGGCGGGCCGCGCGGTGACGGTGGTCTGCGCCGCGCGGCCCTGGTGAGGCGGTGTGCTCGGGTGGGTTACTTCGGGTTGGCCGTGCCGCTCTTGACGGACTTCCACTCACCCTTGGTGACCTGGTAGACGGTCAGCTGCTTGTTCGTGGTGTCGCCGTACTCGTCGAACGAGATCTTGCCGGAGATGCCGTCGAAGGAGGTCTTCTGGACGGCGTCGACGACCTGGCTGCGGGCGTCGGACGGAATCTTGCCGTCCTTCACGACCTGGCCGACGGCCTTGATGATCGCGGTGGTGGCGTCGTAGGAGTACGAGCCGTAAGTGCCGTAGTCACCGGGGTACTTCTTGGCCTTGTAGGTGGCCACGAAGTCCTTGGCGGCGGGCAGGGTGTCGACCGGGACACCGATGGAGGTCACCAGGTCGCCCTCGGCGGCCTTGCCGGCGGTCTTGATGTAGGTCGGGGTGAACATGCCGTCGCCGCCGAACAGCGGGATCTTGGCGCCGGCGTCCTTGAGCTGCTTGGTCAGCACCTCGGACTCGTCGTACTGGCCGCCGTAGTACAGAATGTCGGCGCCCGAGTTCTTGATCTTGGTGACCAGCGTGGAGAAGTCGCGGTCACCGGTGTTGACGTGGTCGGTGCCGATGATCTTTCCGCCCTGCTTGACGAACTGCTCCTTGAAGATCTTGGAGAGGCCCGCGCCGTAGGTCTGCTTGTCGTCGACGACGAACGCCTTCTTCTTGTGAATGCCGTTGTAGGCGTAGTCCGCCGCGTAGGCACCCTGCAGTGCGTCGGTGGTCGCGGTGCGGAAGTAGGTCTTGAACGGGCGGGACTTGCTGGTCTGCCAGTTCTTGCCCTGGGTCAGCTCGACTCCCGTGTTGGACGGGGAGATCTCCACCAGGTTGGCGGTGGCGAAGACCTGCTGCATCTGCGTGGCCACACCGGAGTTGAGCGGGCCGACGACGCCGAGGACGCTCTTGTCCTGGACGAGCTGGGTGGCGTTCTGCTGGCCGGTGGCGGGGATCGCCTTGTCGTCCAGCGGCTTGATCTTGAAGGTGACGCCGGGGACGGTCTTGTTCTTGTTGGCGTCGTCGACGGCGATCTGGGCGCCGTACTGAATACCCAGACCCGTCGCGGAGTTCTGGCCGGTCAGCGGGGCGTCGACGCCGATCGTGACCGTCACGTTGCCGCCGTCGCCGCCCTTGTTGTCCTTGTCGCGGGAGCCACACGCGGTGAGAGTCAGAGCTCCGGTGGTCAGCACGGAGGTAAGAATCACCAGAGAACGCTGTCGCACAATCGATCCTTTCCGCAGGCACATTCCACCCCCGGAACAAGGGGAGCGGTGGGTGCCGCGCCGGTACCGAACTCCCGATGGAGCGGTGACTGGCGGTGACTCTAAGCGTGTGTAGGGAACGTGGAGGAGAGCTTGACCAAGGCTGTGACGCTCTTGTTATGACACGGGGTAATGCAGAGCGGTACAGCGTGGGGTGGAAAACAGGAATTCAGGCCGATTCACCCCGTCCGCATTCTGAGAACCCGCAGGACCCACCATGATCAGTTCAGGTGTCTCAGGCGATTTGCTAATGACGCATCACTGTTGCTGCAGGCGACTTCCGGGGGCCCCGAGGGGCGTTGTCCACACCGGGAGGCGGGAGTGAATGCACAAATGTATATTGCACGCGTATTACGGAGAGTTACGCGGGGGAAAAGAAGACGAGGCTTCCGGGCGGACTCGTGGGCCGTCGGCTGATCTGCCGTCAAGTCTTCGAGGGGTACGGCGGCTTGGCGGGGCCGCGTGGGCCCCGCCGAGTCGACGTCAGGCGCCCGCGCCCCGGACGCGCGCCGCGTCGTCCTTGTTCACGTCCCGCAACAGGCAGGTCAGCCGGGCACTGCACACCCGGCGGCCCTCCTCGTCGCTGATCACGATCTCGTACGTCGCCGTCGAACGGCCCCGGTGCACCGGCGTGGCCACACCCGTCACCAGGCCTGAACGGACCCCGCGGTGGTGCGTGCAGTTCAGGTCCACTCCCACCGCGATCTTCGAGTGGCCGCCGTGCAGCATCGAGCCGACCGAACCCAGGGTCTCCGCCAGCACCGCGGAGGCGCCGCCGTGCAGCAGGCCGTACGGCTGGGTGTTGCCCTCCACCGGCATGGTCCCGACGACCTTGTCCGGCGATGCCTCCAGGATCTGCACACCCATGCGCGTGCCGAGGTGCCCGGCCGAGAACAGGGCGGGCAGGTCGACACCGAGCGCCGCGTACTCGTCGATGATCTCCTGCGGGAACTTCACTCGCTGCTGCTCGCCCATGGGCCCGGCTCCGTTCTTGGTCCAGCTGACTCCTGGCTGAGCAAACGCTCAGTCGGTCGCCGATTGTTCCAGACGGCCGTCCGTGGCCCCGGTGTGACGTTCGAGACGTACGACCACGGACTTGCTGGCCGGAGTGTTGCTCGTGTCGGCGGTGGCGTCGAGCGGGACCAGGACGTTCGTCTCGGGGTAGTACGCCGCGGCGCAGCCCCGGGTCGTCGGGTAGTGCACGACCCGGAAACCGGGCGCCCGCCGCTCCACGCCGTCCTTCCACTCGCCGACCAGGTCCACGTACGACCCCTCGGCGAATCCCAGCGACCGCGCGTCCTCGGGATGCACCAGCACCACCCGGCGCCCGCCCGTGATGCCCCGGTACCGGTCGTCCAGGCCGTAGATCGTGGTGTTGTACTGGTCGTGCGAGCGCAGTGTCTGCAACAGCAGCCGCCCCTCGGGCAGTTCGGGATACTCCACCCGCGCCGCCGTGAAGTTCGCCTTGCCCGTGGCGGTCGGGAAACGGCGCTCGTCGCGCGGGGCGTGCGGCAGCGTGAAGCCGCCCGGCCGGGCCACGCGCGCGTTGAAGTCCTGGAAACCGGGGACCACGCGCGCGATGCGGTCCCGGATCGTCGCGTAGTCCTTCTCGAACTCCTCCCACGGCACGACGCTGTCCGCGCCGAGCACCCGGCGTGCGAGGCCGCAGATGATCGCCGGTTCCGACCTCAGCTGCGGGCCCGCCAGCGCCAGCCGCCCGCGCGAGGCGTGCACCATGCCCATCGAGTCCTCGACGGTCACGAACTGCTCGCCGCTCGCCTGCAGGTCCCGCTCGGTGCGGCCCAGCGTGGGCAGGATCAGCGCCCGCGCGCCCGTGACGACGTGCGAGCGGTTCAGCTTGGTCGACACATGCACGGTCAGCCGCGCGCGGCGCATCGCGGCCTCGGTCACCTCGGTGTCGGGGGAGGCGGAGACGAAGTTGCCGCCCATGGCGAAGAACACCTTCGCCTCGCCGTCGCGCAGCGCGCGGATGGCCCGTACGACGTCGAAGCCGTGCTCGCGCGGCGGCGCGAACCCGAACTCCTTCTCCAGCGCGTCCAGGAAGGCCGGCGCGGGACGCTCGAAGATGCCCATCGTGCGGTCGCCCTGCACGTTCGAGTGGCCGCGCACCGGGCACACGCCCGCGCCCGGCCGGCCGATGTTGCCGCGCAGCAGCAGGAAGTTGACCACCTCGCGGATGGTCGGGACGGCGTGCTTGTGCTGGGTGAGGCCCATGGCCCAGCAGACGATGGTCCGCTGCGAGGCGAGCGCCATGCCGAGGGCCTGCTCGATCTCTTCCCGGGTGAGGCCGGTCGCCTTCAGCGTCTCGTCCCAGTCGGCGGCCCGGGCCGCGTCTGCGAACTCCTCGAAGCCATGGGTGTGTTCGCGGACGAACTCCTCGTCGACCGCGCCGTCCGTCTCCAGGATGAGCTTGTTGAGGAGCCGGAAGAGCGCCTGGTCGCCCCCGATGCGGATCTGCAGGAACAGATCCGTGAGCGAGGCGCCCCTGAGCATGCCCTTCGGGGTCTGCGGGTTCTTGAACCGCTCCAGGCCCGCCTCGGGCAGCGGATTGACGCTGATGATCTTCGCGCCGTTCGCCTTGGCCTTCTCCAGCGCCGAGAGCATGCGCGGGTGGTTCGTGCCCGGGTTCTGCCCGGCGACGATGATCAGGTCGGCCTTGTACAGGTCCTCGAGCAGGACGCTGCCCTTGCCGATGCCGATGGTCTCGCTGAGCGCCGACCCGGACGACTCGTGGCACATGTTGGAGCAGTCCGGCAGGTTGTTCGTGCCCAGCTCGCGTGCGAAGAGCTGGTACAGGAACGCGGCCTCGTTGCTGGTACGGCCCGAGGTGTAGAAGACGGCCTCGTCGGGGGAGGAGAGCGCGGCGATCTCCTCGGCGACGATGTCGAAGGCGCGCTCCCAGCCGACCGGCTCGTAGTGCGTGCCGCCCTCGGGCAGATACATGGGGTGCGTGAGCCGCCCCTGCTGACCCAGCCAGTAACCGCTCCGCGTCGCCAGGTCGGCCACGGAGTGCGCGGCGAAGAACTCCGGGGTGACCCGGCGCAGGGTGGCCTCCTCGGCCACCGCCTTCGCGCCGTTCTCGCAGAACTCCGCCTTGTGCCGGTGGTCCGGCTCCGGCCAGGCGCAGCCAGGGCAGTCGAACCCGTCCTTCTGGTTCACCCGCAGCAAGGTCAGCGCCGTGCGCCGCACGCCCATCTGCTGCTGGGCGATGCGCAGCGTGTGCCCGATGGCGGGCAGCCCCGCGGCCGCGTGCTTCGGCCCCGTGACCTGCGGAGCGTCCTGAACCGGATCACCCTTCGGCGGCTTCGTCGCCATCGCACGCTCCTCTTCGACTGCGCGGTCCGAGTACGCAGACGATCCTCCCACGCGCCACCGACAACGGTGCCGCCCCCTGCCCGCCCCGGCCGCCCTCCCTCCGTCCGTCCGTCGCTCGCTCGTCGATCGCTGTGCCGGTGCTCACAGCCACCAGCCGGACGCGACCCGGACTGTCAGTGCGGCGTGGCAGGATCGGGGACGTGGCAGAGACAGCATCGAAGAAGACCGACAAGACCCCCGGCGGCCCCCGTCCCCGGCTGATGCTCATGGACGGGCACTCCCTCGCTTACCGCGCGTTCTTCGCGCTGCCCGCGGAGAACTTCACGACCGCGACCGGCCAGCCGACGAACGCGATCTACGGCTTCGCGTCGATGCTGGCCAACACCCTGCGTGACGAGGAGCCCACGCACTTCGCCGTGGCCTTCGACGTCTCCCGCAAGACCTGGCGCTCCGAGCGGTTCACCGAGTACAAGGCGAACCGCTCCAAGACCCCGGACGAGTTCAAGGGCCAGGTCGAGCTGATCGGCGAACTGCTCGACGCGATGCACGCCCCGCGCTTCGCCGTCGACGGCTTCGAGGCGGACGACATCATCGCCACCCTCGCCACCCAGGCCGAGGCCGAGGGCTTCGAGGTGCTGATCGTCACCGGCGACCGTGACTCCTTCCAGCTGGTCACCGACAACATCACGGTGCTCTATCCGACGAAGGGCGTCTCGGAGCTGACCCGGTTCACCCCGGAGAAGGTGTTCGAGAAGTACGGCCTGACACCGGCCCAGTACCCGGACTTCGCGGCCCTGCGCGGCGACCCGTCCGACAACCTCCCCGGCATTCCCGGCGTCGGCGAGAAGACCGCCGCGAAGTGGATCAACCAGTTCGGCTCGTTCGCGCAGCTGGTCGAGCGCGTCGACGAGGTCAAGGGCAAGGCCGGGCAGAACCTCCGCGACCACCTGGAATCGGTCAAGCTCAACCGCGTCCTGACCGAGCTGGAGCGCCAGGTCGAGCTGACCAGGTCGGTCGCCGACCTGGAGCGGGCCGCGTACGACCGCAAGGCCGTCGCGATGGTCCTGGACACCCTGGAGATCCGCAACCCGTCCCTGCGCGAGCGCCTCTTCGCCGTCGATCCCGGCACCGAGGAGGCCGAGGTCACGCCGATCGCCACCGACGGCGTGGAGCTGGACGGCACGATCCTGCACACCGGCGAGCTGACCGGCTGGCTCGCCGAGCACGGCGCCGAGACCCTGGGCGTCGCCACCGTCGACACCTGGGCGCTGGGCACCGGCTCGGTGGCCGAGGTCGCCCTGGCCGCGGCCGGGGGAGCGGCGGCCTGGTTCGACCCGGCGGAGCTGGACGAGGCCGACGAGAACGCGTTCGCGGCCTGGCTGGCCGACGCCGCCCGCCCCAAGGTGTTCCACGACGCCAAGGGCGCCATGCGCGTCTTCGCCGAGCACGGCTGGTCCGTCGACGGTGTGACCATGGACACCGCGCTCGCCGCCTACCTCGTCAAGCCGGGCCGTCGCTCCTTCGACCTGGACGCGCTGTCCTTGGAGTACCTGCACCGCGAGCTGGCGCCCGCCGCCGCGGCCGACGGCCAGCTGGCCTTCGGCACCGACGAGGGCGCCGAGGCCGAGGCGCTGATGATCCAGGCCCGCGCGGTCCTCGACCTCGGTGCCGCCTTCCGGACCCGCCTCGAAGAGGTCGGCGCGGCGGAACTGCTGCGCGACATGGAGCTGCCGACGTCCGCCCTGCTCGCCCGCATGGAGCGGCACGGCATCGCGGCCGACCGGGCGCACCTCGAAGCGATGGAGCAGATGTTCGCGGGCGCGGTGCAGCAGGCCGTGAAGGAGGCGCACGCCGCCGCCGGCCACGAGTTCAACCTGGGCTCGCCCAAGCAGCTCCAGCAGGTCCTCTTCGAGGAGCTGGCCCTGCCGAAGACCAAGAAGACCAAGACCGGCTACACCACCGACGCCGACGCCCTGGCCTGGCTCGCCACCCAGACCGACAACGAGCTGCCGGTGATCATGCTCCGCCACCGCGAGCAGGCGAAGCTGCGGGTCACGGTCGAGGGCCTGATCAAGACCGTCGCGGGTGACGGCCGTATCCACACCACCTTCAACCAGACGGTGGCCGCGACCGGCCGGCTGTCCTCCACGGACCCGAACCTGCAGAACATCCCGGTCCGCACGGACGAGGGCCGGGCCATCCGCCGCGGCTTCGTCGTGGGCGAGGGCTTCGAGTCCCTGATGACCGCCGACTACAGCCAGATCGAGCTGCGCGTGATGGCCCACCTCTCCGAGGACGAGGGCCTGATCCAGGCGTTCACCTCCGGCGAGGACCTGCACACCACCGCCGCCTCCCAGGTCTTCGGCGTCGAGCCCGGCGCGGTGGACGCGGAGATGCGCCGCAAGATCAAGGCGATGTCGTACGGCCTGGCCTACGGCCTGTCCGCCTTCGGCCTCTCCCAGCAGCTGAACATCGAGGCGGCGGAGGCACGCGCCCTGATGGACGCGTACTTCGAGCGCTTCGGCGGCGTCCGGGACTACCTCCGCCGGGCGGTCGACGAGGCACGGGCGACGGGCTACACGGCGACGCTCTTCGGCCGCCGCCGTTACCTGCCGGACCTCAACAGCGACAACCGCCAGCGCCGCGAGGCGGCCGAGCGCATGGCCCTGAACGCGCCCATCCAGGGCACGGCGGCCGATATCGTCAAGATCGCCATGCTCAAGGTGGACAGCGCACTGCGGGCAGCGGACCTGAAGTCCCGCATGCTCCTCCAGGTCCACGACGAAATCGTCCTGGAGATCGCCCCCGGCGAGCGGGCCGCCGCGGAGGAGATCGTCCGCCGCGAAATGGCGAACGCCGTCCAGCTGCACGCTCCCCTGGACGTCTCGGTGGGCGTGGGCCCGGACTGGGAGTCGGCAGCCCACTAGCCGCCGGCGCCTCGGTGGAAGGGGGCGTCGCAGCCGCCCTGACCTGCAACGCCCCCTCCACAGCAGCGGTACCGGCAACAGCACGACGAGGACACGAGGACCGCGCCAACCACCACGGCCGCCGCCGACAAGCGCGCCGCCGACAGCTTTTTCGCCGCCGCAGCGGCGCTCAGCCCCCGGCGCACACCGGCGGTGCCGGATGCGCCGTAACCCGCGACTCCCGCCCACCCCACCTGCGCAGTGACCCGGCGCCCACGCAAATCCGGCCGAACCCCCGGAGGGAACCGTCACTCACGTGGCCCCCGCCAAAACGCCCCCCACCCCCCACAGCCGCAAAACTGCGGGCATGGGTATACGCATGCTTCACCGCCGGACGCCCGAGGCAGACACCCGGGCCTGGGCGGACACCGCCTCGGCGCAGGCCATGCCCGCCTCGCCGGTCCCGGCCCTCGCGGCCGACGCAAGCACCGCCCGCATCCCCGCCGACCTGGCCGCGACGGTCCGCAGAGCCGCCACGCACCTGCGGCACGGACTCGCCGGTCTGACCGCCCACGCGGGCCACGCTCCGGACTGGCGCCAGTGGGCCGACCTCGCCCGCGGCTACCTCGCCCTCGCGCTCACCGCGGTCCCGAGATCGCGTCCCCGGCCCACCCTCACGGTCTTCGTCGCGTCCCTCACCGAGCGACCGGCTTCGTCCGGCCCGCACCGACCACCCCACCGGGGCCGTCCGGAACCGGGCCCGGACGCCACACCCTGACGCCGACGGCGTACAGCACCAGCCCCAGGACCAGCCCGGCGCCCACCCCGAAGCACAGGGTGGGCACCAGCTCCCACGGCCGCTCCGGCGTGCCCCTGGACGACCACCAGCGCGCGGCCCGCTGTACCGCCCCGGCCACCGCACAGCCGCCGATCACCGCGCCGGCCCACCACCGGTCCCGCCTGCACAGCACGGGCACCCCCACCGGCTCTCCGGCCGGAGCCCGCCGGAGGGCACGCACGGCGAACACCGCAATGACGAGCGCGCCCGCCACGGACGAGCCGTACTGCAGCCACGAGTACAGCGGCATGCCCGCCGGGCCGCCCCGCCCGACGGCCGGTATCAGTCGCGTCCCCCACCGCCCGTGATGCGTGAACGCGTCCCACACCACATGGGTCAGCGCGCCCAGCACGGCGGAGCCGTACCACCGCCCCACCGACACGGCCCGTACCCGCGCGCGTGGCGCACCGCAGCGCAGCAGCACGGCCGGCCGCCCCTGCCTGCTGCGGGGCAGCAGTGCGAGCAACGGTTCTCGGACGAGCAGCCACAGCCCCACCAGCGTCCAGGAGATGAGTACATCGACCGTGCCGACCCCGGCGAACGAGTGTGTGACGGCGCCGAATTCCATGGCACCCGGAAGGACACTCGCCCCATAGAAGGTCATGTCGGGCGCGAAGGACCCCGCGACGAGCACCGCCGGCACCAGCGGCCCACGGCCGGTCCCGTCCCGGCGGACCGCGGGCAGGACGGCGGCGGCATGACTGAGCGTGAACGGCAACAGAGCCCCCTGGAGCGGTCGTCGGCCACGGCGCCGGACCGATGATCAAGTCCGTCCAGTATGCGGGACACCCGTCCGGAGCCGGAGGCGCCGACGGCAGTTGGCCAACCGGTGAAAACGGGCCAGAACGGTTCCCGGCCCCAAGAAAGTTGCCGTAGGGTCACCTGCGTCCCCTGCCGGGCGCTCGGGGTCGAACACACGTCACAGAGACTCAAGGGCGACACAGGGCAACCAGATCACCGGGTCAACCGTCACACCAGAGCAGACGCAGATAGACGGAGACGGACGCAGGGCGTCCACAGGAGGGGTTCACTCGATGGCGGCGCATTTCGGAAGGCGGCTGCGCAAGGGAGCGGCGACCACCGCCGTGGCCGCGGCAGCGGTCGCGGCTCTGTCCGCGTCCCAGGCTCCGGGAGCGACCGGCGAGGACCACGGCAGACAGACCACGGCCGGCGCCTCCGCCCCCGTGCCCGACACGTCCTCCGACGACAACGCCACCGGCAACTCCCCGTACTACACGGACCTGCCGCCGCTCAACAGCCCCAATCCCAGCCCCTCGCCGACCGCCGGCACTCCCGTGGCCCGGGGTGACGCCGAGGCCGGTATCCCGGCGACGGTCCTCGACGCCTACAAGAAGGCCGAGGCCGAACTGCGCTCCTCCAAGCCCGGCTGCAATCTGCCCTGGCAACTGCTCGCCGCCATCGGCAAGGTGGAGTCGGGCCAGGCCCGCGGCGGCCGGGTCGACGCGGACGGCACCACGCTCGGCCGGATCCTGGGCCCGGCCCTCGACGGCAACGGCTTCGCGCTCATCAAGGACACCGACCACGGCGCGTACGACGGCAACAGCGTGTACGACCAGGCCGTCGGCCCCATGCAGTTCATCCCGTCGACCTGGGCCTGGGCCGGCCGCGACGGCAACGGCGACGGCAGGAAAGACCCCAACAACGTCTACGACGCCGCCCTCGCCGCCGGCCACTACCTGTGCCGCAGCGGGTGGGACCTCTCGGACGAGCGAGACCTGCACCAGGCGATCCTCAGCTACAACAACTCGCAGGACTATCTGAACCTGGTCCTCAACTGGCTGGAGTACTACCGCAAGGGCACCCACTCCGTGCCCGACGGCACCGGCGGTCTGCCCGCCCACCGCAGCGACGACGACATCCCGCGCGCCCAGCCCCGGAAGCACTCCAACCCGCCGAGGACCAAGCCTCGGCACAAGCCGGATCCCAAGCCGGACCCCAAGCCCAGCACGCCCGGCAACGGGCACGACAGCCCGAACCCGAACCCCAAGCCGCCGAAGCCGCCCGTCCCGCCGACGACCCCGCCGACCCCCACCGACACGGTGGACCACCTGGAGGACGCGGGCACCGCCAAGCTCACCGCGATGGCCGGCCACTCCTTCACCGAGCGGATCGGCACCCGCGCCGAGACCAAGGCCGACAAGTCCGTCGCCAAGGTCAGGGTCCGGTTCACGATCAGCGGAGACACCGACGCCACCTTCACCGGCGGCGAGACCGTGGCCACGGTCACCACCGACGCCAAGGGCGTCGCCCTCGCCCCGGCGCTGGAGGCGGGAGAGAAGACCGGCGACTTCAAGGTCACGGCCACCGTCGTGGGCCGCAAGGTCAAGGGCGTCGACTACCCGGCCACCGTCACCGAGCGCGCCGCCGACACCCTGGCCCGCACCAGCGACACCCCGCTGACCTGCACCCCGGACGGCGAGTTCGCCGACCAGGTCCAGGTGAAGGCGACGTACAAGGGCGCCGTCGCGGACAAGGTCGCGGCCACCGCCACCCTGATCACGTCCGACAAGGACACCACCGAGAACGACAAGGGCCCCTACTTCAAGGACGCCGACGGCAAGCCCGTACGCACCCTCACCGGCCTCCAGACCGACGCCAAGGGCCTGCTGACCCTGCCGAAGCTGTACGCGGACGACACCACCGGCACCTTCCTGCTCCGCATCACCACCCCCGGCGGCGGCACCCTCACCGTCGAGCTGAAGGTCGCCGCCGACGACACCTCGGCGAGCCCGTCCCCGTCCCCGAGCCCGTCGGCCTCCTCCTGACCCGCAGCGACCCGGGCGCCCTCTCCGCACCGGCGGGGAGGGCGCACCCGTTCATGGGTGCACCCCTGTTCTCATCTCGCCCGCCCGTTGCTACGGTGCCGGACCTGACGATCCATCAGCAAGCTGCCGGGACACAGACCGTCCGCCGGGAGGTCCGTATGCGCGCCCTGATCGCCGCCGCGACCGGTCTCGCCCTCGCGCTCGCCGTCGTCCTCACCATCAGCGCGACGGGCGCGCCGTCGGGCCGGACGTCGCCCGAGCCGCTGCTGACGACGGTGCCCTCGCATCCGTAGCCGCGCCCCTCCGGGAGGGAGGCCCTCCATGCGCCGCAAGGCAAGCCTGGTCCTGCTCGCCTGCGCCGTCTTCTGTGCGGCGCTGTCCCCGCTCATGCGCTGGTACGCCTTCCCGCGCCTGGCCAGGATCCCCGCGAACCAGTACCAGGACATGGTCCTGGAGGCCAACGGCGCCACCCTCCTCGACTACGGCACCATGCGCGCGAAGAAGGTCTCCAAGGTCACCATCGTGCAGACCCTCAAGGGAAATGTGGAGGCCGCGAAGAAGATCGAGAAGACGGCGGGCCGGCCGGTCGTGGTCTGGGACAGCCTCTCCTACGTGCAGGGACCCGACGGCAAGATGGTCTCCCGCATCCCCGAGCGGTACATCTTCGACGCCCACAGCCAGGACCCCGTCCATGCCACCGGCGAGATGGTCGACGGCGACCCGGTCACCCGTCAGGGCATCGAGTTCAAGTGGCCCTTCCTGACACAGAAACGCGACTACGAGTACTTCGACGCACAGACCCGCACCGCCGGCCCCATCCACTACAAGGGCACCCAGACCTTCCGCGGCCTGAAGGTCTACTACTTCGAACAGACCATCCCCTGGACGAAGGTCCCGATGCCGAAGACCATGCCCGTCCAGGGCATCACCCCCGAATCGGTCGCCAGGACGGGCACCACCCGCTGGTACAGCACCGTCCGCAGGTTCTGGGTCGAACCGGTCACCGGCGCACCCGTCTACGGCGAGGAACTCCACAAGGAGGAGCTGCGCGGCGGCACCCTGCTGGGCGGCCGGGACAGGGTCACGGCGTTCGCCGGGGACGTGAGGATGCGCGAGGACTACACCGAGCACACGGTCGCCCTGGTCAAGCACAACCGCACCCTGGTCCTGATGCTCACCTCGTACGTGCCCTGGGCCTCCCTGACGGCAGGCCTGCTGCTCCTGGCCTTCTCCCTCTACCTGGAGGCCCGCGCCCGCCGCCCCGAGGACCCGGCCCCGGCCCGGACGACGGAACCCGAACCGGTCAGCGCCTGAGCCGCGCGTTCGTGTGCCGGGTGGGCTCGGCGGTCGCCGGGTCCTCGGGCCACGGATGCTTCGGATACCGCCCGCGCAGCTCCGCGCGTACGGCCTTGTAGCCGTCCTTCCAGAAGGAGGCGAGGTCGGCCGTGACGGCGGCGGGCCGCCCGGCGGGGGAGAGCAGATGGACGAGCAGCGGTACGCCGCTGACGGCAGGCGTGTCGCGCAGCCCGAACATCTCCTGGAGCTTCACCGCGAGTACGGGCCGCCGGGGATCCCGATAGTCGATCCGGATTCTGGACCCACTCGGCACGGTGATCCGCTCGGGCGCCAGCTCGTCCAGCCGCGCGGCGTGCCCGCTCGCCCACGGCAGCAACCGCGCCAGCCCCTGCCCTGCGTCGATCCGCCCGAGATCGGCCCGCCGTCGCGCCCTGCTCAGCTCCGGCTCCAGCCACTCGTCCACGCGCGCGTGGAGCGCACCGTCGGACACGTCCGGCCACGGCTCTCCGAGATGCGCCCGCAGAAAGGCCAGCCGCTGCCGCAGCAGCTCGGCGTCCGCTGACCAGCGCAACAACCCGAGCCCCTCCTGCCGCAGCCCTTCGAGGAGGGCCGCGCGTACGAGGGCCGGCTCGGTCTCCTTCAGGGGCCGCACGGCCAGCTCGACGGCCCCCAGCCGCTCCACACGCCGGGCCACGACATCACCGTCGGCCCAGTGCACCTCGTCCCGCTCGGCGAGCAGCGTCCCGGCGGCGGCGAGAGCCACCCCCTCCTCCACGGCAGCCCCGAGCAGCACACGCGCGTGCCCCTTCCCGGCGGGCCGATCGGCAACGGCGACGACGATCCAGGGGGCCCCACGCAACCCGGACCCCTCCGCCAGCTCGGCCCGGGTCCCGGACGCCATGAGGTACGACCCCCCGTCCAGCTTGGCGACCCGCTCGGGAAAGGCGAGCGCGGCAACAAGCGCAGCGAGCGCGTCATCACCGGTGCCTCGTCCGACCCGGACGGCGCCCTGTGGCCGACGGCCGGGGGACGACGGGTGGGAAGACTCCCCCGAGCCGGCCCGCAGCCGCCCTACTTCCGCGGTCCACCGCGCAGAGTAGGCGTCACCGCCGCGCCGAGCACGGCGCAACGCGCCGGCAAGATCATCCCCGTAGTCCCGAGGCACTTCTTCGGAGAGCAGAGCGACGACTTCCGCACCTTCGCCGGCCGTATCCAGGAGCGCCCGCCCCAGCCGAGGGTGCACCCCCAGCCGAGCCAACCGCACTCCGGTGGGAGTCGCCCGACCGACGCAGTCCACCGCCCCCACCGCTGTCAGCGCGGAGCGCGCCGCCGCCATCCCTCCACCCGGCGGCGGATCGAGCAGCGCCAGCCCGGAGGCGTCCGGATCCCCCCAGCAAGCCGCCTGCAAGGCAAACGCCGTCAGATCGGCCACCTTGATCTCCGGCGCCGGAAACGCCGGCAGACGCCCGTCCTCGGCCTCCGTCCAGCACCGGTACACCACCCCCGGTGCCTCGCGCCCGGCCCGCCCCGCCCGCTGCCGTCCGGTGGCCCGCGAGGCGCGTACCGTCGTCAGCCCGCTCAGCCCACGCGCGTGGTCCACCCGTGGCTCCCGCGCGAGCCCCGCGTCCACCACCACCCGCACCCCGGGCACCGTCAGCGACGACTCGGCCACCGAGGTCGCCAGGACCACCCGGCGCCGCGCCCCCGGAGCGAGCACCGCGTCCTGCACGGAAGCCGGCGCCCGTCCATGGACCTGCAGCACATCCACCGCTCCGAGATCCCCGAGCTGCCCCGCCACCCGCGCGATCTCGCCCGCCCCGGGCAGGAAGCACAGCACGTCCCCGTGCCGCTCGGCCAGCGCCCGGCGCACCACCGAGGCGACGTGCGCCAGCAGCGCCGGATCGACGCGCATCCCGTGCGGCGGCCGTACCGGGCGTGCGGGAGGCGCCCACACCACCTCCACCGGATGGGCGACGCCCTCCGCCTCGACCACGGGCGCCCCGCCCAGCAGCCGCGCCCAGCCCTCCGCGTCCGTCGTCGCCGAGGCGGCCACCAGCCGCAGCTCCGGCCGCAGGGTCTGCCGTACGTCCCACAGGAACGCAGCGACCGTGTCGGCGTCCAGATGCCGTTCGTGGCACTCGTCCAGCACGACGACGTCCACGCCGGCCAGCTCCTGGTCGCGCTGCAGCCGCTGCAGCAGCACACCGGTCGTCACGACCTCCACGCGTGTGTGCCGCCCGGCGACCCGCTCGCCGCGCACCGTGAAGCCGACGCTCTCGCCCGGCCGCTCGCCCAGCAGCCAGGCCATCCGCCGGGCCGCCGCCCGGGCCGCGATCCGGCGCGGCTCGGCCACCACGACCCGCCGCGCGCACCCGCCGCCGACCAGCCCCGCCAGCACGAGCGGGACCAGCGTCGTCTTGCCGGTGCCGGGCGGTGCCACGAGCACGGCGGTACCGGCATCCTCCAGGGCCTCGGTCAGAGCGGTCAGGGCGGAACGCACGGGCAGCGCGTCCAGGGCGTCGTAACGGATCACGCCCCCAGTGTCGTACGACGGCGAAGCAGACCCTCACGCGCGCATGGTCCCGGTGATCGGCAGGGGCCGGTCAGTCCCTCTCGCACACGAAGATCGCCGTGCCCGGGATCAGACTGCCGCGCAGCGGCGACCAGCCGCCCCACTCCGAGGTGTTCCAGGACGGCCACTCCGGCTCCACCAGGTCCACCAGCCGGAAGCCGGACGCCGCGATGTCCCGGACGCGGTCACCGAGCGTCCTGTGGTGCTCGACGTAGACCGCGCGGCCGTCCTCGTCCTGCTCCACGTACGGCGTGCGGTCGAAGTAGGAGGAGGACACGGACAGGCCCTCGGGTCCCGGCTCGTCGGGGAACGCCCAGCGGATCGGATGCGTCACCGAGAAGACGAACCGGCCGCCCGGCCGCAGCACCCGGCGCACCTCGCGCAGCACCAGCCGCGGGTCGGCGACGAACGGCAGCGCGCCGTACGCCGAGCAGGCCAGGTCGAAGGAGCCGTCCGCGAAGGGCAGTGCGCCGGCGTCCGCGCAGATCAGCGGAAACGAGCCGCCGATGCGCAGGGCGTGCTGCAGCTGGCGGTGCGAGAGGTCCAGCGCCACCGGGCGGGCGCCCTGGGCGGCCAGCCAGCGCGCGCACTGCGCCGCACCCGCGCCGATCTCCAGGACGTCCTTCTCCTTCAGTTCCTCCGGCGGGCCCAGCAGCTCGGCCTCGACCTCGTCCAGGCCCTCCGGGCCCCACACGAAGCGGTCGTCGCCGAGGAACGTGCCGTGCTCGGTCTGGTACTCGTCCGCGTTGCGGTCCCACCAGCCCCGGTTGGCCCGTGTGCTCTCCGCGACGCCCGCGTCACGTCGCGTGGCCTCCGGCTCGTGCGCCTCGGGTCCTTCGGGCTCGTATGCGTCCGGCTCTTGGATGATCGGCTCCCTCGTCGTACTCTTCCGTCCAACCGGAAGGGGTCCATGACGGAAGCGGTCCCACGGGCCTCGTGGCCTCAAGGGACGTTTCTTCTGCCGGTTGTGCGGGGTTCTGCCCCGGGTGTGCGACTTCGCGCATTGACCATGTCCGGCTGCCCCCGTATGCTACAAGTTGCGCTGCGGGCCTGCGCACCTCAGACGTAGCAGGCTGCGCTCGCATCTGTTGTATGTCCCCTCGGTTGTCGAGGCGCCATCACCAGTCTCTGGTGGGGCGCTTCCTTGGCTGTCCGGCTTCTGCAGAGCGAAACGGGCTCCCGGCGTAAGCAGTACCTACGACTTCAATGTCCGTACCGGAGCCCTTTCCCACATGACGAGCAGCACCGAGACCACCGCCACCACCCCGCAGGTAGCGGTCAACGACATCGGTAACGAGGAAGCCTTCCTCGCAGCGATCGACGAGACGATCAAGTACTTCAACGACGGCGACATCGTCGACGGCGTCATCGTGAAGGTCGACCGGGACGAGGTCCTGCTCGACATCGGTTACAAGACCGAAGGTGTCATCCCGAGCCGCGAGCTCTCGATCAAGCACGACGTCGACCCGAACGAGGTCGTCGCCGTCGGCGACGAGATCGAGGCCCTGGTCCTCCAGAAGGAGGACAAGGAAGGCCGCCTGATCCTCTCGAAGAAGCGCGCCCAGTACGAGCGTGCCTGGGGCACCATCGAGAAGATCAAGGAAGAGGACGGCATCGTCACCGGTACCGTCATCGAGGTCGTCAAGGGTGGTCTCATCCTCGACATCGGCCTCCGTGGCTTCCTCCCGGCCTCCCTGGTCGAGATGCGCCGCGTCCGCGACCTCCAGCCGTACGTCGGCAAGGAGCTCGAGGCCAAGATCATCGAGCTGGACAAGAACCGCAACAACGTGGTCCTGTCCCGCCGCGCCTGGCTGGAGCAGACCCAGTCCGAGGTCCGCCAGACGTTCCTCACGACCCTCCAGAAGGGTCAGGTCCGCTCCGGTGTGGTCTCCTCGATCGTCAACTTCGGTGCCTTCGTGGACCTGGGTGGCGTCGACGGTCTGGTCCACGTCTCCGAGCTGTCCTGGAAGCACATCGACCACCCGTCCGAGGTCGTCGAGGTCGGCCAGGAGGTCACCGTCGAGGTCCTCGACGTCGACATGGACCGCGAGCGCGTCTCCCTGTCGCTGAAGGCGACCCAGGAAGACCCGTGGCAGCAGTTCGCCCGCACCCACCAGATCGGCCAGGTCGTGCCCGGTAAGGTCACGAAGCTGGTTCCGTTCGGTGCGTTCGTCCGCGTGGACGAGGGCATCGAGGGTCTGGTCCACATCTCCGAGCTGGCCGAGCGCCACGTGGAGATCCCGGAGCAGGTCGTCCAGGTCAACGACGAGATCTTCGTCAAGGTCATCGACATCGACCTCGAGCGCCGCCGCATCAGCCTCTCGCTGAAGCAGGCCAACGAGTCCTTCGGTGCCGACCCGGCCTCGGTCGAGTTCGACCCGACCCTGTACGGCATGGCCGCGTCCTACGACGACCAGGGCAACTACATCTACCCCGAGGGCTTCGACCCGGAGACCAACGACTGGCTGCCGGGCTACGAGAAGCAGCGCGAGGAGTGGGAGCGCCAGTACGCCGAGGCGCAGGCCCGCTTCGAGCAGCACCAGCAGCAGGTCATCAAGTCCCGCGAGGCCGACGCCGCTGCTGCGGCCGAGGGCGGCGAGGCTGCGGCTCCGGCCGCGACCGGCGGTTCGTACTCCTCCGAGGGCGCCGACACCTCCGGTGCGCTGGCCTCGGACGAGGCGCTGGCCGCGCTGCGCGAGAAGCTGGCCGGCGGCCAGAGCTGATCGCTGCCGCTGAGGCTTAGCCGATAGCCGGCTCTGAGGGGCCGTACCTTTCCGGGTACGGCCCCTCAGGCATTTCCGGGGGCTGTTCGTCGTCTTTCGCGTGCGGGCCGTCTGCGGCTTGTCGCGCCCACGCGGCGGAGCCGCACATCGACACGGCCCCGCGCCCCTGGGGAGTTGCCCGTGCCCTTTGTGCGTACCGGCTCCACGAGATCCCTGATCAGCGGCGTGTCGCGGGAATGCCCCCGCTCCAGGGCGTGTTGACGATGACGAACACGAGGAGGAGCGGTCACAGTGCTTGATCCGCAGGGTTTGTACGCATGGGAGCCGAAGGGCCTCGCCGTGGTCGACATGGCGCTCGCCCAGGAGTCGGCCGGCCTTGTCATGCTCTACCACTTCGACGGATACATCGACG
Organism: Streptomyces sp. NPDC030799; assembly: GCF_055572255.1. Lineage (NCBI taxonomy): Bacteria > Bacillati > Actinomycetota > Actinomycetes > Kitasatosporales > Streptomycetaceae > Streptomyces > Streptomyces sp. NPDC030799. The sequence goes on along the minus strand of NZ_JBVIDS010000008.1, from coordinate 238,526 downwards.
CGGGCGAGACCGGAGACCAGATCGTCGACCGGCTGCTCGACTCACTGCCCCACCAGCTCGTCGCCCGCTTCGACCACGACCGGCTCGTGGACTACCGGGCCCGCCGGCCCCTGCTGACCTTCAAGCGGGACCGCTGGACCGACTACGAGGTCCCGGCCATCGAGGTCCGCCTCGTCCAGGACGCCACGGGCGCCCCCTTCCTCCTGCTGTCCGGGCCCGAGCCGGACGTGGAGTGGGAGCGGTTCGCGGCAGCCGTACGGCAGATCGTGGAGCGGCTCGGTGTACGCCTGTCCGTGAACTTCCACGGCATCCCCATGGGCGTCCCGCACACCCGGCCGGTGGGGCTCACGCCGCACGGCAACCGCACCGACCTCGTCCCGGGCCACCGCAGCCCCTTCGACGAGGCACAGGTCCCCGGCAGCGCCGAGTCGCTGGTGGAGTACCGGCTGATGGAGGCCGGGCACGAGGTCCTGGGTGTCGCCGCGCACGTCCCGCACTACATCGCCCGCTCCGCGTACCCGGACGCCGCGCTGACCGTCCTGGAGGCCATCACGGCCGCCACCGGGCTGGTGCTGCCGGGGGTCGCGCACTCGCTGCGCACGGACGCGCACCGCACACAGACGGAGATCGACCGGCAGATCCAGGAGGGCGACGAGGAACTCACCGCGCTCGTCCAGGGCCTGGAGCACCAGTACGACGCCGCCGCGGGCGCCGAGACCCGGGGCAACATGCTCGCCGAGCCCGTCGACATCCCGTCGGCCGACGAGATCGGACGCGAGTTCGAGCGGTTCCTGGCGGAGCGGGAGGGCGAGAACTGACCTCCGCCGGGCCCGCTGTCAGTGGCAGGGCCTAAGCTTCCGGACATGCTGAGAGTGGGCCTGACCGGTGGGATCGGCGCCGGCAAGAGCGAGGTGTCACGGCTGCTCGTGGAGCACGGGGCCGTACTGATCGACGCGGACCGCATCGCGCGTGAGGTCGTGGCGCCGGGCACCCCCGGCCTCGCCGCCGTGGTCGAGGCCTTCGGCGAGGCCGTCCTCACCGCGGACGGCAGCCTGGACCGGCCCAAGCTCGGCTCGATCGTCTTCGCCGACCCCGAGAAGCTCGCCGTCCTCAACGCGATCGTGCACCCCCTGGTGGGCGCCCGCTCCAGCGAGCTGGAGGACGCCGCGGCCGATGACGCCGTGGTGATCCACGACGTGCCCCTCCTCACCGAGAACGCACTGGCGCCGCTCTACGACCTCGTGATCGTCGTGGACGCGAGCACCGAGACCCAGCTCGACCGGCTGGTCCGGCTGCGCGGGATGACCGAGGAGGACGCCCGCGCGCGTATGGCCGCGCAGGCGACCCGCGAGCAGCGCCGGGAGATCGCGGACATCCTGATCGACAACGACGTACCCCTGGACGCCCTGCACAAGCGCGTCGCAGAGGTGTGGGAGGACCTCGTACGGCGGGCGCGCACGCGTTCCGCGGAACAGGGGTCGGAATAGCGGCTCCCTCCGCGGGCGTTGAAGTGCCGCAGTGAGGGAAGGACTCTGCCGTGCCCGAGACCAGCGGTTCCACCGGACGTACCCCGGAGACGCATGTCATCGACTTCCGTGCAGCCGAGCAACTGCTCAACTCGCGGGATCCGCGGGGCGCGGTGAAGCTGCTCGACGGCGTCATCGCCGCGTACCCGGAGAACACGGCGGCCCGCCTGCTCCGTGCGCGTGCGTTCTTCGCCGCGGCCCAACTGCGGCCCGCCGAGCTTGAGTTCACCATCGTGCTGGAGCGGGAGCCGGACAACGCGTTCGCGCACTTCGCACTGGCCCGCACCTATGAACGCCAGGGCCGTCCCGACCAGGCCAAACGCCATTTCCGCCTCGCGGCCGCGCTGGACCCGAACCCGCAGTACCTGAAGGCGGCGCGCTTCGACGGCTGAGCGGCGCGCCTCGGCCGCTCATGGATGCCGGTGCCTCGGAGGTCCGGGATACGGCCGTCTCGGCCTCGGTCCCGGGTACGGTGGTCCGCCATCCGGCGGCTGGTACGGCGGCACGTCGCGGCCCGGCTGGTAGTGCGGACCCTGCCGGATGTGTCTGAGGACCATGGTCATGTCCGCGGTGACCACCAGCCACAGCACCCCACAGGCCGCCGCCCAGCCCGGGCGCCCGGCGACCGCGAACGCCGCCGTACCGAAGACCGCCCAGGCCAGCCCCCACATGCACAGCCAGAACCGCGCTCGCAGAGCACTGCGCGCGGTCACCGGTTCACTGCCCGTACGCATCGGAATCACCACTCCTCCTTGCAACGTACTCTTCGGTGACGAGGTTCATCAACGACGCGCATCCACTGTGTGCATCAGCGGCGCGCGGTACCTGCCGGCCGACTCCAACATCGTCCGCTTCCAGAACCGGTTCCGCACCGCCCGCGAGGACACCGAGCCGTCCGACACCGAACCGACCAGTTCGGGAGGGATGCACAAGGCGCGATGAGTTTCCGGACCCTGCCGGGTCTACCTCGGTGCAAGCAACCGGCACCGCTTCCCCAGGAGACCCTCATGTCCGAGACCACCACTTCCGCCGCCTCCACCGGCTCCCTCGGTGTCCGCAGGCGCTCGGCCCAGGTCGCGCTGCGGTCCGTGCAGGTCCTGCTCGCGCTGTTCTACGGCATCGCGAGCGCGCTGCCCAAGCTCATCGCGCATCCCTCGGCCGTCGAGTCCTTCGACAAGATCGGCTGGGGCAGCGGGGCCATGTACACCATCGGCGCGCTCGAACTCGCCGGGGCCACAGCACTGTTGATCCCCGTACTGCAGTCCTTGGCGGCGATCGCGCTCAGCGCGCTCATGGCGGGCGCGTTCATCGTCCAGCTCACGGTCTTCGACGGCCAGAACGCGGCGACCCCGCTGATCCTGATGGTGCCGCTCGCCCTGATCGCCTGGGCGCGACGCGGGCACAACGGGGAGCTGCTGCGGCTGGTGCGGCGAGGGTGACACCGCTGGGCCATGACGCCGGTGGCGATCACGAGGATGCCTGCGGGCAGGGTGGCTGCCTGGGGGGTCTCCCCCTCGGATCACCGCCTCCGAGGCTGCCCAGCCGGTCCCACCCGGACCCCGACCCGTCGTGCCCGTCGGATCAGACTCTGCCGCGCCTGCCGCTGCCGCCGGATCGGGATCCACCGGTCTCGCCGGACCGGGAGCCGCCGCGTCCGCCGGCTCCGCCGGATCCACTGCGGCCGCCGGACGCGGATCCGCCCCGCCCGCCCGATCCGCCGGGCCCGCCGAGCGCGGCGAAGCCGGTGGGGCCTGCGGGGCCGCCGGAGGTGCCGAAGGCGCCCGGGCCCGGGAGGCCGCGCAGGCGCTCCAGTTCGCGGCGATCGCGTTTGGTGGGGCGTCCGGTGCCCCGGTCGCGGAGGCCGACGGGCGCGACGGCCTCGCGGGGCGGGGGCGGAGGGGAGTTGTCGATGTAGCACTGGGCGGCCACCGGGGCGCCGACCCGCTTGCGGATCAGGCGCTTGACGATCACGATCCGTTCCCGGCCCTCGTGCCGCAGGCGCACCTCGTCGCCGACGCGCACGGAGTAGGCAGGCTTCACCCGCTCGCCGTTCACATGGACGTGGCCGCCCCGACAGGCGGTGGCGCCCAGGGAACGCGTCTTGATGAGACGCACGGCCCAGATCCAGCTGTCGATCCGGACCGTCTCGCCCGGCCCCGGCCCCGCGGCCTCGGCGGCGGCAACCGCGGCGGTGATCTTCGGATCGACGTTCCGGTCAGCCCTGGCGGGACGATCAGCGGAGGCACCGGTCCCGGGGGCATCCTGGGCAGCCTGAGCGGAGCCGGTCCCGTCCGGTTCGCCGGTCCCACCGTTCACGTTCTCGTCCGCAACCTCGGAAGCCATGTCCCCGACCTTAACTCCCGGTCGGGCTGAGCCGGAGGCGATTTTCCCGGGGCGCGGGGGTGGCCGGGTGGCGGAGAGACCGGTGCCGGTGCGGGACACATCGAGCGGATCGACCTGCCCGGCATACGGTGGCCGTATGGACGACAGCAGCGCTCTCGCCCGGCTCGACCGGCGTGTCGCGGACTGCCGGGCCTGCCCTCGGCTCGTCGAGTGGCGGGAGGAGGTGGCCCGTACCAAACGGGCCGCGTTCGCCGACTGGACGTACTGGGGGCGGCCGGTGCCCGGCTTCGGTCCGGCCGACGCGCGGCTGGCGATCATCGGGCTGGCCCCCGCCGCGCACGGCGGCAACCGCACCGGCCGGATGTTCACCGGCGACCGCTCCGGAGACGTGCTCTACCAGGCGCTGTATGAGGTGGGGCTCGCCTCGCAGCCCACCTCTGTCAGCGCCGACGACGGACTGGAACTGTACGGCGTCCGCGTCACCGCGCCCGTGCACTGCGCCCCGCCGGCCAACAAGCCGACCCCCGGCGAGCGCGACACCTGCCGCCCCTGGCTGGTGCAGGAGCTGAAGCTGCTGCGCCCGACGCTGAGGGCAGCGGTCGTCCTCGGTGCCTTCGGCTGGCAGGCCGCGCTGCCCGCGTTCACCGAGGCGGGCTGGACCGTGCCCCGGCCCCGTCCGGCCTTCGCCCACGGCATCAGGGTCCCCCTCGACGGCCTGGCCCTCTTCGGCTGCTTCCACGTCAGCCAGCGCAACACCTTCACCGGCCGGCTCACCCCGGAGATGCTCCGCGAGGTGCTGTGCGCGGCGGCGACGACGGCAGGGTTGCCGTAGCCGACGCGCACGTCGACGGCGTGGCGGCAGCGTGGCGGCGAGCCGGAACGCGCAGGGGTCAGGGCCGCCAGACGTACCGGACGTCCGGCTCCCGCTCCTCGTTCCCGCTGCCGTCGGTGAACTCGACGGCGGTGAAACCGTGCCGCTCGTAGAAGCGGTGGGCGGGCTTGTTGACCTGGAAGGTCCACAGGGACAGCCCGCCCGGGTTGCGCTCCTTGGCCAGCGCCACGAACCGGTCACCGATGCCGCGCCCCCGCCACCCCGGGTCCAGATACAACTGGGACAGCACCTCCTGCTCCAGCACCATCAGCCCGACGATCCCGGCCCCGTCGGCCTCCGCCACCCAGGTCTCCCGCAACGGGACGACGACATCCCGGATGTACTCCCGCACCTCGTCGTCGGTGTGCGCCCGGACGACCGTGGGCAGGGCGGCGTCGAAGGACCGCAGATACACCTCGGCGGCGGCCCGGCCGTCCTCCGCCACGGCCCGGCGCAACACGACCTCGCCCGTCACCGGCTCTCCTCCGTGTTCCGGCACCACGGCCGTGGCCGTGATCTCCACCAGCTGCCCGGTGTAACCGAGACAGGCGACACCGAGCAGGGTCGACGAATGGGGGCCCGCGCTCAGCCCGGAGGCCTCGACGACGTCCCACACCGCGGACAGCACCGAGGGCTCGCTGCTCACCACATACACATCCGTGGTGACCACGTGCGCCAAGTCACTGCCCACGGCGTCCAGTTGGTCCCGAAGATTGGCGATCACCTGCTCGGCCTGTCGCACCGGATCACCCGGGCCGACGATCTCCCCCTTCTCGTCGAGCGGTACGGCCCCGGCCAGAAAGGCCAGCCTCGTCCCGGCCTCGACGACGGAGGCGTGGGAGTAGGTGGGCGGCGGGAAGAGGGCCGGGGCGGTCACGCGCTGGATCACGAGGGCTGCTCCTGGGGGGCGGTGGACGACGCCCCGATAATCCTTTCTCTCGGCCCTGCCCGCATCTCATTTCGGGAGCGGACTCCGGGACGGCTGCGGCAGGCTGAGGGCATGCCCGAGTCTTCCGGTGCCGTGCCCGAGCCCTCCGATTCCGACTTCCTCGCCCGCACCGCCGAGCGCCTCGCCTCCCTTCCCGCTGTCCGAGCGGTGGCCCTCGGCGGTTCCCGGGCCCAGGGCACCCACCGGCCCGACAGTGACTGGGACCTGGCGATCTACTACCGCGGCCCGTTCGACCCGGACGACCTGCGAGCCGTCGGCTGGCCCGGAGAGGTCTCGGACATCGGCGGATGGGGCGGCGGGGTCTTCAACGGCGGAGCCTGGCTGCACATCGACGGACGCAGCGTCGATGTGCACTACCGGGACCTGGACGTGGTCGAGCACGAGCTCGCGGAGGCGGAGGCGGGACGGTTCCGGGTGGAGCCGCTGCTCTTCCACCTCGCCGGCATCCCCACCTACCTGATCGTGGCCGAACTGGCCGTCAACCAGGTGCTCAGCGGCACCCTGCCCCGCCCGGCCGGCTACCCTGCCAGGCTGCGCGTCACCGCCGCCGAGCGCTGGTACGGCACCGCCCGCGCGACGCTCGCCTACGCGAAGGCCCACCACGCCGCCCACGGCCGCCTCACGGAGACCGCCGGCTCCCTCGCCACGGCCGCCACCCAGGCCGCCCACGGGGTCCTCGCGGCACGCGGGGAGTGGGTGACGAACGAGAAGCGGCTGCTGCAGCGGGCCGGGCTGCGAGGGATCGACGCGGTGGTGGGCGCGCTGCGGGCCGAACCCGATGTCCTGGTCCGCGCCGTGACCGAGGCCGAGGAGATCGTCGCCGGGCAATCGCGTCCGCAAGGAACGCGGGAATTGCGTTCATAAAGAAACCGGCCGTCCCGGCACCTTTCACCTGCCCGAAACATGATCGTCCGGTTCGCCCGGCGAACGCCCCCTACCGTGGAAGCCCAGCCCACCCGGCCACCGTCGTCCGAAGGCACCCCCACCCCGCCCTCGCACGAACAGGAGTCCCGTGTCCCGGCTCGCCGCACCTCCCTGGCTCGCCCATGCCCTGCGCGCACAGCGCGGTCCCGTCCCCTGGAGCGCGGTGACCAGGGGCGCGTTCGCCGCCGGGCCGCTGTTGCTCGCCGGGGTGGTCGCCGGCCGGACGCCCGACGGTGTGCTGGCCGCCATCGGCGCGATGCTCGCCGGCATCAACGACCGGCCGGGCAGCCGGCGCGCCTCCGTCAAGCGGCTCGGGGCGCCCGCGCTGGCCGGTGCCCTCGGGCTGCTCGTGGGCACGTATGCCGGGCAGGGGCTGGCGGCCGTACCGCTCGCCCTGGCGCTCACCGGGCTCGGGCTGGTCGCCGGCGGTGTCAGCGCGGTCGGGCCCGTCGCGTCCGCCGTGGGAACGCAGCTGCTCGTCGGTGCCGCCCTCGGCGCAGGGATGCCGGCGGCCGAGAGCGGCCCCCTGCGCGCCCTCGTCTTCCTCGCCGGTGCCGGATGGCTGCTCGCCTTGCGGCTGGCCCTGCCCGCGCCCGGTGCCACCGCCGGTGACTTCAGGTTCGACGGGGAGCGGGCGGCGGTCGCCGCGGTGTACGACGCCGTCGCCGAACTCCTGGACGCCGTGGGCGGTGAACAGGCCACCGCCCGGCGGGCCGCGCTCACCGCCGCGCTCGACCATGCCCAGGACGCCCTCGCCGGGCCCCGGCTGCGCCGGTACGCCAGTTCCGCCGCCGAGCGCCGGCTGCATGCGCAGTACAGGGCCGCCCTTCCGCTCGCCGAGGCCGCCACCGCGCTGTTCTGGGCGGGGGAGCCGGTCTCGGCGCGGGCCGCGCAAGGGCCCCGGCGGCTCGCCGCCGCAGTCCGCGGCAACACCGCCACCGGTCCGCTGCCCGCCCCCCGCCGGTCCGCCCCCGCCCTGCGCGCACTCGACGACGCCCTGCTGCGCGCCGCCGAGGTCTTCGACCGGGCGGAGGGCGCACAACAGCGGTCGCTCGCCCGGCGCCGGGGTGCAAAGGACGCCGTCCGTGCCGCCGTCGGCGCCGCGTCGGGGGCGGGCGGACGCGAGTACGGGCTGCGGGTCGCCCTCTGCTTCGGGGCCGGCGCCGCCCTCGCCCAGGCGCTGCACCACACCCGCTGGTACGGCCACCACCAGCACTGGTACTGGCTGCCCGCCACCGTCGTCTTCCTCGTCAAGCCCGACCTCGGGCCGCTCGCCTCCCGGGTGCTGTGCCGGGCGGCGGGAACCGTGCTCGGCGCTGTGCTGTTCGCCGCCTTCGCCGCGGTGCTGCCGCGGCCCGGCGGGCTCATCGTGCTCGTGGCCGTCAGCGGGGCCCTGATCCCGGTCGCCACACGGCACTTCGCCGCCCAGACCGCGGTCGTGACCGTACTCGTTCTCAGTCTGGTGATGGTCGGCGGTGAGCCGCAGGCCTCCGTCAGCCGGATCGGGGAGACGCTGCTGGCCTGCGTGATCGTGCTCGTCGTCGGGCATCTGCCGATGCCGGGGCAGCGGGGCGGGGGAGTGCGGGCCCGGCTGGCCGCCGCGGGGAACGCCGCGCACGCCTACCTCGCGCATGTGCTGAGCCGGTCCCCCGACCGTGCCACCCGCTGGACCCTGCGCCGCGAGGCCTACCGCACCCTCGCCGAGGCCCGTTCGGCCATCGCCCTCGCCGCCGCCGAACTGCCCTCGCTCGCCCGGCACTCCGAGGGCGCGGACGAGATGGTCGCCACCCTCGAACGGCTCGTCGACGCGACCACCGCCTGCGCCGTCCACCTCGACGACTCCGGCCGCCCGGCACCCCGGCACCTGGAGCAACTCGCCGAACTGCTGGCCGAGTTCGAAAAGGGACGCCGGGAACGGACGGGGCTACGGCTGTCCCGGCTGCCGCTCGCCGGATGAGGCGCGCGCCGACGCGGATCGGGTCAACCCCCGGCGGCGTGTCCGCGTCAAAGAGAAAGGTCCATGTTCCCCACCCAAGGAGAGGTTCATGCCCCGACTCACCCGCCTCAGACTCGCGACCGGCGCCGCCACGGCCGTCGTCGCCGCCGTCGTGCTCGCGGCGTCACCCGCGGCCGCCGGCGAGCCGACCGTGTCCCAGCCGCACATCGTCGCCCGCTTCGACAAGGCGACAGGGCAGACGCCGGAGAACATCACGGTCGAGCCCGACGGCTCGGCCGACCTGACCTTCGCCTCCGCGCGGCAGATCGCCCATGTCACCCCGGACGGGCACACGACGATCCTCGCCACCCTGCCCGCCGAGGCGAACCCGAACACCCCCGTCCTCAAGGCCGCGACCGTCTTCGGAATCGTCCGCGCCCACGACGGCACGCTCTACGTCAACTACGGCACCGGCACAGCAAAGACCGGCATCTGGCGCATCGGCCCCGACGGCGGCGCGCCCCGGCAGATCGCACAGCTCCCGGCGACCGCACTGCCCAACGGCCTCGCGCTCGACGAGCGGCACGGAGTGCTCTACGCCGCCGACTCGGCGCAGGGCATCGTGTGGCGGGTACCGCAGGCGGGGGGCACACCGACCGTGTGGGCCCAGGACACCGCGCTCACCCCGGTCCCCGTCACCGGCGCCGGTTTCGGCGCCAACGGCGTCAAGATCCACGGCGGTGCCGTGTGGGTGTCCAACAGCGACCGGGGGACGCTGCTGCGCATTCCCGTACGGCCGAACGGCTGCGCGGGGACGGTGGAGACCCGGGCCACCGGGCTCGACCACATCGACGACTTCACCTTCACCACACCGTACGGCGACACCGTCCTCGCCGCCCTGATCGGTGACGACGAGGTCGTCGAGGTGCACCCCGACGGCACCCGCACCGCCGCCCTCACACAGACGGACGGGCTGGCCAACCCGACCTCCGTCGCCGTACACGACGGGACGGTCTACGTCGACAGCGCCGCGTACTTCAGCCAGCAGGCCCCGAATCTGCTGCTGGCCCGCCTGAACCGGGGGCCCGGCCACTGACGGACCGGGCGGCGGGGCGGGCCGGTGCCCTGGACGGACCCCGCCCCGCCACCCCTCGCACCCGGAGAACCTTCCCTGCCGTCGGTCAACTCGCCGACGACGCAACGCAGTCGGGAAGGTGATCCACCGATCCGCCCCGGCGCCCTAGGCTGAAGCCCATGGATCCCGCCGACGGCCTCCTCGACCATCCCTACGACGTCTACCGACGCCTGCGCGACACCGCGCCCGTGCACCGCATCACCGGACCGGACGGCACCGCCGCCTGGCTCGTCACCCGGTACGAGGACGTCCGGGCCGCGCTCGCCGACCCCCGGCTCTCGCTGGACAAGCGGCAGGGGGCCGGCGCGTACAAGGGACTCTCGCTGCCGCCCGCCCTCGACGCCAACCTCCTCAACATGGACCCGCCCGACCACACCCGCATCCGGCGCCTGGTCGGCCGCGCCTTCACCCCGCGCCGAGTCCAGCAACTCCGCGAGCCGATCCGCCGTACCGCCGACCGGCTTCTCGACGCGCTCGGCCCGCACGGCAGTACCGACCTGGTCGCCTCCTACGCCGCCCCGCTGCCCATCACCGTCATCTGTGACCTGCTCGGCATCCCGGAGGGGGACCGGCTGGACTTCCGGCAGTGGACCGACAGCCTCATGGCCCCCGACCCGGCCCGCCCGCACGCCACCAAGGAGGCGATGGCGGCCATGCTCGACTTCCTCGCCCGGCTCCTCGCGGCCAAACGCCGGGCGCCCGCCGACGATCTGCTCTCCGACCTGATCGCCGTACGCGACGAGGGCGACCGGCTCGGCGAGGACGAGCTGATGTCCCTGGCCTTCCTCATCCTCTTCGCCGGGTACGAGAACACGGTCCAGCTCATCGGCAACGCGGTGCTCGCCCTGCTGGAGCACCCGGACCAGCTCGCCGTCCTGCGCAAGGAACCGGAGCGACTCCCCGCCGCCGTCGAGGAGTTCGCCCGCTACGAGGGGCCGATGCTGCTCGCCATGCGCCGGTTCCCCACCGAGGACGTGACGATCGCCGGGGTGACCATCCCGGCGGGCGAGACGGTCTGGGTGTCCCTGTCCGCCGCCGACCGCGACCCCGCCCGCTTCCCCGACCCCGACCGCCTCGACCTCTCACGCGACGCCGCCGGGCATCTCGCCCTCGGCCACGGCATTCACTACTGCCTCGGTGCGCCGCTGGCCCGCGCGGAGACGGAGATCGCCCTGGCGGCCCTGCTGGAACGCCTGCCCGAACTCGCCCTTGCCGAGGGACAGGCGACGTGGCGGCGGTCGCTGCGCGCCCGGGGGCTGCGGGCCCTTCCCGTGACGTACTGAAAGGTGCGGTTCCTGTCACGAAGTGAACGGATCCTCACGGTCCGCGCCGAACGGATGTCGGTAATGTCTCAGTCCCGTCACTGAGCGAGGCGTTTGCCGTCTCCAGGGCGTTAACTTCCATAAGCACGACGCTTTCTGGAGGTGCGAGATGGTGAACGGGCGAACCGTGCTCGAACGCTTTCCCGCCGGAGGTCCGCGGGGATCCTGGCCCGCTGAGGAGTTCGCGCACGCGCGGCGTCAGGAAGGCCTGCCGGCGGAAGTCGTCATGGATCTCGCGACGGACACGTTCCTGGTGATCGTACGGGGCGGGGACCACACCGAGTGAGCTCGCTCAGGCCGGCTTCGGTGCCGGTACCCTCGCCGTGAACTGCTCCGCCTGCAGCGCATACAGCTCGGCGTAGACACCGCCCCCGGCCAGCAGCTCCTCCGGGGTCCCGGACTCCACCAGCCGCCCGTGCTCCAGCACATGCACCAGGTCGGCGTGCCGGACCGAGGCCAGCCGGTGGGTGATCAGCACGACCGTCTGCCCACTGCCGGCCAGCGCTCGGATCTTCTCGAACACCTCCAGCTCGGCCCGCGCGTCCAGCGCGGCGGTCGGCTCGTCCACGATCAGCACCTGCCCGCGCCGGTACGCCGCCCGGGCGATGCCGAGCCGCTGCCACTGGCCCCCGGACAGCTCGTGCCCGCCGCTGAAGTCGCGGGCCAGCAGGGTGTCCAGGCCGCGCGGCAGATCCGCGACCACCTCCTGGGCCCCTGCCTCGGCGACCGCCGCGGCCAGGCGTTCCTCGGTCATGGGCGCCGAGGAACGGCCGACGGCCACGTTCACCCGGGCGGTGAACGGCCAGCGCTTGAAGTCCTGCGCCACCATCGCGATGCGCTCGGCGAGCAGCCGCCGGTCGGCCCGCGCCGCGTCGACACCGTCCCACAGAATGCGGCCCCGGTCCGGCGTGTACAGCCCCGCGAGCAGCTTGACCAGGGTGGTCTTCCCCGAGCCGTTCTCACCGACGAGCGCGATGATCCGGCCGAGCGGCAGCGTGAGGGTGACGTCGTCCAGGGCGGGGCGGGCCGAGTCACCCGGGTAGCCGAAGGTGACGTGCTCGAACCGGATCTCCTTCGGGTCCTCCGGCAGCGCCTCGCCGCCCGCCGGGACGGCCCGCTCGGCCGCCTCCACGTACAGCCGCTGCAGATCCCCCACGAACAGGGCCTCCTCGTGCAACTGGTTGATCTCCAGCACCAGCGTGTCCAGGCTCGCCGCACCGGTGCGGATCGCGATCACCGCCGTACCGGCCACGGACAGGGCCATCGCGCCGGCCAGCAGCAGCGCGCCCAGCGTGGCGTAGGTGGCGAGTGTGGCGAGGCCCGTCCAGGCCGCTGCGATCAGGCCGGTCCGGGCGGCGAGCCGGGACAGCCGGGCCTGTTCCGCCTCCGCCGTCTGGGACATGGACCGGAAATGGCGCAGCAGGAACGGGCCGACCCCGTGCACCCGGATCTCGGGCGCCGCGGCGGGCTCGGTGAGCAGATGGCTGATCAGCCGGCCGGCGCGGGCGTGCTGCACCCAGACGTGGAAGGACTCGTAGCGGCGCCGCGCGTTGGTCAGCGCGCTCCAGGCGCTGGGCAGGGTCATGGTGACCAGCAGCGGCAGCAGGACCGGGTGCAGCACCGCCAGCACGCCCGCGGCGGCTGCCAGCGAGATCAGCGCACCGATCACCCGGGTTCCGTAGGAGATCATGCGGCGCGCGGATTCGGCGCCGTACTGGGCGGTGTCGAGCAGCTTGTGAAAGGCGTGGTCCTCGATCGCGGCCAGCTCCACGTTCGCCGCCCGCTCCAGATACAGCTCGGTCGCGACCCGCTCCACCTTGGGCTCCAGCCGCCCGGTGGCATGGGTGGAGGCCGCCCGCAGCAGCACGGTCACGAGAGCCACGGCGGTCATGGCGGCCAGGGCGGGGGCGGCCGAGCGCAGCCCCTGCTCGATGCCCGGGCCGGTCAGCAGCCTGCCGAGCGCGCTGTTCACGGCCAGCAGGCTCACCGCCTGGGCGGCACCCTGGGCCACCTCGGCGGACAGGACGATCCACGCGGCCCGCGCGTCGGCCTGCCGGGCCAGCCGGAGACTGGACGCCAGCATGCCGGGCAGCCGGACCACCATCGCGCGGAAGCTCAGCTTCAGGATGGCGTTCTCATGCTCGCTCCAGCCCACGTCGTACCGCAGCGGCCCACCGAACAACAGCCGCTCCGACCCCGACACCGCGGGCTCGGGCGCCCCCCGCCGCTTCCTCACCGTGACCTCCCGGACCGTGACGGAGGGCCACTATCCCTGTCCGAACCGGCGGCGGGGGAGAGCGCGTGCGGAAGTGCGGGGGGAGCGGTGGGGGCGTGCGGGGGGCTCTACGCGGAGGTGGGGCGGGGTGGGGACCTTGGCGGGGTGCGGCGGGGGTGGGGGCCTCGGGCGGGGCGGTGCCTGTTGGCGCCGCGGCCTGCGGGCAGTCATGCCTCCGCCGGTGCCCTGGGGCGATGGGGCCCAGGCGGCACGGGCGGGCGGGTGCTGCGGGGCCTTCTCTGAAGGAGGCACCCCACCGACGCGGGCAAGCGAAGCCGGCCCCAGGGCGAGGGCGGCGCCTTCCTCTGGGGCAGAGGCCGGGCGGAAGGCTGGGCGGAAGGCAGGGTGTGGGAGGTCCGGCGGGGAGGAGGGCCCCGGTGGGGGACAGGGCCGCTGGACGGAGGTCGGTCAATCAGCTGACAGAGGTGCAGCCAACCAGAGGGCGCGGGGAACTGCGCGACGTGCCACGGACATCCGGCAGCCGCCCAGGAAACGGCATCCGGCACCTCCGTGGGCGCCTCGGCCGAGGCCGGCCCAGCGCTACGCCGGGACGGCCCGAGACCAGTCCGGGGCCGTCCCCGTCACCCGGCACAGGTTCAGATACAGCGGGATCGGCGGGGTGTACGGGACCGTGCCCTCCGGCCGGTGGATGAGCCGGGCAGCGCCGGTGACCAGGGCACCTGGGACGTAGTGGGCCGGGGACGGCCAGGGCAGGGCGTAGTCGGAGCCCGACGGTACGATCCACCACCAGCGGGCGCCGTCGGCGTACACACAGCCCAGCCGTGGCAGCCGGGGTACGACCAGCGGGCCGAGACGGTCGGGCACGGCAACGGCGTCACAGCCGAGCGGTGCGCTCATGTCATCCGGCACCATGAGCCGATGCGGCGCGTCCGGGGCGGACCGGCGGCGCTGCAACCGCACCAGGGTGTCGAGACCGAGGTTCGTGGTGGTGTGCCGGGTGCTGTCGGCCGGACCGTTGCGGGCCGGACCGACACCGTCCCCGCGGTCGGCGTCGTAGCCGCCGGTCACGGGCGCTCCCCGGCGCGGCGCTGCTCAGGGGCCCGGTGCAGAGGCTGGTGCGGGGGCCGGTCCAGGGGTCGGTGCCGGTGGGGCTCCGGGACACCGTGGCGGTGTTGCTCCGGGACCTCGTGGCCTTGGTGTTGCTCCGGGATCTCGTGCCGGGGCTGCTGTTCCGGTACCCCGTGCCCGGGCTGCTCCTCGGGTGCCCCGTGCCGGGGCTGCTGCTCCGGTTCCCGTTGCGGGGGCTGCCCGGAAGAGCGGCGCCGGCCCTCTGGGGGCTCGTCCTCGTCGGGGTCGTCCGGGCGGCCGGGCTTGGGGCGGGCGCCCCAGCCGAGGTCGTTGCGCGGCTCGGAGGTGTCGTGCGCCGTGTCGGTCCGGCGGGCCAGCTCGGCCCAGACCAGCAGTCCGGGTCCGCATTCATGGGCGCCCCAGGCCCGGCACAGCGCGTCGACGAGAAGCAACCCCCTCCCGTGCTCCTCGTCGGGCCGCTGCGGGGACGGGTGGGGTTCGCCGGGGGCACAGCCCTCGTCGCGTACGGCTATGCGCACCGTGTCGTCGCGGTCGTGCAGCTCGCACACGACGCGACTGCTCGCGGTGTGCACGATCGCGTTCGTGACCAGCTCCGATATGACCAGGGCCGCGCTGTCGCAGGTGTCCGCGCACACCGACCAGCCGGTCAGCCGGGCATGCGCCAGACGCCTCGCCTGGGCGACGGAACCCGGATGTGCGGCCAGCTCGAAGCGGAACCGGCGCTCGGCCGTGCCCCGTTGGGGGACTGCCGTGACGGCACCGAGACCGGGTCGGTCTGCGGTGTCTGTTCCTAAGGGCGCGGACGGAATCACGCTTGCCACTATCTCCCCGCCGTGAACACTTGGCAAGTGTCACTCTGAAAATTGCAGAGTGCTGTGTGGCGCGGCGAGAGGCCGTGGCACACTGCTCGCAACAGCACGTCGAGCGGCGCCAATTGGGGTCATCGGAGATCCGACCGGTCTTCGAATGCACCTTCGAATGGCGCCGCAGGGCTGTCGGGAAACATTTCGGTGGAGCTGTCGGTGGAACTGTCGACGGAGCTCTCGGTGGAGCTTTCGATGGAGGTGGGAGCGTGAGCGAACCGCGGTCCGCGCCGACGGTGGGTCAGGTGGTCCTCGGCCGGCGCCTGCTGGAGCTGCGGGAACGCGCCGGACTGAAACGCGAGGACGCCGCCCGCGTCCTGCGCGTCGCGCCCGCCACCGTCCGCCGCATGGAGATGGCCGAGGTCGCTCTCAAGATCCCGTACCTGCAGCTGCTGCTCAAGGCCTACGGCGTGGCCGACGACGAGGCCGAACTCTTCGTGCAGGTGGCCGAGGAGGCCAACAGGCCCGGCTGGTGGCAGCGCTTCCACGACATCCTGCCCGGCTGGTTCTCGATGCACGTCAGCCTGGAGGGCGCGGCGAGCCTCATCCGCTCCTACGAGCCGCACTTCGTCCCCGGTCTGCTGCAGACCGAGGACTATGCGCGCGCCGTGCTCAGGTCCGGAGCCATCGGCCAGACCAGCCCGGACGACATCGAGCGGCATGTTGCCCTGCGCATGCAACGCCAGCAACTGCTCACCCGTACCGACGCCCCCCGCTTCTGGGCGGTGATGGACGAGACCGCCCTGCGCCGCCCGGTCGGCTCTCCGGAGGTGATGCGCACGCAGATCGACAAGTTGCTCGAGGCCACGAAGCTGCCTCATGTGACGCTCCAGGTCGCCCCGTTCGCGAGCGGACCGCACCCGGGGACGTACGGGCCCTTCGTGCTGTTCCGATTCGCCGTGCCGGAGCTTCCGGACATGGTCTACAGCGAGTACCTGACCGGCGCCGTCTACCTGGACGCGCGCGCCGAGGTGGCGACCCACCTCGAGGTCATGGACCGCATGGCGGCGCAGGCCGCTACGGCACAACGCACGAAGGAGATCCTCCGGGATCTCCGCAAGGAGCTGTGAATGGATCGCATCGAGCCGCGCGGACACGTCTACAACGGCATGCCCGCTCGGGAGCTGGGCAGCGAGGGCTGGCACAAGCCCTGGAGCGGCGGCAACGGCGGGAACTGCCTGGAGGCGATGAAGCTGGCCGACGGCCGGATCGCCGTACGCCAGTCCACCGACCCGGACGGCCCGGCGCTGATCTACACCGCGGACGAGATGACCGCCTTCATAGAGGGGGCCAAGGCGGGGGAGGCCGACTTCCTGCTGTCCTGATCCGGTTCATGTGTTGCTTCTTGCTCAACTTCCTTATCCTGCTACCGACTTGATCATCCGCTGTGCCGGACGCTCGTCCCGACGCCCATGGAGTGCCGCATGACAGGGCAGGACCCCACGGTCGTCGGGATCGACACCAGCGGAACACCGGCATCCCCACCGAGCCGAACCTGCACCAGATCGCCCAGCAGGCCGCGCCCGAGGCCCGGGCCGTCTACTGCGACAACGACCCGATCGTGCCGGCCCACACGGCGGCCCTGTTGCGCAGCACACCGCAGGGCACCACCGAGTACCTGCATGCCGACGTGCGCGACCCCGACGCGATCATCGCTGGAGCCCGGCGGTCCTGGACCTCGGTCGACCGGTCGCCCTCTCCCTCGTCGCCCTGCTGCACTTCATCTCCGACGACACCGCCCCGCCGGCCGGCCGTCACGGGCCGCGCGAACGAAAGCCGCCGTGTACGCCCCCTCACTCCGGCGGCAGCACCCCGCACAGCGCTTCCAGCGCCGCGCCGTACGCATGTTCCGGTGGTGAGGCGTAGCCGACCACCAGCCCGTCGGACGTCGGCATCCGCGTCGCCGGATGCCGGAACGCGGCCAGTCCGTCCAGGGCGACACCCTGCCACGCGGCGGCCTTCACCGTGGACCGCTCGGTGCCCGGCGGCAGCCGCAGCACCGCGTGCAGCCCGGCCGCGCTGCCCGTCACCTCGACATGCGGCGCGTGCACGGCGAGCGTGGCGACGAGCCGGTCACGCCGGCGCCGGTAGCACTGCCGCATCCGCCGCACATGACGGTCGTACGCCCCCGAGACGATGAACTCCGTCAGCGCCAGCTGTTCCAGGACGCTCGCCCAGGCCTCCCGCTCACCCTTGGCCGCGAGCACGGGCTCCACATACCGCTCGGGCAGGACCATCCAGCCCAGCCGCAGCGCCGGTGACAGGCTCTTGCTGACCGACCCCAAGTGGATCACTCGTTCCGGATCGAGCCCCTGGAGCGCGCCGACGGGCCTGCGGTCGTACCGGAACTCGCCGTCGTAGTCGTCCTCCAGTACGACCGCCCCACGCGCGCGTGCCCAGTCGATCACGGCCGCCCGGCGCCCGGGGTGCAGCGGCCCGCCGGTCGGGAACTGGTGCGCCGGAGTGAGCAGCACGGCCCGCTCCCGCTCCAGTACGTCCACGCGTGCGCCGTGCTCGTCCAGCGGGAGCGGCACCGTGCGCACCCCGGCCGTGGCGAGCAGCCCCCGGTGGAACTCCAGTCCGTACGCCTCCACGCCGAGCGGGCCGTGCAGCACCCCGCCCGCCCCCTGGCCGAACAGCAGCCGCAGCGCGTGCGCGAAGCCCGAGCAGATGACGATCCGGTCCGGCTCGGTCCGCACCCCACGCGCGCGTGCCAGATATGCGGTCAGCGCCTCCCGCAGCTCCCGGCGCCCGGCCGGGTCGCCCGGCCCGAACGCCTCGCTCGGCGCCTCCCGCAGCGCCCGCCGGTAGCAGGCCGACCAGGCGGCCCGCGGAAACGCCGAGGCGTCCGGCGTGCCCTGCCGCAGATCGTGCCGAGGGCCACGCGCGCGTGGAGGTGCCTTCACGGGCGTCCGCGCGGCGTGTCGCAACGGCTCCGCACGGTCGGCCACCCGGGTGCCCGACCCCTGGCGGGCGGTCAGCCAGCCCTCCGCGACCAGTTCCGCGTACGCGTCCGCCACCGTGTTGCGGGCCACGCCCAGATCGGCCGCGAGTGACCGGTACGGCGGCAGGCGGGTGCCGGGCGCCAGCCGCCCGCTGCGCACGGCCTCCCGCAGCGCCCGGGTCAGCGCCGCCCGCCGCCCGCCCGGACCCGACAGCTCCAGGTGCAGATCGACACCGATCCGCTCCGCGGAATTGACCCATGATTCCGTCATGGAAATGCACCCTACAGCTGGTCTTTCGGGCTCATAGGTTGAAGCCATGACGACGAACACGACCGCCACCGCAGCCGACTTCACCGCCGCGATCAGCGAGGCCGACGCCGGCCGCTCCCGACTGGACTTCGCGAAGTCCGCCCCGAAGGTCTTCCGCGCCCTCATCGGCTTCGACGCCGCCGCCCGCGCGGGCCTGGACCCGGCGCTGGTCGAGCTGATCCAGATCCGAGCCTCGCACCTCAACCACTGCGCCTACTGCCTGCACATGCACACCAACGACGCCCGCAAGGCCGGCGAGAGCGAGGACCGGCTGCACATGGTCGCCGTCTGGCGCGAGGCCCGGCACTTCTTCACCCCCAAGGAACAGGCCGCCCTCGCGCTCACCGAGGCCCTGACCCTCGTCGCCGACGCGGGCGTCCCCGACACGGTCTACGCCGAGGCCGCCGCCCTCTTCGAGGAGGAGGAACTGGCCCACGTCCTGGCCCTGATCTGCACGATCAACACATGGAACCGGGTGGCCCTGTCGACGGGCAAGGTGGCGGGGACGGACGAGCGCAAGGGCTGACCCGAGCCGGCCGCGGCCGACGACCCGACCGCCTGCGATCCGCCGGCCAGGACGGCGAACGGTCACAGGAAACCGTCGGCCACACCTACACCCTCATCGGCCGATCCCTCGGAGAGACCGGCGCGGGCAACTGCGAACTCCCCATCAGATAGCGGTCGACGGCCGCCGCCACCGCCCGCCCCTCCGCGATCGCCCACACGATGAGTGACTGCCCGCGCGCCGCGTCCCCGGCGGCGAACACCCCGGGAACGTTGGTTGCGAAACCGTCGTCCCGCGCGATCGTGCCGCGCGGAGCGAGCTCCAGCCCCAACTGCCCGATCAGCCCGTCCCCCTGGTCCGGCCCGGAGAACCCGAGGGCGAGCAGTACGAGATCGGCGGGGAGCGTCTGACCGGTGCCGGGCATCGGGCGCCGCAACTCGTCGACCTCCACCAGGTGCAGCGACCGCACCCGCCCGCTGCCGTCCCCGGTGAAGCGGAGCGTGGACGCCGCGAACAGCCGCGCGTCCGCGTCCGCCGCCGGTGCCGTCCGCAGGTCCCGCGCCTCCTCGTGCGCGGCCGACAGCCGGTAGATCTTCGGGTACGTCGGCCACGGCTCGACGTCCTCGTCGCGCTCGGCGCCCGGCTGCGCGTAGATGTCCAGCTGGGTCACGGACGCGGCCCCCTCGCGCACCGCGGTCCCCAGACAGTCCGCCCCGGTGTCCCCGCCGCCGACGATCACCACGTGCTTGCCGGCCGCGGACAGCGGTGAAACCTCCAGATCCCCCTCACACACTCGGTTCGCCAGCGGCAGATACTCCATCGCCTGGTGTATCCCGTTCAACTCCCGGCCCGGCACGGAAAGTTCCCGCCACGCGGTCGCCCCCGTGGCGATCACCACGGCGTCGTACCGTCCGCACAGCTCCACCGCCCCGACATCGCGCCCGACCACCGTCGACGTACGGAACTTGGTCCCCTCGGCCCGCATCTGCTCGACCCGCCGCTCCAGATGCCGCTTCTCCATCTTGAACTCGGGGATCCCGTACCGCATCAAGCCGCCGATCCGGTCGTCCTTCTCGTACACGGCGACCGTGTGCCCGGCGCGGGTCAGCTGCTGTGCCGCGGCGAGCCCGGTGGGCCCGGAGCCGATGACGGCGACCGTCCTACCGGACAGCCGGTCGGGAGGCCGCGCCGGGACGAACCCCTCCGCCCAGGCCCGGTCGGCGATCGCGCACTCGACGTTCTTGATCGTGACGGCCGGCTGGTTGATCGCCAGCACGCATCCCGCCTCACAGGGTGCCGGACACAGCCGGCCGGTGAACTCGGGGAAGTTGTTCGTCGCGTGCAGCCTGTCGCTCGCCGCGCGCCAGTCCTCCCGCGAGACCAGGTCGTTCCACTCCGGGATCAGATTGCCCAGCGGGCAGGCGTCGTGGCAGAAGGGGATCCCGCAGTCCATGCACCGGTCGGCCTGCTTGCTGATGATGGGCAGCAGTGCTCCCGGGACGTAGACCTCGTCCCAGTCCCGCACCCGCTCCTCGACAGGCCGCCGCGGCCACTCCTGGCGCGGCGTGGTCATGAACCCCTTGGGATCGGCCATGATCGTGTTCCTCGCGTACGGGGTGCCGCGCGGGCACCGGGTGTACGACGGGCCGTACGCCGATCGGGCGGCGTCCTGCAGCGCTCTTTCGGCGCTCTGCGGCACTCTTCCGGCCACGATACGTCCGCACCGACCACCGCGCAGAGCGACGGACAGCGCTTTCTGGCGAGGCCCTGGGCCCGGGCCCGGACTCCACCCGGCTCCCTTGCCAAGAGCCCTCGGGGAATGAGCAGGAAATGATCAGGGCGATCAGGGAGTGGTCAGGGAGTGATCAGGGCGATCAGGGAGTGATCGCGACCAGGGGAAACAGGGGATGAGCAGGGAATATCGGGGACGGCCAGTGGGCGTCCATGAGCGAAGAGCGCGGCGGGCTTGCCCTCAGCCCACGTCCGCCCCGGCGTCCTGCCAGGCCCGCAGCACGCTCTCCACGGCCGGGGCGATCCGGCGCCGTGCCTCGTACCGGGAGACACCCCGCATCAGCAGCTGGTCGTACGGAGTGTCCACATGCCGTACGGCCGCCACGACCGCCGAGATCACCGCTCCCTCCGACAACGCCCGCCCGGCCGCGCTGCGCCCGACGCGCCCGCTGCCCCGCGCCGACGCGTGCGCTGCGATGGCCCGCGCGCGGTCGGCCGGGCACCCGGGAAACAGCCGGAGGATCTCGGCCGCGAACGCCGCCGCGAAGCGTTCGTCCTCGGCCGCCCTGCGCCGCGCGTCCCGCGCCCGCCGCCGGCGCCGCGCCTCCGCGTCCGCCAGACAGCGGGCCTCGGCCCGGGCCAGCGCCGCCTCCTCCACGAGCACGCCCTGCCGCTCATAACGGCCCTTGCGCCGGTTGAACCGCACCACCACGACCGACAGCCCGCTCTCCTCCCTCGACCTGCGGGTCAGCGCGGTGTCCCCGCGCGGCAGGAACACCAGGTGCCCGAGGTCCGCGCAGTGCAGGCAGCGCGGCGCCCCGTCCTCCAGCACGAGCAGCGACAGCGGCCCCCGCCGGCAAGCGGCACACCGCTTGGGCTTCAGCGCCTGGACGACGACAAGCCGACCGGGGGAGTGGGGACTTGAGGGAAGCGCCATACACGGTCCTTTCCCCGTCCCCGCCCGCGCGTCCCCTGCGCTACCCACTCCTTCTAATGCTTCTACTTCTTCCGCTCCTGCTCTTCCTTCCGCGTGCCGCCCTCCTCCCCGTTCCGGAAGTTGAACACCGACACCCGTGTACGGTGCCGCAACGGCGTCTGGATCTCGTCCACCGAGGTCCTCAGCGAGACCCTGCGCGCGATGGAGCGCGACGGCCTGGTCACCCGCACCGCCCACGACGAGAACCCACCCCGGGTCGAGTACGCCCTCACCCCGCTCGGCCGCACTCTGATCCCCCTCCTCGACGCGGCCCGTACCTGGAGCGAGACCCACGAGACCCATCTCCCGGCCCATTCACCACCCGCCACTGACAGGCGCCCTCACCCCGCCCTCCGCCGGCCGGGCCTCCCGCCCCCAGGCACCTCCCGCTCCCTGGCAGGCATCCGCACCGCACCACCTCCCCACCACCCGGCATCATTGACCCCGTGCGACTCGAAGCGATCACCTGGGACCGGCTCGCCGAGCTGCTCGCCGACCGGCTGGCCGGCCTTGAGCCGGCCGACGGAAGCGCCTGGCCGCGCGTTGGCTTCGACGGGGCCCCGGCAGCCCGGCCCGGCGACCTCGCCGAGCGGGTCGGAGAGGCGCTGCGGGTGCGCGGCCGGCCCTCGCTCGTGGTCGGCGCCGAGGGCTTCCTGCGACCCGCCTCCCTGCGCCTGGAACACGGGCGGCGGGACGCGGAGTCGTACTACGGCGGATGGTTCGACACCGGCGCCCTGTGGCGCGAGGTCTTCGGCCCGCTGGACCCCGGAGGCAACGGACGCGTCCTGCCCGACCTGTGGGATCCGGCCACCGACCGGGCCACCCGCAGTCCCTATGTCCAACTCCCGCCCCGTGGGATCCTGTTGCTCCACGGCCCCCTTCTGCTGCGTCACTGGTTCCCGTTCGACCTGACCGTGCACCTCCTTCTCTCGCCGGGTGCCCTGCGCCGCCGCACCCCCGAGGCCGACCACTGGACGCTCCGCGCCTTCGAGCGCTACGAGTCCGAGACCGACCCGGCCGGCACGGCGGACGTCCTGGTGCGCGCCGACGACCCACGCCATCCCGCGTGGAGCGGCTGATCAGGACGGGCCGCCGCAGGCCCCGCGGCTCAGAGCCAGCCGTTGCGCCGAAAGCCCCGGTACAGCACCAGACACGCCCCTGCCATGACGGCCATGACCAGCGGATAGCCGAACGTCCAGTGCAGCTCTGGCATGTGGTCGAAATTCATGCCGTACACCCCGCACACCATGGTCGGTACGGCGATCACCGCGGCCCAGGCCGTGATCTTCCGCATGTCCTCGTTCTGTGCGACGGTCACCTGCGCCAGGTGGGCCTGCAGGATCGAGTTGAGCAGTTCGTCGAACGCGGCGATCTGTTCCTTGGCCCGGATCAGATGGTCGAACACATCCCGGAAGTAGGCCTGTATCTCCGGGGCGACCACCCGTATCGGCCGGGTGGCCAGGTCCTCCACCGGTCGGGCCAGCGGCACCACCGCCCGCTTCAGCTCCAGCAGTTCACGCTTCATCTGGTAGATGCGGCCGGGGTCGACGCGCGCGCCGTTCTCCGAGAACACGTCCGTCTCGACCTGGTCGATGTCGGCCTGGACCGCGTCGGTGACGTTCAGGTAGTCGTCGACGACATGGTCCGCGATGGCGTGCAGCACCGCCGCCGGCCCCTTGGCGAGCTGATGCGGATGGGCCTCCAGCTCCTCGCGCAACGGCCCCAGTGAGCCGTGCCGGCCGTGCCTCACCGTGATGACGAAGTCCTCGCCGACGAACACCATGATCTCTCCGGTGTCCACCACTTCGCTGGTCGCCGTCAGCTGTTCGTGCTCCACATAGCAGACGGTCTTGAACACCGCGAAGAGCGTGTTCCCGTAGTGCTCCAGCTTCGGGCGCTGATGAGCCTCGACCGCGTCCTCCACCGCCAGCGGATGCAGGTCGAACAGTTCGGCGATGCCGGCGAACTCACGGTCCGTCGGCTCGTGCAGCCCGAGCCAGACGAACCCCTCGCCTGTCTTGCGCACCATCCGCACGGCATCCACCAGGTCCGTGCACTGCGGCACGCGCACGCCGTCCTGATACGTCACGCAGTTCACCACTGACGAGCCCAGCGGCGACCTGGCGGGATGACTCAGGTCCACACGAGGGCGCCGCCGGGCCAGCCGCGCCATCCTGCGCAGCCCGCCTACCCCGCCCAACCCTGTGACCTTCCGCAGATTCCCCGCCATGGACATCTGGATCTCCTCGCTTGGATCTCCCTCGCGCAACGCTTCCGCGCCTTGCCCGGCAAGTCTGCCAGCCGAGGGCAAAGCGCGGGTAAGCGTGTGGGAATCGAGTGTTCCGCTTGGTTCCCGCCTGTGGACGCAACCACCGGCCGGTCCGGACAAGCCGGGTGACCGGGATGATCGTGGCATGACGCCATCCGACGGATACCTCCTGGACATCCGGCAGAACGAGGCGGCACGGCGCTTCGACGCCTTCGCCGCCCTCTTCGATCCCACGACGTTCCGGCACATCGAGGCGTTCGGCGTCGGACCCGGCTGGCGCTGCTGGGAAGTCGGAGCCGGCGGTACCTCAGTGGTGTCCTGGCTCGCCGAGAAGGTGGGCTCCACCGGCAAGGTCGTCGCGACCGACATCGACACCTCGCGGCTCGCTGCCGCTGCCCGCCCGCCCGCCGGTGGAGGTACGCGTCCACGACGTCGGCGCGCAGGAACCACCGGGCGACGGCTTCGACCTGGTCCATGCGCGGCTCGTCCTCGTCCATGTCCCGGACCGGGAGAGGGCGTTGCGGTCCATGAGCCAGGCCCTGCGGCCCGGCGGGCGGCTGCTGGTCGAGGACGCAGACCCCGCTCTCCAGCCTCTGACCTGTCCCGACGAGTACGGCCCCGAGCAGAAGCCGGCGAACCGGCTGCGCCAGGGCTTCCGCAAGCTGCTCGCCGAACGCGGCGCGGATCTGGCGTACGGCCGTAAACTCCCGCGTCTGCTGCGTGAAGCCGGCCTGAGCGGCGTGGAGGCCGATGCGTTCTTCCCGGTGGCATCGCCCGCCTGCACCGCCCTCGAGGCCGCGACGGTCCGTCAGATCCGCGGCAGTCTCGTCGCCGCTGGGCTTGCCACCGAGGAGGACGTCGACCGGCATCTGGCCAACGTCGAGGCCGGCGGCATGGACCTGGTCACCGCACCGATGATCTCGGCGTGGGGGACGAAGGCCCGGACCGAGGGCGCGCAAGAGCAGCCGCGCGGCTTCAACCGCTCTGCCCACGCCTCGCGGTGCCGCACAGGGTCGAGCCACCGCTGCCCGTGCCCCCATGGCGCTGGTCCCCATGGCACCGGCAGGTGACAGCCGTCACTCCTTGGCGCGACGGGTCCTCCCCTCGGGGTGGCCGGCCACCGTGTCCCGCCCACGGCGGTGTGCCTCGCACCCCGGCCTGCCGTCGTGCCGGCCGTCGCCCCCCGTGCCCGGTGGTCTGCCTCCCACCCGTTCCACCGCCTCCGCGCCCGCCCGGCAGCCCCGCGCCGCCGCCTCCTCCGGTGCCGCGCCCGCGAGCACGGCGGCGAGGAACGCGCCGGTGAAGGCATCACCGGCGCCCGTGGTGTCCCGGGGGACCGCCGGCGTCGCCGCGATCCTGGCCGGTGCGCTGCCGGAACGGGCCACCAGCGCGCCGGCCGTCCCCACCTTGGCCACCACCAGCGGAACGAGACGGCTCAGCTTGGCCGCCGCGTCCGCCGGATCCGGCAGCCCCGTCAGCAGACACGCCTCGTCCCGGCTGGGCAGCAACACGTCCAGGCCCTCCGCGAACGCCAGGAAGCGATCCACGCCCAGGCGCACCAGGAAGCCCGCCGAAGCCGGATCCAGGCTGACCGGCACACCACGCGCGCGTGCCGCCGCGAGCGCCGTCCGGGCGAGTTCCCGGCTCGGTTCCGTGAACAGCAGATAGCCCGAGAGATGCAGCCGGGTGACACCGTCGAGCAACGCGTCCGACCAGTCGGCGGGTTCGAGCCGCAAAGACGCCCCGCTGTCCGTGAGGAACGTACGCTCCGCCGCCGCACCCGTGTCGACGAGGCAGATCACCGTCCCCGTCGGCGCCGTCGGATCGACCACCAGCCGGGGCCGCACTCCTGCCGCGACCAGCTCTCGCTCGTGCCACGCGGCAGCGTCCGCGCCGACCCGCCCGAGCAGCCGTACGTCCGCACAGCCCGCGTACGCGGCCCAGCAGGCCACGTTCGCGCCCGCGCCGCCCGGCACCGTACGGATCGCGGCGGCCGTGTCGGTGCCGGCCGCGAGTGGGCCCCGGTGCCGGGCGACCACATCCGTGACCACGTCTCCGACGACCAGTAGGGACCCGTCCGCGGTCATGCCCCGGTCCACGCCGTGGCGATCCGCGCCGCCAGCCGTACGTTGCCGCGCACGGCCGCCAGATTGGCGCTCAGGGAGGCGCCGTCGGTGTGCCGGACCAGGTAGTCCAGCAGGAACGGCGTGACCGCCTGTCCGGTGAGGCCCCGCTCCGCGCAGGCGTGCAGCGCGTCGTCGAGCACACGCGCGTGCAGCTCCGGATCGAGCTGCTCCTCCTCGGGGACCGGGTTGGCGACGATCAGCGCCGACTTCGGCGCGTCGAGCGCGTCCTGGGCCCGCATGACGTCCGCGACCTGCTCCGGAGTCTCCAGCGTCCAGTTGACCGGATGCCCCGAGTCCGAGAGATAGAAGCCGGGAAACCGGTCCGTGCCGTACCCCGCGACGGCCACGCCCAGCGTCTCCAGCCGCTGCAGGGTCGCCGGCACGTCCAGGATCGATTTCACACCCGCGCAGACCACCGTGATCCTGGTGCGTGCCAGCAGACCCAGGTCGGCCGACTCGTCCTGGGTCACCGTCCACTCCCGGTGCACACCGCCCAGCCCGCCGGTGGCGAACACCCGGATGCCGGCGAGCGCGGCCAGCTGTGCCGTCGCCGACACCGTGGTCGCCCCGCTCGCACCCGCCGCCACGGCGAGCGGCAGGTCCCGGTGGCCCAGCTTGCGGATGCCGTCCTCGTTCGCGACCCGCTCCAGCTGCTCCTTGTCCAGGCCGACCCGGGGGCGGCCGTCGAGCACGGCGATGGTCGCCGGTACGGCGCCCTCCCGCCGTACCGCGTCCTCCAGCTCCAGCGCCACCTGCAGGTTCCGCGGGCGGGGCAGGCCGTGCGCGATGATCGTGGACTCCAGGGCCACCACCGGCCGCCGTGCGTCGATCGCTTCCCGGACCTCTTGCGACACCACCACAACCACGCGCACCGCCTCCTGTCCGTCGGTCCTTTCCCCATCTCTGGCAGGTGCCGGCCGTCGCTAAACGCTTGCGGCCTGTGGGGGACGCCACCAGCCTGGGCCGCATGAGGAAGAACAGCACGCGTCTTGACCACGTCGTCCTGTGGGTGACCGATCCGGTCGCCGCGACCGGCTTCTACCGGAATGCCGTCGGCCTGGAACCCGTGAGAGTCGCCGAGTACGCCGACGGAAAGACGGCGTTCCCCTCCGTGCGGGTCAACGAGGAGACCATCCTGGACCTCGTCCCGCTCACCTCCGCCGAGCGCATGAACATGCTGCCCGGCGCCGCGGACGCCGCCGGTCACCCGGTCAACCACATCTGCCTGTCCCTGCCCGCCGACGCCTTCGACGCCCTGCGCGCCCGGCTGGAGGAGCACGGCGTACCCATGAGCGACATGGGCCGCGACTCCTTCGGCGCCCGTGGCAGGGCGCCGCGCAACTTCTACTTCCGGGACCCCGACGGCAACGTCTTCGAGGCCCGGCACTACGACGACTAGCCGGGCCCGGTCAGAACAGCGGCTCGGGCAGCACGCCCTCGAGGGCGAGCAGCCTGCGCTTGGTCTCCAGCCCGCCCCCGAAGCCGCCGATGCCACCGTCGCTCTCCACGACCCGGTGGCACGGCACGACCACCGGCAGCGGATTGGCGCCCATCGCCATGCCGACCGCCTGCGCCCCGCCGGGCTGCCCGACCCGCCCGGCGAGATCGCCGTACCCCACCACCGTGCCGTAGGGCACGCCGGACGCCAGCTCGCGCAGCACCTGCCGGTTGAACCCGGAGCTCAGCGACCAGTCCAGCGGCAGGTCGAAGCCGTGCCGCTCGCCCGCGAAATAGGCCCGCAGCTGGCGTATCGCCTCGGCCAGCAGCGGCGAGTCCGGATCCTCCACGGGAGTGCCGCCCAGCCTGGCCGCAAGCCGCTCCAGGGCGCGGTCGCGCACCGCGTCCGTGGCGTGGAAGACCACGTTGACCAGGCCGTCACGGGTCGCCGCCAGCATCAGCGGACCGATGTCCGTGCCCACCACGGCCCACGCCACCCGCTGCTCATCCTGCCCATCGCTGTCCATGCGCCCACGGTACGACCCGCCACTGACAACGCCCGTCCCGCTCAGTGCGGGTCCAGCGCCGCCCGCACCACGTCGGGCTTGTTGCTGATGATCCCGTCGACGCCGTAGCCAGCGACCCGGCGGGCGGTGGCCGCGTCGTTCACCGTCCAGGCGAACACCCGCAGCGGCTTGTCGTGCGGTCCGTCGACGGCGTGCACGGCGGAGACGTACGCCGGGGAGAGCGACTCGTACGAGGGATTGATGAGATCCGCGTAGGGCGCGTACTGGCGCAGTTGCGCCGCGGTGGGTGACCCGAGGTAGGCCGTGGTGATCGCGGGCTTCAGCTGGTGCACGGTCCGGATGCTGTCCGCGCTGAAGCTCTGCACGATCAACCGCCCGAGGTGCTTGTGGTCCAGCCAGCCCTCGTTGCCCAGAAGCTTCAGCGTCTGCTGCTCGATGCCCGGGTACAGCTCCGGGTTCTTGATCTCCAGGAGCAGTTTCTCGTGGTTGTGTTCGACCCGGCACATGTACTGCTTCAGAGTCGGCACGCGCGTGCCCGCGTACGCCGGGGAGTACCAGCTGCCCGCGTCCAGCCGGGCGATCTCGGCGGCGGTGAAGTCCTTCACCTTCCACGGGGCCCGGCCGGGGAAGGCCTGCTCGACGTTCGTGGTGCGCTGCAGACTGTCGTCGTGGATGACGACCAGCTCGCCGTCCTTGGTGCGCTGAACGTCGTTCTCGACCCAGGAGAAGCCCAGCTTCGCGGCCTTGTCGATCGAGGCCAGCGTGTTCTCGGGAGCATAGGCGGAGGCGCCCCGGTGGGCGATCACCGCGGGCACGCCGGTGTCGCCGGCCCGGGTGTCGGGGGTGGGGCTCGGCAGGACCGCCGTCCCCAGGACAGTGGCGGCCGCGGCGGCAAGTACGCGCGCATACATACAGACTCCTCGCGTCGAGCGAATACCGACAGCAACCAGAGTGACAGCAGACGGTCACCAGTACCCGGCGCACGATGGCCACACACCGAATGGAGATGTCCAGGTCCGCTCACCGGTACCGCACAAGTGAGGCAAGGCCGTGTTTCTTTGCCGGAAAATCGTTCGACCATTCTGGTGGGGGTCATACTCTCTGCGACAACCCTGACCGCCGACGCGGTCCTGGGCCGGGGGAACAAATCGGTGATTCCGGGACGCAAGAGGGCGGAAGGGCAGCCGCGGATGCAAGGCACGGTCGACGGATTCAGCTACGGGGCCGTCACCCCGTTGGTGGCCTATCTGATGGCCTGCCTCGGCGGCGCCCTCGGCCTGCGCTGCACCACCCGGTCCCTGCTGGTCACGCACTCCTGGCGGCCCGCCTGGCTGGCCCTCGGCTCCGCCGCGATCGGCTCCGGCATCTGGACCATGCACTTCGTCGCCATGATGGGCTTCGCCATCAAGGAGACGCCGATTCACTACGACAAGTCGATCACCTACGCGAGCCTCGGCCTCGCTGTCGTCATGGTCGGGGTCGGGATCTTCATCGTCGGTTACCGGGGCGCCACCGGCACGCCCCTGTTCACCGGCGGCACGATCACCGGCCTGGGCGTCGCCTCCATGCACTATCTCGGCATGGCGGGCGTGCGCTTCCACGGGCGCTTCACCTACAACACACTCACCGTCGCCGCCTCCGTGGTCATAGCGGTCGTGGCCGCCACCGCAGCCCTGTGGGCCGCCGGGCGCGTCCGGGGCTTCCTGTGGAGCGTGGGGGCGAGCCTCGTCATGGGGCTCGCGGTCAGCGGGATGCACTACACCGGCATGGCCGCCCTCGGCGTCCATCTCGACGGCCTGACCCACACCGCCGGAGGTGCGCCGGAGCCGTCCGTGCTCGCACCGATGCTGATCGGTCCGCTCGCCTTCCTGCTCCTCGCGGGCGTCGTGGTGATCTTCGACCCGCTGATGGTCATGGGCCGGCCCGTGCCCAGGCCCATCGAACACAAACCGGGTGTCCCGGCCGCCGCCGTAGCCTCCCACCCGGACCGCCGTGCCGCCCTCCAGGAGGAGCGCCGCCCCGCGCACCACGTCTCGCGGACCCCGCAGAACCGCTGATCCGGACCTGTTGTCAGTGCGGGGTCGTACGGTGGATGACATGCGGCCCGTTTCCCACATCGAACGCACGGTGGCGCCCTTCGAGGTCGTCAGCCCCTACCAGCCCAGCGGCGACCAGCCGACGGCCATCGCCGACCTGGCCAGGCGCATCGAGGCCGGTGAGAAGGACGTCGTCCTGCTCGGCGCGACCGGCACCGGCAAGTCCGCCACCACGGCGTGGATGATCGAGAAGCTTCAGCGCCCCACGCTCGTGATGGCACCGAACAAGACGCTGGCCGCCCAGCTGGCCAACGAGTTCCGCGAGCTGCTGCCGAACAACGCGGTCGAATACTTCGTCTCGTACTACGACTACTACCAGCCCGAGGCCTACGTCCCGCAGTCGGACACCTACATCGAGAAGGACTCCTCGATCAACGAGGAGGTCGAGCGGCTGCGCCACTCGGCGACGAACTCGCTGCTCACCCGCCGCGACGTCGTCGTGGTCGCCTCGGTGTCCTGCATCTACGGCCTCGGTACTCCGCAGGAGTACGTGGACCGGATGGTCCCCCTGAGAGTCGGCGACGAGATCGACCGCGACGAGCTGCTGCGCCGCTTCGTCGACATCCAGTACACGCGCAACGACATGGCCTTCAGCCGTGGCACCTTCCGGGTCCGCGGCGACACCATCGAGATCTTCCCGGTCTACGAGGAGCTGGCCGTCCGCATCGAGATGTTCGGCGACGAGATCGAGGCGCTGTCCACGCTGCACCCGCTCACCGGCGAGATCATCAGCGACGACCAGCAGCTGTACGTCTTCCCCGCCTCCCACTACGTCGCCGGCCCCGAGCGCATGGAACGGGCCGTGAACGACATCGAGAAGGAGCTGGGGGAGCGCCTCGCCGAGCTGGAGAAACAGGGCAAGCTCCTGGAGGCCCAGCGCCTTCGGATGCGCACCACGTACGACATCGAGATGCTCCGCCAGATCGGCACCTGCTCCGGCGTGGAGAACTACTCGATGCACTTCGACGGCCGCTTGCCCGGCTCCCCGCCCAACACCCTGCTGGACTACTTCCCGGACGACTTCCTGCTCGTCATCGACGAGTCGCACGTCACCGTCCCGCAGATCGGCGCCATGTACGAGGGGGACGCCTCCCGTAAGCGCACGCTCGTGGACCACGGCTTCCGCCTGCCCTCCGCGCTGGACAACCGCCCCCTGAAATGGGAGGAGTTCCAGGAGCGCATCGGCCAGACCGTCTACCTGTCGGCCACTCCGGGCACCTACGAGCTGTCCCGCTCGGACGGTGTCGTGGAGCAGATCATCCGCCCGACCGGCCTGGTCGACCCGGAGGTCGTGGTCAAGCCCACCGAGGGCCAGATCGACGACCTGGTGCACGAGATCCGCAAGCGCACCGAGAAGGACGAGCGCGTCCTCGTCACCACCCTCACCAAGAAGATGGCCGAGGACCTCACCGACTACTTCCTGGAGCTCGGCATCCAGGTGCGCTATCTGCACAGCGACGTCGACACCCTGCGCCGCGTCGAGCTGCTGCGCGAGCTGCGCTCCGGTGAGTACGACGTCCTGGTCGGCATCAACCTCCTGCGTGAGGGGCTCGACCTGCCCGAGGTGTCCTTGGTGGCGATCCTGGACGCCGACAAGGAAGGCTTCCTGCGCTCGGGCACCTCGCTGATCCAGACCATCGGCCGCGCGGCGCGCAATGTCTCCGGCCAGGTCCATATGTATGCCGACAAGATCACCCCGGCGATGGAGAAGGCCATCGACGAGACGAACCGCCGCCGGGAGAAGCAGGTCGCCTACAACAAGGCCAACGGCATCGACCCGCAGCCGCTGCGCAAGAAGATCAACGACATCGTCGCGCAGATCGCCCGCGAAGAGGTCGACACCGAGCAGCTCCTCGGCTCCGGCTACCGCAAGTCCAAGGACGGCAAGGGCGCCAAGGCACCCGTCCCGTCACTCGGAGACAAGACCGCCAAGGGCGCAAAGGCCGGCAAGGCCGCCAAGGGCAAAGCGGCCACAGTGCCCACGGACCGCCCGGCGGCCGAACTCGCCGAGCAGATCGAGGAGATGACCGAGCGTATGCGCGCCGCCGCCGCGGAGCTGCAGTTCGAGATCGCGGCCCGGCTGCGTGACGAGGTCTCGGAGATGAAGAAGGAACTGCGCCAGATGCGGGAAGCCGGCCTCGCCTGAGCCCCGCCACCCCGCCGGACCTCGGCATATGCGCCAAGTGTTGCAACACCGACACAAAGCGCGGGCCGGGGTTCGGCGCTGTCGGTGCACATGCGTAGGGTTCTTGACAACCGCGCACTGCGCGGCAACAGGGGACCATCGAGAGGGGATTCAGCGGTGTCCGTCAACTTGAGCAAGGGTCAGGCCATCAGCCTGGAGAAGAAGGACGGGGCCACCCTGACCGCGGTCCGTATGGGACTCGGCTGGCAGGCGGCGAAACGGCGCGGCCTGTTCGGCTCCCGCACCCGCGAGATCGACCTCGACGCCTCCGCCGTCCTCTTCGCCGAGAAGCAGCCGGTCGACGTCGTCTTCTTCCGCCACCTGGTGAGCGACGACGGCTCCGTCCGCCACACCGGTGACAACCTCGTCGGCGGCGTCGGCCAGGGCGGTGACGACGAGGCGATCCTCGTGGACCTGCAGCGCGTCCCGGTCCACATCGACCAGATCGTCTTCACCGTGAACTCCTTCACGGGCCAGACCTTCGAGGAGGTGCAGAACGCGTTCTGCCGCCTCGTGGACGAGACCAACGGCCAGGAACTCGCCCGCTACACGCTCGACGGCGGCGGCAATTACACCGCCCAGATCATGGCGAAGGTGCACCGCGCGGGCTCGGGCTGGACGATGACGGCCCTCGGCACCCCGACCAACGGCCGCACGTTCCAGGACCTGATGCCGGCGATCCTGCCGCACCTGTAGGACCGCCGCTCCACGCGCAGGGCGCACGACAGAACGACACAGGGGGGCGACGGCGATGACGGCCGAGCTGGTGCGGGGACAGAACCACCCGCTGTCCCACGTCCGGCTGACGATCCGGGTCTCGGCCGGGGCACCGGTCCTGGCCGGGGCCATGCTCGGCGACGAGAACGGCACGGTGCACGGCACCCAGTGGGTGGCCCACCCCGGCGCGCCCGCTCTGCCCGGCATCGAGGTGTCCCGGCAGTGCGCCACGGAACACCGGCTGGCCGTCGACCTGGACGCCCTGCCCGAGGCCGCGCACCGCGTCGACGTCTTCCTCGCCCTGCCCACAGGAGCCGGAGCGCCGCCGCGGTTCGGTGCCGTCGCCGCCCCCCACACCGTGGTCGAGGGCCTCGACGGCACCGAACTCGCCTGCTACACCCTCACCGGCCTGGACAGCGAGACGGCCGTCCTCGCCCTGGAGCTGTACCGCAGACAGGGCGCCTGGAAAGTGCGCGCGGTGGGCCAGGGCTACGCGGCCGGGCTCACGGCACTCCTCGCCGACCAGGGGCTGCGCGAGGCCGCCGACCTCGCGGCCGCAGTCCATGAGTCGGCGGCCCACGGCCCGTCCCGCGCACTGCCGACCCCCTCCACCGCACCGGCGCCGCAGGACACCTCGGGCCGCGAAACCGCCGCCCGCGCACCGCAGGACACCTCCGCGACGGTCCCGCACGACGCCTCCGCCGCGGCCCGGGACACGTCGGCTTCCGCGCCGTACGACACCCGTGCGCCGGAGCCCCCGCACGCTCCCGCCCCCGGTACGGCGGAGCCGACGCCCTCGTATCCCGCACGGAACCCGTACGACGCCCAGGCCTCCGGCACCGGCCCGCGCGATACCGGCGCCCGGGTCGACTACACGCACCCCGGCCGCCGCCCGCACGCCACACCGCCTCCGGCAGCTGCGGACACCGACGGCCGGCCCGCGCCGCCCGTCGCGGGTGACGCCGTGGGCTGGTCGATGGAGGAGCGGCTGTACAACCAGGTCTGGGGCATGTTCGAGGACCTGGCGCGCACGACCGCCGCGTACCGCAGCGCCGTAGAGTTCGCCGACTCCCGCCTGGAGAAGGAACTCGACCAGGCCCTCACCGAACCCCGTGGGCGGCTCGGCACCGCGGGAGAGACCGCGCGTGAGGCGGCCCACGCCCGCCGGACGCAGCTGGTGGCACAGGCACGCGCGGTCCTCGACCGAGATCTCGCCCAGCTGACCGCCGAGTCCGAGGTGGTCGAACCCGCGCTGCCGCCCGCATACGCAGGATGGGACAACCCCGTCTGGCACGGCTACCGCATGCCCACCGAGCCACCGATGGCCCTGCGCCTCGGCGACCTGCATCTGCCCGAGAGCGTGCCGCTGCGCATACCCATGCTGGTCAGACTGCCGCTGGAGCGCGGTCTGTGGCTCGACAGCGGGTCGGCGGCGGCATCCGACGGCTTCCCGGACTCCGCCCAGCTGCGGCACCTGGCCATGGAGGCGGCGGTGGCGCTCGCGGCGCGGCTGCTCGCCGTGCATCCGGCGGGGGACTTCGCCGTGCAGGTCATCGACCCGGCCGGCGCCGGGGCAGCGGCGTTCGCTCCGCTCACCCGGACCGGCGTGCTCGCCGCGCCTCCCGCGACCGGGGCGGCCGGGGTGAGGGAGGTGCTGGAGAAGCTCACCCGGAGGGTCGACCTGGTGCAGATGGCTGTGCGCGGCGGCGCGCCCGAATCGCTGCCGGCCGATGTCGACACCGCACGACAACTGCTCATCGTCAATGACTTCCCGCATGGTTTCGACGACCGGGCCGTGACCCGGCTGCGCTATCTCGCCGACGAGGGGCCCGACGTCGGTGTGCACCTCCTGCTGGTGGCGGACCGCGAGGACGCAGCGGCCTACGGCCCCCTGCTCGATCCGCTGTGGCGTTCGCTGATGCGACTCACCCCCGTCCCCGACGACCACCTCGCCGACCCCTGGGTCGGGCACGCCTGGACCTACGAACCCTCGCTGGTGCCGACCGGCAGCCAGATCGTGCACCAGGTCCTCGCCGAGGTGGCCAGGAACCTGACCAAGCACAGGTAAAGGACTGCTGACCAGGCTATTTGGTCTTTATTTTCCCTTTCTCTTTACCTTTCCTTGGTGATTGGGTACCGTTTCCGTACGGAGGGGAGTACTCCCTGACTGCGGCGCACCCGTCAGTACGGACCGGTCCCGTCCCGGGGCGCCGGCCCGGCGCGGGTGGAAGAGACCTCCGGCAGCGACGACGCTGATGTGTTTGCCGTTACGTAATGCCGGAGGTGCAGTGGAAGTCTCCATGACCCTGTGGGTCCTGACCGTCGTGGGTCTCGCCGCCCTGATCGGGATCGATTTCTTCATCGGGCGCAAGCCGCATGAGGTCTCGATCAAGGAAGCCGGTGTCTGGACCGTCGTCTGGATCGCCCTGGCCGGGCTCTTCGGTCTCGGTCTGCTCGTCTTCGGCGGCGGACAGCCGGCCGGCGAGTTCTTCGCCGGATTCATCACCGAGAAGTCGCTGAGCGTCGACAACCTCTTCGTCTTCGTCCTGATCATGGCGAAGTTCGCGGTGCCCGCTCAGTACCAGCAGCGCGTCCTGCTCGTCGGCGTGCTCATAGCCCTGGCCCTGCGGGCCGTCTTCATCGCAGCGGGAGCCGCGATCATCGGCAGCTTCTCCTGGGTGTTCTTCCTCTTCGGCGCCTTTCTGATCTGGACCGCCTGGAAGCTCGTCCAGGAGGCCCGTGCGGACGAGGAGGACGAGGAGTACGAGGAGAACAAGCTGCTGAAGGCCGCGGAGCGCAAGTTCGGCGTGGCCGACCGGTACCACGGCACCAAGCTGTGGATCCGGCAGAACGGCAAGCGGGTCATGACTCCGATGCTGGTCGTGATGCTCGCCATCGGCACCACGGACGTGCTGTTCGCCCTGGACTCCATCCCCGCGATCTTCGGCCTGACCCAGGACCCGTACATCGTCTTCACGGCCAACGCCTTCGCCCTGATGGGGCTGCGGCAGCTGTACTTCCTCATCGGTGGCCTGCTGAAGAAGCTGGTCCACCTCTCGTACGGCCTGTCGATCATCCTGGGCTTCATCGGCGTCAAGCTGGTGCTGCACGCCCTGCACGAGTCCGGCGTCCATGTCCCCGAGATCAGCATTCCCGTCTCGCTCGGAGTGATCTGCGCTGTCCTGGTCGTCACCACCATCACCAGCCTGATGGCCTCCAGGAAGCAGGCCGCCGTCGAGGCGGCACGCGCCGACGTGCAAGGCCCTCCCAAGGACAGTGTCGACGCCTGATCAAGGCCGCGCCGGTCCGCACGGCAGAAAGGACGGCAGGCATCGGAAAAGTGCGGAATGCGAATCCTGTACGTCTCTGCGACCATCGCCGCATGATCACTCCGCTCCGGTCGGTCACCCGGCAATGGACGATCCTGGTGCCCGTCCTCGCGGTCGTCCTCCTGGTGTTCACCTGGGGCCGTGAGATGCCGGGCGCGGTCGTCGCCCTGGTGACCGTGGTGCTCGCCGGCTCCGTCCTGGCCGCGGTGCATCACGCGGAGGTCGTCGCCCACCGCGTCGGTGAACCCTTCGGTTCCCTGGTGCTCGCCCTCGCCGTCACGGTCATCGAGGTGGCCCTGATCGTCACCCTCATGGCCGACGGTGGCGACAAGAGTTCCACCCTGGCCAGAGACACCGTCTTCGCCGCGGTGATGATCACCTGCAACGGTGTCGTCGGAATCTGTCTGCTCGTCGCCTCGCTGAGGCACGGCACGGCGGTGTTCAACCCCGAGGGGTCCGGCGCCGCCCTGGCGACCGTGGCGACGCTCGCCACGCTCAGCCTGGTGCTGCCGACGTTCACCACCAGCAAGCCCGGGCCTGAGTTCTCCACCGTGCAGCTGACCTTCGCCGCACTGTCCTCGCTGATCCTGTACGGCCTCTTCGTGGCCACCCAGACCGTGCGCCACCGCGACTACTTCCTGCCGATCACCCGGCAGGGCGAGGTCATCACCGCCGACGGCCACGCCCCACCCCCGTCCCCGCGGACGGCCTGGATCAGCCTCGGTCTGCTGGGTCTGGCGCTGATCGGCGTGGTCGGCCTGGCCAAGGGCGTGTCACCCACCATCGAATCGGGCGTACAGGCGGCCGGCCTGCACCCCGCCGTCGTCGGTGTCATCATCGCCCTGCTCGTCCTGTTGCCGGAGACGATCGCCGCGCTGCGCTCCGCACGCCGCGACCGGGTGCAGACCAGCCTCAACCTCGCTCTCGGCTCGGCCATGGCCAGCATCGGCCTGACCATCCCGGCCGTCGCCCTCGCCTCCGTCTGGCTGTCCGGACCGCTGGTCCTCGGCCTCGGTTCGACACACATGCTGCTGCTCGCGCTGACCGTGGTGGTCAGCTCCCTGACGGTGGTGCCGGGACGGGCCACACCTCTGCAGGGAGGGGTCCACCTGGTGCTCTTCGCGGCATACCTGGAACTGGCGATCAACCCATAGCGCAGCGGCGGCGGACCGGGTCAGCCCGTCGCCGGCTCCACCGCGGGGACCGGGACCGGCCGCGTCTCCGGAAGCAGCGCGAAGCACCCCAGACTGAGCAGCGCGACGCCCGTCAGATACGCGCCCACGGCCCAGGGCACCCGTCCGCCCTGCTCCGCCAGCGCCGTGGCCACGATCGGGGTGAGTGCGCCGCCGAGGACCCCGCCGAGGTTGTAGCCCACCGCCGCGCCCGTGCAGCGCACCCGCGCTTCGTACAGTTCCGGCAGGTAGGCGGCGATGACCGCGAACATGATGATGAAGGCGATCAGGGCGCCCAGAATGCCGAGGAACATCAGCAACGGCTCACCGGTGGCCAGCAGCGCCACCATCGGGAGCATCCACACGGCGCAGGCCGAGCACCCCGTCAGACACATCGGCCGGCGCCCATAGCGGTCGCCGAGCAGGGCCATCAGGGGTGTCAGTGCCCCGTTCACGACCACCGCGGCCATGACACAGGTCAGCATCACCGTCCGGCTCACCCCGAGCCGCTCCGTCGCATACGCCAGCGACCAGGTCGTCACCGCATAGAACACCGCGTACCCGACGGCCAGGGCGCCGGCCGTCAGCAGCACCAGCCGCCCGTGATGCCGTACGACCTCGACGAGCGGCACGCGCGCGTGGTCGTCGATTTCCAGGAACCGAGGGCTCTCCGCGAGCGACGAGCGCAACCACAGCCCGGCCAGCGCCAGCACCCCGGCCGCCCAGAACGGCACCCGCCATCCCCACCGCGCGAACTCCGCGTCCGACAGCGCCGCCGACAGGGCGAGCATCACACCGTTGGCGAGCACGAAACCGATCGCGGGACCCACCTGAGGGAAGCTCGACCACAGCGCGCGTCGCCCGGCCGGCGCGTGCTCGGCGGTCAGCAGCACCGCTCCACCCCACTCCCCGCCGAGCCCCAGCCCCTGCAGGAAGCGCAGGACGAGCAGCAGCACGGGTGCGGCGACGCCCATCGTGCCGTACGACGGCACGCAGCCCACCGCGACCGTCGAGGCGCCCGTGAGCAGCAGCGAGGCGACGAGCACCGGCCGCCGCCCGCGCCGGTCGCCGAGGTGCCCGAAGAGCACCGAGCCGAGCGGACGGGCCACGAATCCCACCCCGAACGTCCCGAACGCCGCCAGGGTTCCTGCGACGGGCGAGAACGTCGGGAAGAACAGCGGTCCCAGAACCAGGGCCGCCGCCGTCCCGTAGACGAAGAAGTCGTAGAACTCGATCGCGGTACCCGCCAGCGACGCGGCGGCGAGTCTCGGCAACGAAGGGGCACTTACGGCGCGTACAGGCTGCATGCCGCGTCAACTACCCACTGTGATCGGCGGTTACGGGGCGCGCGGAGGTGACCGGGCGGCCGTGGCGTGCGCCGAAGTCACTGGTGCGCATGGCCCGCCCTTCGCTCCGGTCAGCGTGATAGACCGGGGGCGAGCAGCGGTCGTCGAGTACCGCCCCGAACGGACCGGAGGAACCGTGCCCCGCACCCTGGCCAACGCCCCGATCATGATCCTCAACGGGCCCAACCTGAACCTGCTCGGTCAGCGCCAGCCCGAGATCTACGGCAAGGACACGCTGGCCGACGTCGAGGCGCTGTGCGCCAAGGCGGCGGCCGCGCACGGCGGCACGGTGGACTTCCGGCAGTCCAACCACGAGGGCGAACTGGTCGACTGGATCCACGAGGCGCGCTTGGACCACTGCGGGATCGTCATCAACCCCGGCGCCTACTCCCACACGTCGGTCGCGATTCTGGACGCACTCAACACCTGTGACGGCATGCCCGTGCTGGAGGTGCACATCTCCAACATCCACCAGCGCGAATCGTTCCGGCACCACTCCTACGTCTCGCTGCGCGCCGACGGCGTGATCGCCGGATGCGGCGTACAGGGCTATGTGTTCGGCGTGGAGCGCGTGGCAGCCATGCTGGGCGCCGCCCAGACCGACGCGTAGGCCTGCGCCGACGCGTAGGCCTTCGTCGACGAGTGGGCCGGCGCCGTCACAGGCGGCCCGCCTCCACGATCCGCCGCAGGAAGCGCCGTGTGCGCTCCTGCTGCGGGTCACCGAAGACCTGCTCGGCGGTGCCGCGCTCCAGGACGACTCCACCGTCCAGAAAACAAACCTGGTCGGCGACGTCCCGCGCGAAGCCCATCTCGTGCGTCGCCAGCACCATGGTCATGCCGTCGTCCTTCAGGCCCCGGACCACCTCCAGGACCTCGCCCACGAGTTCGGGGTCGAGCGCCGCCGTGATCTCGTCCAGCAGCAACAGCCGGGGCCGCACGGCAAGCGCCCGTACGATCGCCACACGCTGCTGCTGGCCGCCGCTGAGCCGGTCCGGGTAGGCGCGAGCCTTGGCGGCCAGTCCGAGGCGCTCCAGCAGCTCTGTGGCCCGTTCCTCGGCCTCGCCGCGGGCGACGCCGTGGACCCGCCGCGGCGCCAGCGTGATGTTGTCCAGCACGGTCATGTGCGGGAACAGGTTGTACGCCTGGAAGACCACACCGATGCGACGCCGCACGGCGTCCTGGTCGGCACGGGGATCGGTGATCTCCTCGCCGTCCAGCCAGATCGCACCGTCGTCGATCTCCTCCAGGAGATTGGCGCAGCGCAGCAGCGTGGACTTGCCCGAGCCGGAGGCGCCGATCAGCGCGGTCACCGTGTGCGGGGCGACCTCCAGACCGACGTCCCGCAGCACCACCGAGCCGCCGAAGGTCTTGCGGACGGACTCCATCCGCAGAACAGGCGTGTCGTCGCTCACAGCGATCCTCCCTGGGCCTGCTGCCGGTCCATCCGCGCCGTCACCCAGTCCGTGAAGCGGGTCATCGGAATGGTCAGCGCCACGAACACCAGCCCCGCGACGATGTACGGCGTGTAGTTCAGACTCCGGCCCACGATGATGTCGGCCGCGCGGACGGCGTCCACCGCCCCGCCGATCGACACCAGACCGGTGTCCTTCTGCAGCGACACCAGGTCGTTGAGCAGTGGTGGCACCTGACGCCGTACCGCCTGGGGGAGGACGACGTAGCGCAGGGCCTGCCGGTTGGTGAGGCCCAGCGAGCGGGCCGCGGCGTGCTGCGAAGGGTGGATCGACTCGATGCCGGCCCGGAACACCTCGGCCACGTACGCCGCGTACGTCAGGGTCAGCGCCGTACCGCCCAGCAGCACCGGATCGACCGTCACGCCCTGCAGCCGCAGCGCCGGCACGCCCAGGACGACGATCATCAGGTTGATGATCAGCGGAAGGCCACGGAAGAAGTCGGTGTACGCCGCCGCCAGCACCCGCAACGGGAAGAAGACCGGGCCGCGCAGGGTGCGCGCGATCGCGATCAGCATGCCCAGAACCAGGACGGCGACGCCGCACACCGCGAGCAGGCGGACGTTCAGCCACAGCCCTTCGAGGACCTTCGGCAGCGCCTCGCGCGCGTAGTGCGCGTTGAAGAACGTCTCCCTGGTGCGCGGCCAGCCCGGCGCATTCACCACGACCAGGTACAGCACGACAGCCGTCAGCAGCGTCGAGAGCGCTGCCACGGCCGTGGCGCGGCGGGCACGCGCGCGTTGACGGCGCTCGCGCTCCAGCCGCCGTTCGGAGGGTACGTAGCCGTCATCGGGAACGTCGGCGGCGGCGCCGGTCATGTCGCCCTTGTCGTCGGCCCCCTCCCGCGCCGACTCGCCCTTGGTGACCGTCACTTGAGCACCGGGGCGTCGACGGCGTCGGAGAGCCACTGCTTCTCGAGCTTCGCCAAGGTGCCGTCCTTGCGCAGGGCGTCGACGGCGCCGCTCACGCACGACGTCAGGGCGCTGCCCTTGTCCAGTACCAGCCCGAACTGCTCGGGTGTGGCGCCCTGGTTCTCGAACTGGCCGACGATCTTCGCGTTGGTCACCTCGGCCGCGGTGATGTAGAACGCGGTCGGCAGGTCGACGACGACGGCGTCGACCTGCCCGTTCTTCAGGGCGGACTTGGCCTGGTCGTTCTTGGCGTACACCGCGGCCTCCTGCTTCGGCTTCACCACGTCGGTGATGTAGTCGAGGCTCGTGGTGCCCACCTGGGCGCCCAGCTTGAGGCCCTTCAGGTCCGTGATGCTCGTCGCTTCGGCGGCCTTGCTGCCCTTCAGGGCGATGACGGCCTGGCGCACGTCGTAGTAGCCCGAGGAGAAGTCGACGGCCTTCCTGCGCTCGGTGCTGATCGACACCTGGTTGATGTCGAAGTCGAAGGTCTTCACACCCGGCGCGAACGCCTTGTTGAACGGCACGCTCTGCCATACGACCGCGCTCTTGCCGTAACCCAGCTGCCGGGCCACGGCGTAGGCGACCGCAGACTCGAAGCCCTTGCCGTTGGCCGGCTTGTCGTCCTTGAACCAGGGCTCGTACGCCGGTTCGTCCGTCGCGATCGTCAGCTTGCCGGAGGCCTTGGTCGCCAACTTGCCCTTGGCGCAGCTCTTCACGGCCGATCCGGACGGGCTTGCCGACGCGTTGTCCTCGGGCTGCGGAGCACAGCCGACAGCGGTGGCGAGCAGGGCTACGGTGGCGGCGGCCAGCGCACGGCGCAGGGTGCGAGGGGCGAGGTACATGGCGGGAGATTGGCAGCGAACCCCACGTTTGTCCAGGTCATGGCCGTAACTGTCCGCATAGTGGGAACGGGTGTTGCGGTCCTGTGAACGCTGTGCGTACGCGCCCGCGCAAGGGGCACGGGGGGCCGCGCCGACACCTCACCAGCCTCGGGATCGCCACTCCGCCAGGTGGGGCCGCTCGTCGCCGAGCGTCGTGTCGTTCCCGTGGCCCGGGTAGATCCACGTTTCGTCAGGCAACGGGCCGAAGACCTTCTCCTCCAGACCGTCCATCAGACTGGTGAAGTCCCGCGGATTCGTCGTCTTTCCAGGGCCTCCCGGGAAGAGGCAGTCGCCGGTGAAGACGTGCGGGTGGCCGTGCGGGTCGTCGTAGACCAGCGCGATCGAGCCCGGGGTGTGCCCCACGAGATGCCGCGCGGTGAGCTCGACACGTCCCACCCTGATGACGTCGCCGTCGTCCACGAGAACATCGGTGGGCACCGGGATGCCGGGGGCGTCCTCGCGGCCGGCGTACGTACGCGCGCCCGTGGCGGCGACGACCTCGGCGAGTGCCTGCCAGTGGTCGCCGTGCCGATGCGTGGTGACCACGGATGCGATGCCGTCGTCACCGATCATGCCGAGGAGCGTCTGCGCCTCGTTGGCGGCATCGATCAGAAGCTGTTCGTCGGTGGCCCGGCAGCGCAGCAGGTAGGCGTTGTTGTCCATCGGGCCGACCGCGATCTTCGTGATCATCAGGTCTTTCAGCTCGTGCACGTCGGCCGGTCCGCCGACCCTGACCTCTCCGCTGTACGTCATGGTGATCAGCCTATAGCGGGGAGTGCCCGGCGGACCGTTGTCGCGCTACAGCGGCGGCAGCTTCGGCAGCGCGCCGCCGGCCGCCTTCAGCGCGGCCCCCTCACGACGTCCGGCGAGCCAGCCCAGCAGGTCCGCCGGAGCGCCGTTGACCGTCACCTCGGGCTCGGCCGCCTCGCGTCCCGTGCTCCACGCGCGCGTGCCGTCCGTGACACGGGTTGCGGGGACCTCGGAATGCCCGAGGAAGCGCGCCGCGAGGAAGTCGATCTCCCGCTCCGTGAACTCGGCCGGAAGATCCTCCAGCTCATACCCGATGCCGAGATCGACATGGTGCAGTTCGACCTCGATCCACCTGCGGAACGGCACGCGCGACGCGGAGTCGGTGACCCCGTTGCGCAGCTCCACCGTGCGCCTCCAGTCCGCCGGCGCGTCCCCCGCCGCCTGGAAGCGGGCCGCCGTCTCGCGCAGGTCGGCGAGCTGGGCGTCGAGCGGACGCGAGGCGTCGCGTTCGATGTCGGCGTCCCGCGCCTCGGCGCTCGCGTACATGGGCCGGCCCTCCAGAACGTTCACGAGCGCGTCCGCGTTGCGGGCGAGGTGGGCGAGGACGTGGCCGCGAGTCCAGCCCGGAAGCCGTGACGGCTCGGCGAGCGATGCGTTGTCCAGTTCGGCGACCGCGGTCAGCAGCCGTTCGGTCGCGTCCCGTACACATGCCAGGTCATGAGCGTGATCAATCATGGGCCTGACATTAGCCCCGCCAACACCTTCGGGTGAAGGTGGTGAAGCCCGTCCGCAAATCGAAAGCACGTGCTATATCGTCGGAGGCGACGTCGGGCATGCTGGATGGCCGGGGGTTGTTATGCAATCGGGCAATCCGACCGGCGTTGTCAGTGGCTCCCCCTAGTCTGAAGAAGCACGGGGGCCCCGCCCCTGTCACTTCTCTCAAGAAAGGTGCGGACCGGCGTGGCCGACCGTCTCATCGTCCGTGGCGCGCGCGAGCACAACCTGAAGAACGTCTCGCTCGACCTGCCTCGTGACTCGCTCATCGTCTTCACGGGCCTGTCCGGGTCGGGCAAGTCCTCCCTGGCCTTCGACACGATCTTCGCGGAGGGCCAGCGCCGCTACGTGGAGTCGCTCTCCTCGTACGCCCGGCAGTTCCTCGGCCAGATGGACAAGCCGGACGTGGACTTCATCGAAGGCCTGTCCCCGGCGGTCTCCATCGACCAGAAGTCGACCTCGCGCAACCCGCGCTCGACGGTCGGCACCATCACCGAGGTCTACGACTACCTGCGTCTGCTCTTCGCGCGCATCGGCAAGCCGCACTGCCCCGAGTGCGGCCGCCCGATCTCGCGCCAGTCGCCGCAGGCCATCGTGGACAAGGTCCTGGAGCTGCCGGAGGGGAGCCGCTTCCAGGTGCTGTCGCCGCTCGTGCGCGAGCGCAAGGGCGAGTTCGTGGACCTCTTCGCCGACCTGCAGACCAAGGGCTACTCCCGCGCGCGCGTGGACGGCCGGACCATCCAGCTCTCCGACCCGCCGGCGCTGAAGAAGCAGGAGAAGCACACCATCGAGGTGGTCGTGGACCGCCTCACGGTGAAGGAGTCCGCCAAGCGCCGGCTCACCGACTCCGTGGAGACCGCCCTCGGTCTGTCCGGCGGCATGATCGTGCTCGACTTCGTCGACCTCCCCGAGGACGACCCCGAGCGCGAGCGCATGTACTCCGAGCACCTGTACTGCCCGTACGACGACCTGTCCTTCGAGGAGCTGGAGCCCCGCTCCTTCTCCTTCAACTCGCCCTTCGGCGCCTGCCCCGACTGCACCGGCATCGGCACGCGCATGGAGGTCGACCCGGAACTGATCGTCCCGGACCCGGACAAGTCCCTGGACGAGGGCGCCATCCACCCCTGGTCGCACGGGCACACCAAGGACTACTTCGGCCGCCTGATCGGCGCCCTCGCGGATGCCCTCGGCTTCCGTACGGACATCCCGTTCGCGGGCCTGCCCCAGCGCGCGAAGAAGGCCCTGCTGTACGGCCACAAGACCCAGATCGAGGTGCGCTACCGCAACCGG
The DNA here is from genome assembly GCF_055572255.1 of Streptomyces sp. NPDC030799. Lineage (NCBI taxonomy): Bacteria > Bacillati > Actinomycetota > Actinomycetes > Kitasatosporales > Streptomycetaceae > Streptomyces > Streptomyces sp. NPDC030799. The sequence goes on along the minus strand of NZ_JBVIDS010000008.1, from coordinate 193,587 downwards.
TACGGCCGCGAGCGGGTGTACACCACGCCCTTCGAGGGCGCGGTGCCGTTCGTGAAGCGCCGCCACAGCGAGGCCGAGAGCGACGCCAGCCGCGAGCGCTTCGAGGGCTACATGCGCGAGGTGCCCTGCCCGAGCTGTGAGGGCACGCGCCTGAAGCCGATCGTCCTCGCGGTCACGATCATGGAGAAGTCGATCGCCGAGGTCTCCGGGATGTCGATCAGCGACTGCGCGGACTTCCTGGGCCGGCTGAAGCTGAACGCCCGGGACAAGAAGATCGCCGAGCGCGTGCTGAAGGAGGTCAACGAGCGGCTGCGCTTCCTGGTCGACGTCGGCCTGGACTACCTCTCACTGAACCGCGCGGCCGGCACGCTCTCCGGCGGCGAGGCCCAGCGCATCCGTCTGGCCACCCAGATCGGCTCCGGTCTCGTCGGCGTCCTGTACGTCCTGGACGAGCCGTCCATCGGCCTGCACCAACGGGACAACCACCGGCTGATCGAGACCCTGGTCCGGCTGCGCGACATGGGCAACACGCTCATCGTCGTGGAGCACGACGAGGACACCATCAAGGTCGCCGACTGGGTGGTGGACATCGGTCCCGGAGCCGGCGAGCACGGCGGCAAGGTCGTACACAGCGGCTCGCTGAAGGAACTGCTCGCCAACACCGAGTCGCAGACCGGCGCGTATCTCTCGGGCCGCAAGGCGATCCCGCTCCCGGACATCCGCCGCCCCCGCGACCCGTCCCGGCAGCTCACCGTGCACGGCGCCCGCGAGAACAACCTGCAGGACATCGACGTGTCGTTCCCGCTGGGTGTGTTCACGGCCGTCACGGGCGTCTCCGGATCCGGCAAGTCCACGCTGGTCAACGACATCCTCTACACGCACCTGGCCCGCGAGCTGAACGGCGCACGGAACGTCCCCGGACGGCACACGCGCGTGGACGGCGACGACCTGGTCGACAAGGTCGTCCACGTCGACCAGTCGCCGATCGGCCGCACCCCGCGGTCCAACCCGGCGACGTACACCGGCGTCTTCGACCACATCCGCAAGCTGTTTGCCGAGACCACCGAGGCGAAGGTCCGCGGGTATCTGCCGGGCCGCTTCTCCTTCAACGTCAAGGGCGGCCGCTGCGAGAACTGCGCGGGCGACGGCACGATCAAGATCGAGATGAACTTCCTCCCGGACGTCTACGTCCCGTGCGAGGTCTGCCACGGCGCCCGGTACAACCGGGAGACCCTGGAGGTCCACTACAAGGGCAAGTCCATCGCCGACGTGCTGAACATGCCGATCGAGGAGGCCGCCGACTTCTTCGAGGCCGTCCCGGCCATCTCCCGGCACCTGAGGACACTGAAGGACGTCGGCCTCGGCTACGTCCGCCTCGGCCAGTCCGCCACCACCCTCTCCGGTGGCGAGGCCCAGCGTGTGAAGCTGGCCAGCGAACTGCAGAAGCGCTCCACCGGGCGCACGGTCTACGTCCTGGACGAGCCGACCACCGGTCTGCACTTCGAGGACATCAGCAAGCTGCTGACGGTCCTCGGTGGCCTGGTCGACAAGGGCAACACGGTCATCGTCATCGAGCACAACCTCGACGTGATCAAGACCGCCGACTGGATTGTGGACATGGGTCCCGAGGGCGGTGCCGGCGGTGGCCTCGTGGTCGCCGAAGGCACGCCGGAGGAGGTCGCCGGGGTGCCGGCCAGCCACACCGGCAAGTTCCTGCGCGAGATCCTCGGCGCCGACCGCATCAGCGACGCGGACCCGGCGACGGCACCCCGTGCGACCACGGTCCGGAAGACGGCCGCGGCTGCGACGGCGGCGAAGAGGACGGTGACGGCCAAGGCCAACAACACGGCCACCAAGAAGGCGGCCGCAGCCACGAAGAAGACGACGCCCGCGAAGAAGACGGCGCGGGCACGCAAGGCCTGACGCAGGCAGCAGACAAGGTCTGACACAGGGCCAAAGAGCGGCGCCCCGCGGGAACTTCCCGCGGGGCGCCGTTCGTTCCACCATCAGCCACCCCGGCTCCGAGGTCCGACACATCCCCGCACCACGGGTCCGGCCGCACCTTGACACCAGCAGAGAGAAACAGCAGAGAAGCAGCAGGGAGAAAAGGGGCCGCTCACAGGCCACCCAGCTCGGCCGCGTACGGCGGCTCGGCCCCCGCCCGCGAGCAGGTGATCGCCGCCGCGCGTGCCGCGAAGCGCAGCAGCCGCGTCCAGCCCTGAGTCCCCAGGGCGGCGAGCGCTTCCTCCGACAGCGCGTCCTGTACGGAAAGACCGTGCAGCAGTGCCGCGTTCACCGTGTCCCCGGCGCCGATGGTGTCCACCACGGCGACCTTCTCACCCGGTACGGAGTACTCCGCGCCGTCTCGGGTGAACACGGTCAGACCCTCCCCGCCCCGGGTCACCACGACGGCCGCCGGTCCCGCGGCCAGCCACTCGCGCGGGGTGCCGCCCAGCCACTCGGCGTCCTCCGCGGAGAGCTTCAGCAGCGTCACCGAGGGCAGCCAGCTCTTGAAACGCGCCCGGTAGGCGTCCGCGTCCGGGATCAGCCCCGCCCGGATGTTCGGGTCGAGCGCGGTGAACAGCCCCTGTCCGGCCGCCGAGCGCATCAGCTTCTCATAGGCGCTCGCTCCTGGTTCAAGGACGAGCGAGCAGGTGCCGAAGGACACGGCGCGCGTGCCGGCGGGCAGCGCGGTGGGAGTGGTGAACAGACGGTCGGCGGTGCCGTCTACATAGAAGGAGTACGCGGCCGAGCCGCCGGCGTCGATCGTGGCCACCGCCAGAGTCGTCGGCTCTGCCCCGCGCTGCACGCCCGACACATCCACGCCGGCCCCTCGCAGCCCGTCGAGCAGGGCCTCACCGAAGGCGTCGTACGACGTCCGGGAGCAGAACGCGGTGCGGGAGCCGAGCCGGCCGAGGGCCACGGCGGTGTTGTACGGGCCGCCGCCGAGCGCCGGCTTCAGTTCCGCGAGGGCACCCGAGCCCTGCGGCACCAGGTCGATGAGTGCCTCACCGGCGACGACGATCACGAGGCGTTTCCTTTCTCCGACGGCGTGGATGACGTGGTGTGCCCGGGCTCTTCGGACCGGCCCGGCTCCTCCGGGCATCCGCAGGACGTGCGGTGGACGAACGCACACGGCAGCCGCACCGTCCGGGTCGGCCGGCGCGGCTCGTCCAGACGGTCCAGGAGCACCTGCACGGCCTGGGCGCCCAGCTCTCTGCTGGGCTGGGCGATGGCGGTGAGCCGGGGCGAGAACAGGTCGGCCCAGGCGAAGTCGTCCACACAGCACAAGGCGATGTCGCCCGGGACGGACAGGCCGTGCCGGCGCAGGGCGCGCAGGGTACCGATGGTCATCGCGTTGTTGGCGGTGACGAGCGCCGTGGGCGGATCGGGCAGGGCGAGCAGGGCGGCCGTGGCCTGCTCGGCACCCGCCGACTCGGAATTGCCGGACACGAGGAGCCGTTCGTCGTGGACCAGGCCGGCGGCGGTGAGGCCGTCCCGGTAGCCGGAGACACGCTCACTGGTGGTGCTGAGCCCGGGCAGACCCGCGACCAGACCGATCCGGCGATGTCCCAGCCCGGCGAGATGGGTGACGAGGCGGGCGGTCGGTTCGGCGCTGTCGGCGCAGACCTGGTCGTACCAGGGCGTGCCCCCGCCGGGCGCTCCACCGCCGACCGCGGTGCCGTCCCGCACGTCTGCGTCGATCGTCCGGTCCAGAAAGACGGTCGCTACGGCACGGCGGCGGAGGTAGCCGACCAGCTCGTGCGGATGCGCGGACGGCGCGACGATCATTCCGTCGACCCGGCGTTCGTGGAGGAGCTGCACGACCTTGCGTTCGTGCCCGGGGTCGTCGTGCGGGTCCGCGATGAGCAGGCCGTACCCCGCCTCCAGGGCGGTGGCCTCGACGCCCTGGAGGATCTCCGTGAAGTACGGGTTGCTGATCGCCGACACCGCGAGCCCGATGGAGCGGGTGCGGGAGGTCACCAGGGAGCGGGCCAGGGTGTTGGGGGTGTAACCGAGCGCGTCGATGGCGTCCAGCACGGCCTGGCGGGTGTGGGGCAACACCGGACGGGTGCCGTTCAGGACGTGGGAAACGGTCGCCACGGAGACCCCGGCGCTCCGCGCGACGTCCGCCATCGTGGTCATCGCTTTTCCCTTCCTGAGCCGACTGCGCCGACGCAGCAACCGATCGCCGCGGACGCGTTGAGCGAACGCACTGCTCGCACCGCACAGAGCCGCCGGCCCGAACGGCCGTGGGCCCTTCCGGCCGGGACGGTATCCCATCGACCGTGCTCGCGTAAACGCTTGCGCAAGCGTTTACGCCTCCTCTCGCCGCCCCCGCCTCCAACCCTCGTCTCTCCCCGTACCTCACTGACGCCCTGGCCCGCGGCCTGGCCCCCCCACCCCAAGGCCGACCCTTCTGCCCGGGTATCGTCGCCCCGCACATCCCTTGAGCAGTGGAGTTCCAGATGCCTGCCCGCCCCTCCGCGAGCCGCCGTACCGTCCTTCGAGGGGCCGCCGTGGCCCCGGTCGCCGGACTCGGTCTGGCGGCGTGCTCGGTGCCGGGGCAGGTCAGCTCGGCAGCGGCCACCCCGACCGCGCCGGTCGACCTCGGTGCCGAGAGCGAGATCGCGAAGGGCGGCGCCAAGCTCTACCGGGATCACAACGTCGTCGTCAGCCGCGACGGGAGCGGCGAGCTGAAGGCGTACAGCACCATCTGCACGCACGCGGGGTGTCCCATCAACAAGCTGGAGGGCACGACTCTGATCTGTCCCTGTCACGGCAGCCAGTTCGACGCCGTGACGGGCAAGGTGGTCCAGTCGCCGGCCACCGAGCCCCTGGTCACACTGCCGGTCAAGACCACGAACGGAAGGATCATCGCCGGCCCGGGCGCCTGACCGGCCCGCTCCCACACCAGCACACCCGCGGCTGCGTGCGCCGCCGCCGGCTGTCCCGCCCCCACAGTTGTCCCGCCCCACAGCCCCCCGCTGACCGCGCTGCGCCGCCTGCGGTCACGCCGCCGTGCCGCTCAGCCGCACACGGCCCGCTGCTCCTGCTCCCGAAGCGCGTAGCCACTCCCGTCACGGCCTCGCGCCGAGGTCCGCCGCCCGCCCCCCGGCACTCCCCGCCTCCTGATGCTCCGCGCCCCCGGCTGCCGCCCGTGCCAAGGTGCTGCCCTCATCGCGCCCGCGGAGCGGCAGCCGCTACCCGCCCCCGCACCCAGGTGCCACCTTCACCACCCGCCCACCACCTGCCCACCCCCCGCCCACGACCGGCCCCCCATCCGTCGCCGCGCCGTCGGCCGTCCCGCTCCCTCTGCCCCTCCGCCGAGCCGGCAGCCCCGGCTTCGGACCGGCGCGACGGATCCCGGCGCCTCAACAGGCCTTAGCTCAGACCCTCAACCACAGCGCACCACGTCCAGGCGGCTTCACTCCCACTCCCACGCAATGCCGACGATCCCCGGACGGATCCGTGGCTCGACCACATGGACGCAGTGGTGCGGGCCGGTGACCGGCAGGTCGTGCCGGCCGCTGCGCGGGGCCGCCGTCGAGTGCTGGGTGAAGCGTTGGCAGCGCATCGGCAGGGCGGCCGCGTCGAACCGCACCTGGAGGGCGTACTGGCCGCCGGGATGGCCGAAGTGGTGGAGGTACTCGCGGGAGGCTCCGGCCGTGCCGTCCTCGATGCCGTACCGGAAGAGGAAGGTGTCCCCGGAGCGCAGTCGGGTGCCGAAGAGCAGCTCGGCCACCAGCACGCCGGTGTCCTGGTCCCAGCGGACACGTCCCGTGCGGCAGTTCTCCAGCGCCCGGACCCTGATGTCGTGCGGGCGGCAGCCGGGATCGCCGTGGTGCACGGCGAGGAAGCGGTCCACGCCGTCGCGGTGGGCCCGCACGATGTGGTGGGCCTCGCGGCCCGCCAGCTCGCGCCGGGCGCCGATGCGGACGCATTCGTGGTGGCCCACGGTGCGCAGCCCGCCGTCGAGGGACCAGCCCAGCTCGGCCCGGAGCCGGTCCAGCACGTCCGAGGCCTCGATCAGGGAGCGATACGAGCGCACGGCCGGGTGGCCGGCCACCGTGCGCTCGTCGGCCTCGGCGAGCAGCCGGATCAGCGACTCGTCCGGCAGGTGGAGGATCTCCTCCAGCGCCCGTACCGCACGCAACGACTCCGGGCGCTGGGGGCGGCGGGCGCCCTGTTGCCAGTAACTCAGGCTGGTGACGCCGACCTTCACCCCGTGGCGGGACAGATGGTGCTGGACGCGCTGGAGCGGCAGCCCGCGTGCGGCGATCGCGGCGCGCAGCGCCACATGGAAGGGGCCGCCCCGCAGGGCCGTGTCCAGTTCCGCGGTGGGGAGGTGCGCGTGCTCCGTGGCATGCCGCATGCCGGGGCGCCTTTCTATGAGGTGTCACAACGGCTGGTCAGACCGTCTGAGCGGGTGTGCGGGGCCACCCCCGTGGGCGCCGGTGGACGCCGTGACTGCGCACGCTGCGCCCGTACGCGAGCGTGCACGGCCCCGAGTTCCCCCGCATTGAAGCGTGTTGACCAGACCCCGACAACACCTCGAACCCGCCACGGCCGCGGCCGGTCGGGCCGAGCGACCGGAGCAGGGCCGCCGGCCACGAACAGCGTGCTCCCCGGGGCGTCCCGGCGGGGAGATCAGCGCGTGACGGAGACCTGGTCGTTCGCCGGTGTCCCCGCCGTCCGGTACCTGATCGGAACGGCCCTGCCACCGGCGGACACAGGCGGACACAAGCCGGCATGTGGACGGCTGAGCGGCACGGGGCGGGCGTTGTCCACAGGCCCGACGCGGTGTCGGTGCGCGCCAGTAGGGTGTGAGACATGGCCGACCCCTCCAGCTACCGCCCCAGGCCGGGTGAGATCCCGGACTGCCCCGGGGTGTACAGGTTCCGTGACGAGCACCGCCGGGTGATCTACGTCGGAAAGGCGAAAAGCCTGCGCCAGCGCCTGGCGAACTACTTTCAGGACCTGGCGAACCTGCACCCGCGCACCCGGACGATGGTGACCACCGCCGCGTCCGTGGAGTGGACCGTGGTGTCCACGGAGGTCGAGGCCCTCCAGCTGGAGTACTCCTGGATCAAGGAGTACGACCCCCGGTTCAACGTCAAGTACCGCGACGACAAGAGCTACCCGTACCTCGCGGTGACGATGAACGAGGAGTTCCCGCGTGTGCAGGTGATGCGCGGTCACAAGAAGAAGGGTGTCCGGTACTTCGGGCCGTACGGGCACGCGTGGGCCATCCGGGACACCGTCGACCTGCTGCTGCGTGTGTTCCCGGTGCGCACCTGCTCGGCCGGCGTGTTCAAGAACGCCGCCCGTACGGGTCGCCCCTGCCTGCTCGGCTACATCGGCAAGTGCTCCGCCCCCTGCGTCGGCCGGATCGACCCCGAGGACCACCAGGAGCTGGCCGAGGAGTTCTGCGACTTCATGGCCGGCCGCACCGGCACCTACCTCCGCCGTCTGGAGAAGCAGATGATGGAGGCGGCCGAGGAGATGGAGTACGAGCGGGCCGCTCGGTTGCGCGACGACATCGAGGCCCTGAAGAAGGCCATGGAGAAGAACGCCGTCGTGCTCGCCGACGCGACCGACGCCGACCTCATCGCCGTCGCCGAGGACGAGCTGGAGGCGGCCGTGCAGATCTTCCATGTGCGGGGCGGCCGGGTGCGCGGCCAGCGCGGCTGGGTGACCGACAAGGTGGAGGAGATCACCACCGGCGCCCTGGTCGAGCACGCCCTGCAGCAGCTCTACGGCGAGGAGACCGGGGACGCGGTCCCCAAGGAGGTCCTGGTCCCGGCGCTGCCCGAGCCGGTCGAACCGGTCCAGGAGTGGCTGGCCGGCCGCCGCGGGGCGAACGTCTCCCTGCGCATCCCGCAGCGCGGCGACAAGAAGGCGCTGATGGAGACCGTGCAGCGCAACGCCCAGCAGGCTCTCGCACTGCACAAGACCAAGCGTGCCTCCGACCTGACCACGCGCTCGCGCGCCCTGGAGGAGATCGCCGAGGCACTCGACCTCGACAGCGCGCCGCTGCGGATCGAGTGTTACGACATCTCGCATCTGCAGGGGGAGGACGTGGTCGCCTCCATGGTCGTCTTCGAGGACGGCCTGCAGCGCAAGGGCGAGTACCGCCGCTTCCAGATCAAGGGCTTCGCGGGCCAGGACGACGTCCGCTCCATGCACGAGGTGATCACCCGCCGCTTCCGGCGTTACCTCGCCGAGAAGGAGAGGACGGGGGAGTGGGCCGACGGCGAGGGGACCGCCGCGAACGGCGAGAGCGCCCTTCCCGACGGCGAGCCGCTCGCCGGCTCGCTGAAGGACGACGACGGCCGTCCCAGGAAGTTCGCCTACCCGCCGCAGCTGGTCGTCGTCGACGGCGGTCAGCCACAGGTCGCCGCGGCCCGGCGCGCCCTGGACGAGCTGGGCATCGACGACATCGCCGTCTGCGGCCTCGCCAAGCGGCTGGAGGAGGTCTGGGTGCCCGGCGAGGACGACCCGGTCGTCCTGCCCCGCACCAGTGAGGGCCTGTATCTGCTCCAGCGCGTCCGGGACGAGGCGCACCGGTTCGCGATCACCTACCAGCGGACGAAGCGGGCCAAGCGCTTCCGGTCCGGCCCCCTGGACGACGTCCCCGGCCTCGGCGAGACCCGCAAGCAGGCACTCATCAAGCATTTCGGCTCGGTGAAGAAGCTGCGGTCCGCCACAATCGAACAGATCCAGGAGGTGCCCGGGATAGGCCGGAAGACGGCCGAGACGATCGCCGTGGCCCTCGCCCAGGCGGCCCCGGCCGCACCCGCCGTGAACACGGCGACTGGAGAGATCATTGATGATGAGGAACCCGATACGACGATGGGTTCCTCGGGGGAGCCCGTAACCGCGGGTCTCCCGGACGAACGACGGGGGCAGGAGACATGACCGAGCACGACGCACAGCCCACAGCGGAGCGAGATCCGGCCCCCCGGGAAGCGGGGCCCGACCAGCCACAGGCCGCGGCCGGTGAGCAGCCCGCGGCGCAGGAAAACGGAGCACAGGTGAGCACGGACGCTACGTCCGCCCAGGCCCCCGAAGCGGCCATCCCCGAACTGGTGATCATCTCCGGCATGTCCGGAGCGGGACGGTCGACGGCGGCCAAGTGTCTGGAGGACCTCGGCTGGTTCGTCGTGGACAACCTCCCGCCCGCCCTCATCCCCACCATGGTGGAGCTGGGCGCCCGCTCGCAGGGCAACGTGGCGCGGATCGCGGTCGTCGTGGACGTGCGGGGCCGGCGCTTCTTCGACAATCTGCGCGAATCCCTCGCCGACCTGGACACCCGTGGCGTCACCCGGCGCATCGTCTTCCTCGAGTCCTCCGACGAGGCCCTGGTACGCCGCTTCGAGTCGGTGCGCCGCCCGCACCCCCTGCAGGGCGACGGCCGTATCGTCGACGGCATCGCCGCCGAGCGGGAGCTGCTGCGCGAGCTGCGCGGCGACGCCGACCTGGTGATCGACACCTCCAGCCTGAACGTGCACGAGCTGCGCGCCAAGATGGACGCCCAGTTCGCCGGCGAGGAGGAGCCCGAGCTGCGGGCCACGGTGATGTCCTTCGGCTTCAAGTACGGCCTCCCGGTCGACGCCGACCTGGTCGCGGACATGCGGTTCCTGCCCAACCCGCACTGGGTCCCGGAGCTGCGCCCCTACACCGGCCTCAACGAGGAGGTCGCCGCGTATGTCTTCAACCAGCCCGGTGCGAAGGAGTTCCTCGACCGGTACGCCGAACTGCTGCGGCTCATCGCGGCCGGCTACCGGCGCGAGGGCAAGAGGTATGTGACCATCGCCATCGGCTGTACCGGCGGCAAGCACCGCTCGGTCGCGATGTCGGAGAAGCTCGCCGCGCGCCTCGCGGCCGAGGGCGTGGAGACGGTGGTCGTACACCGGGACATGGGACGGGAATGACGGAACGTACACGGCGGCTCAGCCGGCTGCGCAGGATGGTGCCGGAGGGACGCGCGGGCCGTGCGGCTGCCGAGTCCCGGCCGGTCCGGCCCGCCGAGGCCCGCGGTGGCCGGCCCCGCCGGCGGGGCGCACAGCCCAAGGTGGTCGCGCTCGGCGGCGGTATGGGCCTGTCCGCCTCGCTCGCCGCGCTGCGCCGGATCACCGGCGACCTCACGGCCGTCGTCACCGTGGCCGACGACGGCGGTTCCAGTGGCCGGCTGCGCGACGAGCTGGGCGTGCTGCCGCCCGGTGACCTGCGCAAGGCGCTGGCCGCGCTGTGCGGTGACGACGACTGGGGCCAGACCTGGGCCCGGGTCATCCAGCACCGCTTCACCTCGCAGGGCGATCTGCACGACCACGCGGTCGGCAATCTGCTCATCGTCGCCCTGTGGGAGCAGCTCGGCGACCATGTGCAGGCGCTGGACCTGGTCGGCAAGCTGCTCGGCGCGCACGGGCGTGTGCTGCCCATGTCCGCCGTACCGCTGGAGCTGCAGGCCCTGGTCAAGGGGCATGATCCTGACCGTCCGGACGACGTGGACACCGTGCGCGGGCAGGCGACGGTCGCGCTGACGCCCGGCGAGGTCCAGTCGGTACACCTGGTGCCGCACGACCCGCCGGCCGTGCCCGAGGCCGTGGCGGCGGTCCTGGACGCGGACTGGGTGGTGCTCGGCCCCGGCTCGTGGTTCTCCTCGGTGATCCCGCACCTGCTCGTCCCCGAGCTGCTGGACGCTCTCACGGAGACCAAGGCGCGCAAGGTGCTGTCCTTGAACCTCGCCCCGCAGCCGGGAGAAACCGAGGGCTTCTCCCCGCAGCGTCATTTGGAGGTTTTGGGGCGACACGCCCCTAAACTCGCCCTGGACGTGGTGCTGGCCGACCAGGCCGCCGTGCCCGACCGCGACTCGCTCACCGAGGCCGCCAAACGGCTGGGAGCCGCGATCGAGCTGGCACCGGTGGCCCGGACCGATGGATCACCCCGGCATGATCCGGAGCTGTTGGCCGCCGCGTACGACCGTATTTTTCGGATGCATGGAAGGATCGGCCCATGGCGATGACGGCAGCGGTGAAGGACGAGATCTCCCGGCTACCCGTCACCCGGACCTGCTGCAGGAAGGCGGAGGTTTCCGCCATTCTGCGGTTCGCCGGCGGCCTTCACCTGGTGAGCGGGCGCATCGTGATCGAGGCGGAGCTGGACACCGCGATGGCGGCCCGCCGTCTCAAACGGGACATCCTGGAGATCTTCGGCCACAGCTCCGAGCTGATCGTGATGGCGCCCGGCGGTCTGCGCCGCGGCTCGCGGTACGTCGTGCGGGTGGTCGCGGGCGGTGACCAGCTGGCCCGCCAGACGGGCCTCGTGGACGGCCGGGGCCGGCCGATCCGCGGCCTGCCCCCGCAGGTGGTCTCCGGGGCCACCTGCGACGCGGAGGCCGCCTGGCGCGGGGCCTTCCTGGCGCACGGATCGCTGACCGAGCCCGGCCGTTCCTCCTCGCTGGAGGTGACCTGCCCGGGCCCGGAGGCCGCGCTCGCGCTGGTCGGCGCCGCCCGCCGGCTGTCCATCGCCGCCAAGGCGCGCGAGGTGCGGACGGTGGACCGGGTCGTGGTCCGCGACGGTGACGCGATCGGTGCGCTGCTGACCCGGCTCGGCGCGCACGAGTCCGTGCTGGCCTGGGAGGAGCGCCGGATGCGCCGCGAGGTGCGGGCCACCGCCAACCGGCTCGCCAACTTCGACGACGCCAACCTGCGCCGTTCGGCCCGTGCCGCGGTGGCCGCCGGGGCCCGCGTCCAGCGGGCGCTGGAGATCCTCGGTGAGGAGGTCCCCGAGCACCTCGCGGCGGCCGGCCGGCTGCGCATGGAGCACAAGCAGGCCTCCCTGGAGGAACTGGGCGCGCTCGCCGACCCGCCGCTGACCAAGGACGCGGTCGCGGGCCGTATCCGCCGCCTGCTGGCGATGGCCGACAAGCGCGCCGCCGACCTGGGCATCCCGGGTACGGAGGCGAACCTCACGGAGGAGCTGGCGGACAACCTGGCCGGCTGACCGCCGCCGTACCAAGCCGCCGGTGCCGTACGCCCATTCGGGTGGTCGGCACCGGCGTTGCGTGTCCATGAGGCGCTCTTGACTCGATCATGAGGTGACATGAGCCTGGCAACTTGTTCGCCGCTGTGGCGGACCACCGCTAGGGGGGTTCATGAGACACCGAGCGAAATCGATCCTCGCTGTCGGCGCGCTTCTCATCGGCGCAGCGAGCCTCGCACCCCACGCCCAGGCCCGGATTGGTAACCCGGCGACGTCCGGCCCGGACGAGATCAGGGTCTACCGCGCCGCCGTCACTCCGCAGCAGATTCCTCTGCTCCTCAAGGCCGGACAGGACGGGCAGGAACTCGGCGAGCAGGTCACCGGACCCGGGAAGACCGAGGTCGAGGTCTACCTCACCGGCAAGCAGGCGGCGGCGCTGCGGAAAGAGGGCGTCGACCTCACCGAGCACACCCTGTCGGCGCGGGCACAGGCACGCGTCACGACCGCGTCGCAGGGCGTGTTCCGCCCGTACGGCGGCAGCGGCGGCCTGAAGGAGGAGATCCTCCGGACCGCCCGGGCCAACCCCGGCCTGACCAAGGTCGAGTCCATCGGCAGGACGATCAACGGGCAGGACATCCTCGCCCTCAAACTCACCAGGAACGCCGGGAGGACGAAGGACGGCTCCAGGCCGTCCGTGCTGTATCTGTCCAACCAGCACGCGCGTGAGTGGATCACGCCCGAGATGACCCGGCGCCTGATGCACTACTACCTGGACAACTACCACACAGACCAACGCATTCGGAAGATCGTCGACTCGACCGAGCTGTGGTTCGTCATCTCGGCCAACCCCGACGGCTACGACTACACGTTCAAGAACGCCGGAACCCGCCTGTGGCGCAAGAACCTGCGGGACGTCAACGGCGACGGTGTCATCGGCGCGGGCGACGGCGTCGACCTCAACCGCAACTTCCCCTACAAGTGGGGCTACGACGACGAGGGCTCGTCCCCCAACTCCACCAGCGAGACCTACCGCGGCGCGAGCCCCGAGTCGGAGCCCGAGACCAAGGCGCTGGACAGCTTCGAGAAACGCATCGGGTTCCGATACGCCGTCAACTACCACTCCGCGGCCGAACTGCTCCTGTACGGCGTCGGCTGGCAGGTCGCCACGCCGAGCCCCGACGACGTCCTCTACCAGGCGCTCGCCGGCACCCCGGACAAGCCGGCCGTCCCCGGCTACCATCCGCAGCTCTCCTCGGAGCTGTACACCACCAACGGCGAGGCGGACGGGCACGCGTCGAACGTCGACGGCGTCGCGATGTTCACTCCCGAGATGTCGACCTGCCAGACCGCGTCGAACGTCGACCCGAACGACGCCTGGAAGCCCGAGGACTGCCGGTCGGAGTTCAGCTTCCCCGACGACGAGAAGCTGATCCGGCAGGAGTTCGCCAAGAACATCCCGTTCGCGCTCTCCGTCGCCGAGACCGCCGTACATCCGGACAGGCCTGCCTCCTCGGTCGGGCGGAGCGCGGCCGACTTCACCCCGGGCGCGTTCTCCACGTCGTACTCCCGGGGCGCGGACCAGGAGGTCTCCGTGGTCGCCCGCAAGGCGATCCGCGACAAGGAACTGAAGTACCGGATCAACGGCGGACGCGTCCACGACGGGACGCTGCGGCACTGGAAGGGCGGCAAGACCTACGGCGGCGCGGACGACCTGTACTTCGACGAGTACCGGGCCACGGTGCGGGGCGGCGGGCCGGGTGACAAGGTCGAGGTGTGGTTCACCGGCGCGACGAAGAGCGGCAAGAAGGTCGCCGGCTCCCACTTCACCTACACCGTCGCCGAGCGGCCGAGGGCCGACACGCTCGTCGTCGCCGAGGAGGGCACGACGGCCACGCAGGCGCAGAAGTACGTCGACGCGCTCAAGGCGGCCGGGCACCCGGCGATCGTGTGGGACGTGGCCGGGCAGGGCGTCCCGGACGCGCTCGGCGTGTTGAAGCACTTCAGGACGGTCGTGCACTACTCCGGCACGAAGGGCCCCGGCAACGCCACCCAGCTGCAGCTGCGCGCCTACCTCAACGAGGGCGGCAGGCTGATCGAGGCCGGTGAGCTGGCCGGCGGCGGCGTCAGACTCGGCGACGGCAGCCTCTCGGACGACTTCAGCCAGTACTACCTGGGCGCCTACAGCCGTACCTCGGCCAAGGGAGCCACCGGCTTCACCGGCTCCGGCGCCCTGGACGGCTACACGGGCGCCCTCGGCGACGCGCCCGGCAACCCGCTGGACAAGGCCGGCACCTACAGCGTGACCTCCGACGAGCTTCCGGTGTCCACGTACCCGCAGTTCAAGAGCGCGGGGGCGGGCCGGTTCGCCGGGGCCGTCAATCCCTACGGGCCGTACTCCGGGTCGTACATGGCCGCCGCCGTGCACACCGACGACGCCTACAAGCGCCTCACCCGCACCATCGACCTCACCGGCGTCGGCGCCGCCGACAAGCCGGCCCTCACCACGCGGCTGCTGTGGGACACCGAGCCGGGTTACGACCACGCGGTGATCGAGGCGCATACGGTGGGCGCGGACGACTGGACGACCCTGCCGGAGGCCGGCGGCGCCACCAAGACGGCCGCGCCGTCCGACTGCGGGGCCGGGTTCCTGATCGCCGAGCACCCGTGGCTGAAGCACTATCTGACGCTCGCGGACAAGGCCTGCACCACGACCGGCACGACCGGCTCCTGGAACAGCCTCACCGGCAGCTCCGGTGGCTGGCAGCGGCTCACCTTCGACCTGAGCGCCTACGCGGGGAAGTCCGTCGAGGTCTCGATCGGCTACATCACGGACCAGGGCACCGGCGGACATGGAGTCCTCGCCGACGACGCCTCGCTCGTCGTCGGCGGCACGGCCAGGGAGACCGAGGGGTTCGAGTCGTCCCTGGGCGCCTGGCACGTGACCGGACCGCCCGCGGGCAGCCCGGCCGCACTGAAGGACTGGGCGCGCACCCGGGCCCTCTTCCAGACGTACGGAGCGGTCACCACGGACGACACCGTGCTGCTCGGTTTCGGCCTGGAGCAGGTGTCGTCGGCGGCCGACCGGGCAGCCCTGATGAGGAAGGCGTGCGCGGCGCTCGGCGGGTGAGGGCCGCCACGTTGACAGATCCCGCTCACCTTGTTCCAACAGGTGAGCGGGAGCCCTCTCAGGGGTGCGCAGAAGTGCCCCTGATCAAGTGAGCCGACCCGCTCACGAACGAGTGAAGACAGCGCAAAAATTGCCCGGCATTCCGTGCTAAATACGGGTGAATCCACTGCCGTTCCGGGAGGTTCCGTACCCCTACTGGCGGGTACGGAATGCCTGCCCGTGTATGGGCCGTCTCGATGTCACTCCGGGGCCCTCCGGGAGGTAGGGTCGGTGGTGGTCGGGGACATCCCAAACAGAGCTCGCCGGCACCGCATGGCCGGCGTACCAACGAGGAGATCGGTTCGTGACGATCCGCGTAGGCATCAACGGCTTCGGCCGCATCGGTCGTAACTACTTCCGCGCGCTGCTGGAGCAGGGGGCGGACATCGAGGTTGTGGCTGTCAACGACCTGGGTGACACCGCTACCACCGCTCACCTGCTCAAGTACGACACGATCCTGGGTCGCCTCAAGCAGGAGGTCTCCCACACCGCCGACACCATCACCGTCGACGGTCACACCATCAAGGTGCTGTCCGAGCGCAACCCGGCCGACATCCCCTGGGGTGAGCTGGGCGTCGACATCGTCATCGAGTCGACCGGCATCTTCACGAAGAAGGAGGACGCCGCCAAGCACATCGCGGGCGGCGCCAAGAAGGTCCTCATCTCGGCCCCGGCCAAGGACGAGGACATCACCATCGTGATGGGCGTCAACCAGGACAAGTACGACCCGGCGAACCACCACGTCATCTCCAACGCCTCCTGCACCACCAACTGTGTGGCGCCGATGGCGAAGGTCCTCGACGAGAACTTCGGCATCGTCAAGGGTCTGATGACCACGGTGCACGCGTACACGAACGACCAGCGCATCCTGGACTTCCCGCACAAGGACCTGCGCCGCGCCCGTGCCGCCGCCGAGAACATCATCCCGACCACCACCGGTGCCGCCAAGGCCACCGCCCTGGTCCTGCCGCAGCTCAAGGGCAAGCTGGACGGCATCGCCATGCGCGTCCCGGTCCCGACCGGCTCGGTCACCGACCTCGTCGTCGAGCTCGGCCGCGAGGTCACCAAGGAAGAGGTCAACGCCGCCTTCCAGAAGGCCGCCGAGGGCGAGCTGAAGGGCCTCCTCGACTACACCGAGGACCCGATCGTCTCCTCCGACATCGTCAACGCCCCGGCGTCCTGCACCTTCGACTCCTCCCTGACCATGGTCCAGGAGGGCAAGAACGTGAAGGTCATCGGTTGGTACGACAACGAGTGGGGCTACTCCAACCGCCTCGTCGACCTCACGGTCTTCGTCGGCAACCAGCTCTGATCCCAGCAGGGCCGCGCAGTGAGACCAGGGCCCGGGGGGGGGGGGGGGGGGGGGGGGGGGGGGGGTGGGGGGGGGGGGAGGGGGGGGGGTGGGGGGGGGGGGGGGGGAAGGAAGGGGAGCCAGAAG
>NZ_JBVIDS010000008.1:0-176987 GCF_055572255.1 Streptomyces sp. NPDC030799 | reverse complement strand
CGCCCTCTCCCCCCCCCCCTCCCCCTCCCCCCCCCCCCCCCCCCCCCCCCCCCCCCCCCCCCCCCCCCCCCCCCCCCCCCCCCCCCCCCCCCCCCCCCCCCGGCCCCTGTCCCGCGTACGGACCACGTCCTTTTACGATCAGGTGCACCACGAGCCCTCCTCAGGAGTCCACTCAATGAAGACGATCGACGAACTTCTCGCCGCCGGCGTGAGCGGCAAGCGGGTCTTCGTCCGCGCCGACCTCAATGTGCCGCTGGCGAGCGGCACCATCACCGACGACGGCCGTATCCGTGCCGTCCTGCCCACCGTCAAGGCGCTCGCGGACGCGGGCGCCAAGGTGGTCGTCGCCTCGCACCTGGGCCGCCCCAAGGGCGCCCCGGACCCCGCTTTCTCCCTCGCCCCGGCCGCCTCCCGCCTGGGTGAACTCCTCGGCTCCGCCGTGGCCTTCGCCACCGACACCGTCGGCCGGTCCGCCCAGGACACGGTCGCGGGTCTCGTCGACGGCCAGGTCGCCGTCCTGGAGAACCTGCGCTTCAACGCCGGTGAGACCAGCAAGGACGACGCCGAGCGCGGTGCGTTCGCCGACCAGCTGGCCGCTCTCGCCGACGTCTACGTCGGTGACGGCTTCGGCGCGGTCCACCGCAAGCACGCCTCGGTCTACGACCTGGCGAAGAAGCTGCCGCACTACGCCGGCCACCTCATCGCCACCGAGGTCGGTGTCCTCAAGCAGCTCACCGAGGACGTCAAGCGCCCCTACGTGGTCGCGCTCGGCGGCGCCAAGGTCTCCGACAAGCTCGCCGTCATCGACCAGCTGCTCGGCAAGGCCGACCGGCTGCTCATCGGCGGCGGCATGGCCTACACCTTCCTCAAGGCCAAGGGCCACGAGGTCGGCATCTCCCTCCTGCAGGAGGACCAGCTCCCGGCCGTCACCGAGTACATGCAGCGCGCCGAGAAGCAGGGCGTAGAGCTGGTGCTCCCCGTCGACGTCGTGGTCTCCCGGACCTTCCCGGACCTGAAGACCAAGGCCCCGACCGAGCACGCCGTGGTCGACGCGGACCGGATCCCCGCCGACCAGGAGGGCCTGGACATCGGCCCGAAGACCCGAGAGCTGTACGCCTCGAAGCTCGCCGACGCCGAGACCGTGTTCTGGAACGGTCCCATGGGCGTCTTCGAGCACCCCGACTATGCCGAGGGCACCAAGGCGGTCGCCCAGGCCCTCGTCGACTCGAACGGCTTCAGCGTCGTCGGCGGCGGTGACTCCGCCGCGGCCGTGCGTACGCTCGGCTTCGACGAGAACGCATTCGGCCACATCTCGACCGGTGGCGGCGCCTCCCTCGAATACCTCGAGGGCAAGACGCTCCCCGGCCTCGCCGCACTGGAGGACTGACCTCGCATGACGACTCGCACGCCGATCATGGCGGGCAACTGGAAGATGAACCTCAACCACCTCGAGGCCATCGCACACGTCCAGAAGCTCGCCTTCGCCCTGGCCGACAAGGACTACGAGGCCGTCGAGGTCGCCGTCCTGCCGCCCTTCACCGACCTGCGCTCCGTGCAGACGCTGGTCGACGGCGACAAGCTCAAGATCAAGTACGGCGCCCAGGACATCTCGCAGCACGACTCCGGTGCCTACACCGGTGAGATCTCCGGCCCGATGCTGGCCAAGCTCAAGTGCACGTTCGTGGTCATCGGCCACTCCGAGCGCCGCCAGTACCACAACGAGACCGACGAGCTGGTCAACGCCAAGGTGAAGGCCGCCTACAAGCACGGCCTCACCCCCATCCTGTGCGTCGGCGAGGAGCTGGACGTCCGCGAGGCGGGCAACCATGTCACCCACACGCTCGCCCAGGTCGAAGGCGGCCTGAAGGACCTCCCGGCCGAGCAGGCCGAGACCGTCGTGATCGCCTACGAGCCCGTCTGGGCCATCGGCACCGGCAAGGTCTGCGGCGCCGAGGACGCCCAGGAGGTCTGCGCCGCCATCCGCGCCAAGATCGCCGAGCTGTACTCCCAGGACGTGGCCGACAAGGTCCGCATCCAGTACGGCGGCTCCGTGAAGTCGGGCAACGTCGCCGAGATCATGGCCCAGGCCGACATCGACGGCGCCCTGGTCGGCGGTGCCTCGCTGGACGCCGACGAGTTCGTCAAGATCGTGCGCTTCCGCGATCAGTGACACGAGCTGTGAGTAGGCGGTAGCGGCGATACGTCGTACCCTTGCGGGGGCACGGCCGAAATGCTGTGCCCCCGTCGTCCATCCGAATCCGAGGAAGTTGGTCCAGCCGTGGTTTTGGGGTTCTCGATCGCCCTGATCGTCTTCAGCCTGCTGCTGATGCTGCTGGTGCTGATGCACAAGGGGAAGGGCGGCGGCCTCTCCGACATGTTCGGTGGCGGCATGCAGTCCTCCGTCGGCGGCTCCTCGGTCGCCGAGCGCAACCTCGACCGGATCACCATCGTGATCGGTCTGCTGTGGTTCGCGTCCATCATTGTCCTCGGCATCCTGATGAAGACGAACAGCTGAAGACGACAGGCTGAAGACGGAGAGCTGACAGCCGCGCAGCACCCACATCACGCATATTCGGTACGTAAGGCCCCATGTTCGGTACGCGCTCCTGAGCGCGGCCTATCATGGGGCTTGCGTCTATGAGCGGGGACCTTGTAACTCCAATCACTGGACGCGCGTTGGGCCTTACGTAGACTGAGGCGCTCGCGGCGAAGCGGAACGCCGACTCGCTTCGCGGCACCATCAC
Organism: Streptomyces sp. NPDC030799; assembly: GCF_055572255.1. Lineage (NCBI taxonomy): Bacteria > Bacillati > Actinomycetota > Actinomycetes > Kitasatosporales > Streptomycetaceae > Streptomyces > Streptomyces sp. NPDC030799. The sequence continues at coordinate 174,243 of NZ_JBVIDS010000008.1, read as the reverse complement.
GCAGGGAGTTACGACCGTGGCAAGTGGCAACGCGATCCGGGGAAGCCGGGTCGGGGCGGGGCCGATGGGCGAGGCCGAGCGCGGCGAGTCCGCGCCGCGTCTGCGCATCTCCTTCTGGTGCTCCAACGGGCACGAGACGCAGCCGAGCTTCGCCAGCGACGCGCAGGTTCCCGACACCTGGGACTGCCCGCGCTGCGGCTTCCCGGCCGGCCAGGACCGGGACAACCCCCCGGACCCGCCGCGCACCGAGCCGTACAAGACGCACCTCGCGTACGTACGGGAGCGGCGCAGCGACGCGGACGGCGAGGCGATCCTCGCCGAGGCGCTCGCCAAACTGCGGGGCGAGATCTAGCACTTGACACCGGCCGGGCGCCTTGAGGTGCCTGGCCGGAGCCGTCTTCGCCCGCTCGCGGCCGGCCCGTTGTCAGTGGCACCCTCTACGGTTTTTCGTGAAGGCGAAACCGCGAGGGGGAGTTGTGACGTCGGTCGGGACCGGGGAGAGGCATGCGCCCGCGTGGCGCGGAGGATTCGGGCGGCTGTGGAGCGCCGCCGTGCTGTCCAGCTTCGGCGACGCGCTGCGTACGGCCGCGCTGCCGCTGCTCGCCGCCTCGCTGACCGACCGGCCCCTGCTCATCGCCTCCGTGACCGCCTGTGGCTACCTGCCCTGGATCGTCTTCGGGCTGCTCGGCGGAGCCGTCGCCGACCGGGTGGACCAGCGGCGCGCGATGTGGACCGTGGACGCCGTACGCGGTCTGCTCATGGGTTCCTTCGCGGTGGCCGTCGCCTCGGGCCACGCCTCGATCGCGCTGCTCATCGCCCTGGCCTTCACCCTGACCACGCTCCAGACGCTGTTCGACAACGCCTCCACGGCCCTGTTGCCGGCCCTGGTGGACCGGCGGTCGCTCGGCAGTGCCAACGCCCGGCTGATGACGGGACAGAGGATCGCCGGTGGTCTGCTGGGCGCGCCGGTCGTGCCGGTGCTGATCGCCGTCGGGGCGGCCGTCCCCTTCGCGGCCGACGCCATCACGTTCCTCGTGGCCGCCGCGCTGGTCGCCTCCCTGCGGACACACGCATCCGAGCGCGCGCGGAGACAGGCGGGCAGCACCCTGCGCCGGGAGATCGCCGAAGGGCTGCGCACCCTGGGGCGCGACCGGGCGCTGCGCGGGCTCTGTGCCGCCACGGCCCTGTGCAACGTCGGCATGGGTGCACTGATGGCCACTCTGGTGGTGCTCGTGACCGGCTGGCTGGACGCGGGCACGACCGGGTACGCGGCGGCGGCCACCGCGTACACCGTGGGCGCTCTGACCGGCGGCGTGCTGAACCGGTGGACCACGGCGGCGCTCGGCGCCCTGCGGACCGTCCTGCTCGCCGGCACCGCGCAGACCGCCGCGCTCGTCGTGATGGGCACCGTGCGCAGCCTGGCCGCCACGGTGGCCGCGCTCGCCGTCTTCGGCTGCATGGGCATGCTGTGGAACGTCAACACGACGACGCTGATGCAGCAGCGAGCCCCCGCCGACATGCTCGGCCGGGTCGGCTCCGCCTTCCGTACGCTCGCCGTCGCCGGGGCCCCGCTGGGTGCCCTGCTCGGCGGCGCCGTGGCCACGGCCTGGGGGCGGAACACCCCGGCCCTGCTCACGGCTTTCTTCTTCGTCCTGTCCGTCACCGCGCTGATACCGGCCGGCAAGCCGGACGTACCTGTTGTTGCGCCCGACGACGGCGTCACGACGGCTCGCGCCGCGCGGTGATCAATTAGGTTGGAACAGCTGGGACAGGCACGAAAGAAGGCGGAAGTCGGAAATGAACGCAGACGGTCGTACCAGGCTCAACCAGACGCCCGAATGGACCGCTCTCGCCAAGCACCGGGAGGAGCTGGCCGACACCCATCTGCGGGAGCTGTTCGCCGCCGATCCCGGGCGCGGCGCGGGGTACACGCTCCAGGCCGGTGATCTGTACCTCGACTACTCGAAGCACCTCGTCACCGACGAGACGCTGCGGCTGCTGCGTGAGCTGGCCGCCGCCACGGACGTGTTCGGCCTCCGGGACGCCATGTTCCGCGGTGAGAAGATCAACGTCACCGAGAACCGCGCGGTACTGCACACCGCGCTGCGCGCCGCGCGCGACGCGGTGATCGAGGTCGACGGGCAGAACGTGGTGCCGGCCGTGCACGCCGTGCTCGACAAGATGAGCGACTTCGCCGACCGCGTCCGCTCCGGCAGCTGGACCGGCCACACCGGCAAGCGCATCAAGAACGTGATCAACGTCGGCATCGGCGGCTCCGACCTCGGCCCCGCGATGGCGTACGAGGTGCTGCGCAGCTTCACCGACCGCGAGCTGACGGTCCGCTTCGTCTCGAACGTGGACGGCGCAGACCTGCACGAGGCCACCCGTGACCTGGATGCGGCCGAGACGCTGTTCATCATCGCCTCCAAGACCTTCACCACCATCGAGACGATCACCAACGCCACCTCCGCCCGTACCTGGCTGCTGGACGCGCTCGGTGACGACAGCGCGGTGGCCAAGCACTTCGTCGCCCTGTCCACGAACGCCGAGAAGGTCGCCGAGTTCGGCATCGACCCGGACAACATGTTCGAGTTCTGGGACTGGGTCGGCGGCCGGTACTCGTACGACTCGGCGATCGGCCTCTCCCTGATGATCGCCATCGGGCCCGACCGGTTCCGGGAGATGCTGGACGGGTTCCGGCTGATGGACGACCACTTCCGCACCGCGCCCGCCGAGGCCAACGCGCCGCTGCTGCTGGGGCTGCTGGGCATCTGGTACGGCAACTTCCACGACGCCCAGTCGCACGCGGTGCTGCCGTACAGCCACTACCTGTCGAAGTTCACCGCCTACCTCCAGCAGCTGGACATGGAGTCCAACGGCAAGTACGTGGCGCGGGACGGCAAGCAGGTCGACTGGCAGACCGGGCCGGTCGTCTGGGGCACCCCGGGCACCAACGGCCAGCACGCCTACTACCAGTTGATCCACCAGGGCACCAAGCTGATCCCGGCGGACTTCATCGGCTTCGCCGAGCCGGTGGCCGAGCTGAGCGGTGAACTGAAGGCCCAGCACGACCTGTTGATGGCCAACTTCTTCGCCCAGACCCAGGCGCTCGCCTTCGGCAAGAGTGCCGAGGAGGTCCGCGCGGAGGGCGTCCCGGAGGAACTGGTCCCGCACAAGACCTTCCAGGGCAACCGGCCGACGACGACCATCCTGGCGAAGGAGCTCACCCCGTCCGTCCTCGGCCAGCTGATCGCGCTCTACGAGCACAAGGTGTTCGTGCAGGGCGCGGTGTGGAACATCGACTCCTTCGACCAGTGGGGCGTGGAGCTGGGCAAGGTCCTCGCCAAGCGGGTCGAGCCGGCCCTCACGGAGGGAGCCGAGGTGCCGGGCCTCGACGCCTCGACCAAGGCATTGGTCGCCAAGTACCGCGAGCTGCGCGGCCGGAGCTGATCGGTTCATGCGGATCGGCTCATGATGACCGGCTCGTGCTGATCGGCCCCGTGCCGGCCGGCCGGGCCGTCGCGGCGACCCTTTCGTGCGGTCTCTTTGCGCATCCCCTAAGGTTCGAGTGATCTTCAGGGGAGGAAGGCGCATGGTGCACAGAGGGTTCGCCGCGGCGGTCGCGGCGGCCGTCATCGGGGTGTCGGTGGTCGGCTGCGGCAGCGGACACCAGCCGGCGGAGTCCAAGGACGGCGGGCCCACGGCCGACGGAAAGGCCAAGGGCACGGCCACGAGCCCGGCCCGGCCGCACTACTCCGGGCTGTCGGAGGTGCCCGAGCGGCTGGGGAAGGACGGGACGACCATCACGGTCGGGGACCCGGCCGCCCCGGTGGCCGTGCACCTGTACGAGGACCCGCGGTGCCCCGTGTGCAAGGAGTTCGAGACCACCGGCGGCGCCCCGCAGCTGCGCGCGGCGACCGTCCGGCGGGAGACGAAGACCCAGTACACCCTCGCCTCCTTCCTGGACGACCGGCTCACCGGCGCCGGCTCCGAAAAGGCGGTCAACGCCCTGCGGGCCGCGCTGGACAAGGGCAGGTTCGCCGAATACCACGACGTGCTCTACGCCCACCAGCCCGCCGAGAGCGTCGACGGCTTCACCGACGCGTATCTGCTGAAGCTGGCCGGGCGGGTCCCCGGACTGCGCGGGCCGGACTTCGACTCGGCCGTGAAGACCATGAAGTACCGCTCGTTCGTGACCCGGTCGGAGAGGGCGTACGAGAAGGCGGGCGGAGCGCAGGACCCCAAGGGCCCCGGCACCCCCACCGCCGACATCAACGACGTACGCGTCCCCGCCGAGTACAACGGCGTGCTGTTCGACGGTGACGTCTTCTCCGGTCTGCTCGCGAAGGTCCGGGCCCACCCCGAGCAGTGGCAGAAGCCGACTGCCTGATTCCCTGCCCTCCGACGTCCGTCAGGCCACCGCGCTCAGCGTGTCCGCGAGCCGTCCGCGTGCCGCGCGGGCCGCGGGCAGTGCGGCGAGCGCCGCCGCCCCGAGCACGGCTGCCGCGCCCACGGCGAGCAGCAGCGCCGGCGAGGGGGACTGGGCGATACCGGCACCGATACCGCTGGAGCTGCCCTGGGCGTCGATCAGCCGGCGGGCCAGCGGCAGTCCCAGCGCCGTGGCGGCGAGCGCCGCGGCCAGGGCCGTACAGCTCGTCGCCGTGACGGTGATCGCCGTGATCTGCCGCGGGGACATGCCGATCGCCTTCAGCGCCAGCACATCCCGCTCGCTCTCGCGGACACTGCCGCCGATGGCGGTGAGCAGCTCGACCAGCCCGATCAGAGCCAGTACGGCGATCAGCCCGGCGACGACGGCGCGCAGCGGGGACAGCCCGTCGGCGGGGTTGTCCACGGGGTGCACGTCCAGGTGGCCCAGGCCGGCCGCGGACAGCGCGGTGGCCACGCGCTGCGGGTCGGCGCCGGGGCGCAGCCGCAGCTCGTAGAAGGCGGGGGACAGGCCCGGGTCGTTCTCGCGGAGCGTGTCCAGGGAGGTGGTGACGACCCGGCCGGCGTTCTGCGTTTCGATGCTGCGGCCCACGATGTGCAGGATCTGCGGCCGGTCTCCCACCGTCATGCGCACCCAGTCACCGACCCGCGCGTGCAGCAGGTCCAGCAGGCCCTGGCCGGCCACCGCCTCATCCTGTCCCCGTGCGGTTCGGCCCTCGGCGAGGGCGTAGGGGTAGGGCGCGGCACGGGTGCCGACGCCGCGCAGCGCGATGGTGCCGGTCTGGCCGGGGACCAGCGCGGCGACCTCGACCCCGGGATAGGCGCCGGTGACCCGGTGATCGGCGGTGAGCAGGGACCGTACGGCGGACGCGTCCAGGGCGCCGTCGGAGCGGACCGTGAGGGCCGTCGGCATGCCCACGCGCTCCGGGCTGCCGTGGAAGCGGTCGATCGTGGTCCAGGCGCCGAGCGCCACCACGATCAGCAGCAGCGGCAGCGTCAGCCGGGCCACGGTGGCCAGCGACCGGCCGCGTCCCGCGCACGCCTTGTGGCAGCCGAGGACCAGCGCGGCCGGCAGCCCCAGCCCGAGCGCGCGCCGGGCCGCCCCGGTCAGCCCGCCGCCGGCCGGCGCGACCGGGCGCGGCACCGGAACCGGCGGCACCCGCCCGGCCCGCCAGGCCGCGAGCCCCGTGGTCAGGCCGATGAACAGCACCGCGCCGACGGGCACCACGAACAGCGCCACGGTGTGCCCCGGCAGTCCCTGCCACACGCCCACGGCGTCGCCGAGCCGGCCGGGGATCCGGCTGCCCAGGGCCTCGGTGAGTGCCGCGGCGGCCACCGAGCCGAGCAGCGCGTACGCCAGGTGCTGCAGCAGGAAGACCCGGACGACCTGGCCGGGTGTGAAACCGATCGCCTTCAGCACCGAGAGGTCCCGCAGGTGCCCCCGGATGCGGGTGGCGATCGCCCCGTGCACGGCCAGCCCCGCGGCGACCAGTGCGCCCAGGCCGAACAGGCCGAGCACCTGGCCGAGCAGCCGGTTGTCGCCCTGGGCCGCGGCGCGCGCCTGCTGCCAGGTGGACACCTCGCCGACCGCGCCCGCGCCCAGCACCGTGACGGCGCGCTGCACCGCGTAGTCCGTGTCGCCCGGGTCGGCCAGGCGCAGCCCGATCACCTGGCCGCCGGGGGCGCGCACGGCGGACGGCAGCGCCCAGACCAGCCCCGGCTGCTCGCCCGGGTTGTAGTGCGGCTCGGCGCTGTCCGCGATGCCCTCGACGGTCAGGGTGCGGGCGGTACCCGGCAGCGTGAGGGTGTCACCCGGTTCGGCCAGCAGGGCCCGTGCCAGGCTGCTCTGCAGCACCACGCCGTCCGGTTCGGCCGGATCCAGCCAGTGCCCGGCGGTGAGCAGCGGCCGGCCGACGGAGGGCCGCTGGAAGACGCCGCGCAGTTCCACGGAGGCGCGGCTGCCGCGCACGGCGACGGTGGCGGACTCGGTGCGGTAGGGGCCGGCGACGGACTCGACGCCGCCCAGTCGGGCGAGCTTGCCGGTGTCCGCGGAGGCGACCGTGTGGATCCATACGTGTGCCCCGCGGGCCTGTGCGAAGATCCGCTGCCAGGGGTTGGTCGCGTAGCCGAACAGGGCGGTGGCCAGCAGCAGCGAGGCGACGATTCCGGCGGTGGCCAGCACGAGGAAGAGCGCCTCGCCTCGATGCGTGCGCAGATCGGAGTGCGCCCAGCGCCGGCCGGCTGCGCCGCTGAACGTCCCGCGGTGGGCCGTCGGTCGTGTGCGGCGCCGTGGTGGCTGGCCGGGCTCGTCCGGCGGCAGCCGCACATCGGACACAGTCCCGCCCCCCTTCGGGGCGCTGTCCGGACCGCGTACCACCATCAGTCCCTCAGCTCCAGCACGCCCGAGATCCCCGACTTCCGGGACGGGGGTGCGCCGTCCAGGCGCGCGTCGTCGGCTATGCGGCCGTCGAAGAAGCTGATGACGCGGTCGGCGGCGCTCGCCAGCCGGGCGTCATGGGTGACCAGCACGATGCTCTGCCCGCGCCCGTGGAAGCGGGACAAAAGCCGCATCACCTCACGTGTGCCCTTGCTGTCCAGGCTTCCGGCGGGCTCGTCGGCCAGCAGCAGTGGCGGATGGTTGACCAGGGCCCGGGCGAGCGCGACCCGCTGCTGTTCGCCGCCGGACAGCTCGCCCGGCATGCTGCGCTCCTTGCCCGCGAGCCCCAGCTCGGCCAGCAGCTCCTCGCGTTCGGCGCGCGCCTTCTTCGGCGGGACGCCGGCCAGCAGCGCGGGCAGCTCGACGTTGTCGGCCACCGACAGGTTCGACACCAGGTTGAAGAACTGGAACACGATCCCGATCGCCTTGCGGCGCTCGACCGCCCAGCGGGCCTCGCTGAAGGAGTCCGTGCACCGGCCGTCGAGCCAGATGCTGCCCTCGTCGGGCCGCTGCAGCCCGCCGAGCAGATGCAGCAGCGTGGACTTCCCGGCGCCGGACGGGCCGGTGATCGCGACGAACTCGCCGCGGGCCACGGACAGATCGACCCCGCGTACGGCATGTGCGGGCGCGCCCTCGCCGTGGTGGGTCTTCACCAGGCCCTCGGCGCGCAGCACCGCAGCAGCGTGCTCGCTCATTCCAGTTCCTCCTGGCACCGCTCCAGCCAGTCGAGGTCGGCCTGCAGATGCAGCATCGCGCCCTCGATGAGCAGGTGGGCGATTCGGTTGTCCCGGCTCTCGGCCGCGGCCAGTTTCGACAGGTTGCGCATGGTGGTGAGGTACTGGCGCCGCTGCTTGTTGATGAGGGCTATCTGGTCGGCGAGACCGGTCTGCGGGGCGAGGGCGAGCTTCATGAAGAACTCGTCCCGCACCCGCGGCTCGTCCTCGGTCTCCTCGAACCAGGCGTGCAGCGCCTCGCGCCCGGCGTCGGTGAGGTGGTAGACCTTCTTGTTGGGCCGGCTGGACTGCTCGACGTCCTCGCCCTCGATCAGTCCCGTCTTCTCCAGGCGGCCGAGGGTGACGTAGATCTGGCCGACGTTCGGCTGAGGGTACGCGGAGCCCAGCAGTTGCTCAAGGTCCTGCTTCAGCTCGTAGCCGTGAGCCGGGCCACGGGCGAGGAGTGCCAGGAGGGGCAGGCGCACTCGTGCTGTCCTCCTGTCTGCTCACAATGTGCTCCAGGCCCTAGTATCGCCCATACCTAACAGGTATACATGGCCTCTGACTCCCGGGCGAGGGTGCCCGGAGCCGTGTGTACGTGTTCAGGGAGGAACCTATGCGGTGGATCCACGCCGCCGGTAGGGGCCTCCTCGTTCTCGCCGTGATCATGGCCGGGTACGTCGCCTCCGGCGCACAGGCCGACGAGGTCGCGGGCGAGGGCCGCGGCCCGCTCACCCTGGCCACCGCCGGCGACCTCACCGGCTATCTCGGCCCGCTGCTCCAGGGCTGGAACCGCACCCATCCCGGCGAGAGGGTCACCCTGGTCGAGCTGCCGGACTCCGCCGACGAGACCCATGCGCAGATGACCACCGACCTGCGCGGCGGCGACCGGGGCCGCTTCGACGTCCTGAACATCGACGTCAACTGGACCTCGGAGTTCGCGGCTGCCGGCTGGATCCGCCCACTGCCGCGCGACCGCTTCCCGCTGAAGAGCTTCCTGCCCCCGGTCGTGGACACGGCCACCTATGACGGACGACTGTACGCGGTCCCGTACGTCACGAATGCCGGACTCCTCCTGTATCGCAAGGACGTGCTCGCCAAGGAGGGTGTGCCCCCGCCGCGCACCTGGGCCGAGCTGGAGCACGACGCCAAGACGATTGCGCCGAAGTACGGACTCGGCGGCTACGCGGGCCAGTTCCTGCCCTATGAGGGGCTCACCGTGAACGCGGCCGAGGCCGTCTACTCGGCGGGCGGCACGATCCTCGGCGACGAGGGCACCCGGGTCACCGTCGACTCGGCCGCCGCGCGCGAGGGCATCGGCTTCCTCGCCCGCGGCATCCGCGAGGGCTGGATACCGAGGGCGGCACTGACGTACAAGGAAGAGGAGTCCAAACAGGCCTTCCAGGACGGCAGGCTGCTCTTCCTGCGGAACTGGCCCTATGCGTACGCCGTCGCCTCCGCCAAGGGCTCCAAGGTCGCCGGGAAGATCGGCGCCGTACCGATCCCCGGCCCCGACGGGCCGGGGACGAGTGTGCTCGGCGGCTCGAACCTCGCCGTCAACTCCCATACGCCGCACCCAGATTCGGCCGCGCGTCTGATCGCCTACCTCACCAGTGCGCCCGTTCAGCGCCAGGTGCTCAGCCGGGGTGCGCTGCCACCCGTGCGGGCCGCGCTCTACCAGGACCCCGCACTGGTCCGGCGGTTCCCCTATCTGCCGACCCTGCGCACCGCCGTGCTGACCGCCGCCCCGCGCCCCAAGAGCGCGCGCTACGACCAGGTCAGCCTGGTGGTCCAGGCGGTCGTGCAGGACGCCCTGACGGGGCACGAGACGCCTGCGGCGGCGGTGCGCCGACTGGCGCGGGAGCTGGCGGCCGTCTCCGGCCGCTAGTTACTTGTTAAGTAACGCCAACGTCTCATCTGCCGTCCGAGTGTACAGATAAGTCCGGATTTGCCGCTCCGACTTGGCAGTAACCAACGTTCTTTTCATTGACACCTTCGCGATACGCCTACCTAACATGCATGCATGTTGAGTAAGCACCACTGGTGGCGCGACGCCGTCATCTACCAGGTGTACGTCCGCAGCTTCCTGGACAGCACCGGCGACGGCATCGGCGATCTGGCCGGGGTCCGCGCGGGGTTGCCGTATCTGAAGAAGCTCGGTGTCGACGGCATCTGGCTGAGCCCCTTCTACCCCTCGCCGCAGCACGACCACGGCTACGACGTGGCCGACTACTGCGACGTCGACCCGCTCTTCGGCGACCTCGCCGAGTTCGACCTGCTGATGGCGGCGGCCCGGCGGCTCGGCATCAAGGTGCTGCTCGACATCGTCCCCAACCACTGCTCCAGCGAGCACCCGTGGTTCCGCGAGGCACTGGACAGCGCACCCGGCACCCGGGCCCGCGCCCGCTTCCACTTCGCCGACGGCCGCGGCCCGGACGGCAGCGAGCCGCCCAACAACTGGCACGCCATGTTCGGCGGCCCCGCCTGGACCAGAGTCGGCGACGGCCAGTGGTACCTGCACATGTTCACGCCCGAGCAGCCCGACTGGAACTGGCGCAACCCCGAGGTCGCCGCCGAGTTCGACCGCGTCCTGCGCTTCTGGCTGGACCGGGGTGTCGACGGCTTCCGCATCGACGTCGCCGCCGGCCTGTACAAGCACCCCGAACTGCCCGACTCCGACGACCCGGAGGCCGACGCCCGCACCCGCGACTCGGTCAACCCGCTCGCCTGGAACCAGCCCGAGGTGCACGAGGTGTGGCGGCAGTGGCGCGCGACCTGCGAGGAGTACACCGCCCGCGACGGCCGCGAGCGCCTCCTCGTCGGCGAGGTCTCCGTCCCCACCGCCCGCGAACACGCCCTGTACGTCCGCCCCGACGAACTCCACCAGGCCTTCTTCTTCGACCTGCTCGGCGCCCCCTGGGACGCCGACGCCTTCCGCAAGGTCATCTGCGAGGCCATGCAGGACATCGCCGGCACCGGCTCCACGGTCACCTGGGTCCTCAACAACCACGACCAGGTCCGCACCGTCACCCGCTACGGCGAACCCGCCACCGAGAGCAGCGGCCTCGGCGCCGCCCGCGCCCGCGCCGCCGCACTGCTGATGCTGGCGCTGCCCGGAGCCGCGTACATCTACCAGGGCGAGGAGCTGGGCCTGCCCGAGGTCGTCGACCTGCCCGACGACGTCCTCACCGACCCCATCTTCCGCCGCACCGGCAGCCGCGCCCGCATACGCGACGGCTGCCGGGTCCCGCTGCCCTGGTCCGGGCAGGCCTCCCCGTTCGGCTTCACCTCCGGCGCCGAGTCCGCCAAGCCCTGGCTGCCGCAACCGGAGTACTTCGCCGAGTACGCCACCGACCGGGCCCTCGCCGACACCCGCTCCTTCTGGCACCTGTACCGCGACGGACTCCAGCTGCGGCACTCCCTGCCCCAGTTGGGCGAGGGCACGCTGCGCTGGCTGGACTCCCCGCCCGGCGTCCTCGCCTTCACCCGCGGCGACGGCCTGGTCTGCGCCGTCAACTTCGGTACGGCCCCCACGCCCGCACCCGTCTCAGGCACCCCCCTGCTCTCCAGCGGCCCCTGCCCGGCCGGCGTACTGCCCGGCGCCACGGCCGCCTGGTGGCTGAGCGACCTCTGACCCCGATCCGTCACCTCCCATCCCCGAAGGGACATCAACGATGATGCGACGACGTACCACCCTGCTCACCGGCTGCACGGCCGTCACCCTGGCCCTCGGTGCCACCGCCTGCGGCGGCGGACCGGTCTCGGCCGGCGGCGGCGACAAGGCGCTCAGCGGCCAGACCGTCACCGTGGCCGGCGTCTGGACCGGCAGCGAACAGAAGAACTTCCAGAAGGTGCTGGACGCCTTCACCGCGAAGACCGGCGCCAAGACTCAGTTCATCTCCACCGGCGACAACGTCTCCACCGTCGTCGGCAGCAAGATCGAGGGCGGCAACGCGCCCGACGTCGTGATGGTCCCGCAGGTCGGCGTCCTCGACCAGTTCGCGAAGAAGGGCTGGCTCAAGCCGCTGTCGCCGGCCACCCGGCAGACGGTCACCGCCGACTACGCACCCGTGTGGAAGAAGTACGGCAGCGTCGACGGCACCCTGTACGGCCTGTACTTCAAGGCCGCCCACAAGTCGACCGTCTGGTACAGCCCCGACGCCCTCACCCAGGCCGGGGTCAAGCCGCCGAAGACGTACGACGAGCTGCTCAAGGCCGGGCACACCGTCTCCGACTCCGGCCTCGCCGCCTTCTCGGTGGCCGGCCAGGACGGCTGGACCCTCACCGACTGGTTCGAGAACATCTACCTCTCCCAGGCCGGACCCCAGAAGTACGACGCCCTCGCCGCGCACAAGCTGAAGTGGACCGACCCGTCCGTCGCCAAGGCGCTCACCACGCTCGGCAAGCTGTTCAAGGACAAGCAGCTCATCGCCGGAGGCCAGAAGGAGGCCCTGAACACCGACTTCCCGAGCTCGGTGGAGAAGGTGTTCGGACCCAAGCCCGAGGCCGGCATGGTGTTCGAGGGCGACTTCGTGGCCGGTGTCGCGCACGACCAGTTCGGCAAGGCGATCGGCAAGGACGCGAACTTCTTCCCGTTCCCCGCGGTCGGCGGCGGCACGGCACCGGTGGTCAGCGGCGGTGACGCGGCCGTCGTCCTCAAGGACGGCAAGAACGCCAAGGCCGGTATGAAGCTCCTGGAGTACCTGGCCACGCCAGAGGCCGCGGCCGTGTGGGCGAAGGCGGGCGGCTTCCTGTCCCCGAACAAGAAGCTCGACCTCGCCTCGTACAGCGACGACGTCACCCGCGCCACCGCCAAGTCCCTGGTCGGCGCCGGGGACTCGGTCCGCTTCGACATGTCCGACCAGGCACCCGCGGCCTTCGGCGGCACCAAGGGGGCCGGCGAGTGGAAGCTGCTGCAGGACTTCCTGCGCGACCCGTCCGACCCGAAGGGCACCGCGGCGAAGCTGGAAGCCGCGGCGGCCAAGGCCTACCAGGACTGAGCGGCAGCACCATGACCGCCACCACTGTCGAGAAACAGCAGGCGGCCCAGCCGACCGCCGCCGGCCCGGCGCCCGTGCGCCGCGGCCGGCGGCGCGCCCGGCTGATCGCCCTGCTCTTCGTCTTCCCCGCCCTGCTCCTGCTCGGCGCGCTCGTCGTCTACCCGGTGCTGTTCTCCGTCGGCCGCAGCTTCTTCGACGCCTCCGGCACCCGGTTCGTGGGCGGCGACAACTACGCCGAGATGTTCCGCGACCCGGCGACCCTGAAGGCCATCCGCAACACCACCATCTGGGTGGTCGTGGCCCCGGCCCTGCTCACCGGCCTCGGTCTGATCCTGGCCGTCCTGGTGGAGAAGGTCCGCTGGGCGACGGCGTTCAAGCTGCTGCTCTTCATGCCCATGGCGGTGTCCTTCCTCGCCGCCGGCATCATCTTCCGGCTCGCCTACGACGAGGACCCGAACAAGGGCGTGCTCAATGCGGCCGTGGTCTCCGTCCACGACGCCTTCAAGGGCACGTCGTCGTATCCGACGGCCCGGGGCCGTCAGGGTCTGCTGACCCAGGACAAGGACGGCTCCTGGAGTACGACCGCCGCCGGCGGCCACTCGGTGACGCTCCCGATGGTCGGCGTCCTGCCCAAGGACCTGCCCAAGGGAGCCGAGCCCGCTGCCGCGGCGGCCTCCCGCAAGGCCGGACCCGGCGAGCTGCGCGGTGTCGTCTACCTGGACTTCACCCCAGGCGGGGGCGGCAGACAGGGCAAGGTCGACCCCAAGGAGAGCGGACTGCCGGGCATGAAGGTCGAGGCGGTGCGGGACGGCGCCACGGTCGCGAGCACGACGACGGCGGCCGACGGCTCCTTCCGCTTCTCCGGGCTGCACGCGGGCTCGTACACGGTCACACTCCCCGAGTCCAACTTCGCGCCGCCCTACCAGGGCGTCTCCTGGCTCGGCCCGACCCTCGTCACCCCGGCGATCATCGGCGCCTACCTGTGGATCTGGACCGGCTTCGCGATGGTCCTGATCGGCGCGGGCCTGTCCACGCTGCCCCGGGACGCGCTGGAAGCGGCCCGGATGGACGGCGCGAACGAGTGGCAGATCTTCCGCCGGATCACGGTCCCGCTGCTCGCACCCGTGCTCACCGTGGTCTTCGTGACCCTCGTCATCAACGTGATGAAGGTCTTCGACCTCGTCTACATCATCGCGCCCGGACCCGTGCAGGAGGACGCCACCGTCCTCGCCACCCAGATGTGGCTCGTGTCCTTCGGCGGCGGCAACAACCAGGGCCTCGGCAGCGCCCTCGGCGTGCTGCTCCTGCTCCTGGTGATCCCCGCGATGGTCTTCAACGTCCGCCGTTTCCGCAGCAGTCAACGATGAGGAGTCAGCGATGAACGCCCTACGGCGCTCCCTGGGCAACGGTCTCGTCCAGGCCGTCCTCGTGGTCATCGGCCTGGTCTGGCTGACCCCGCTCGCGGGACTGTTCCTGTCCTCCATGCGCTCGGCGCAGGACACCGCGAAGGGCGGCTGGTGGACGGCCCTGACGAGCCCCGGCCAGCTGTCCTTCGACAACTACTCGGCGCTGCTGAAGAACTCCGGGATGACACAGGCCTTCTGGAACACGGTCCTGATCTCGGTACCGGCCACGACCCTCGTCGTGGTCATCGCCGCCCTCGCCGGATACGCCTTCGCCTGGCTGGACTTCCCGCTGCGGGAGCCGCTCTTCCTGCTGGTGGTGGCCCTGCTGGTGGTGCCGGTCCAGATCGGCCTGCTGCCGGTGGCCAAACTCTTCGGCGCCCTGGGCCTGTTCGGCACGATCCCCGGTGTCGTCCTGTTCCACGTGGCGTACGGGCTGCCGTTCGCGGTGTTCCTGCTGCGCAACTACTTCGCGGAGATGCCCAAGGAGATGCTGGAGGCCGCGCGGATGGACGGTGGCAGCGAGTGGCGCATCTTCACCCGCCTGGTGCTGCCGGTGGGCCGGCCCGCGATCGCCTCGCTCGCGATCTTCCAGTTCCTCTGGGTCTGGAACGACATGCTGGTCGCCCTGCTCTTCGCCGACAGCTCCTCCCAGCCCCTGACCGTGGAACTCCAGTCGCAGATCCGCCAGTTCGGCAGCAACATCGACGTCCTGGCACCAGGCGCGTTCCTGTCCCTGATCGTGCCGGTGGTGGTGTTCTTCGCGTTCCAGCGGCACTTCGTGCAGGGCGTGATGGCGGGGTCCGTGAAATGAGTGACGGCGGGAACCGAAGTTCCCGCCGTCCGCTACTCCTTGGTGCGCCTCACGGCGACGCAGGCGGATACAGCGACCGGGGCAGCTGCGAAGCCGCAGCCGCGTCCAGCAGCCACAGGGTGCGGGCACGGCCGTACGCCCCCGCCGCCGGTGCCTGGATCTCACCGGCGCCCGACAGGGCGATGGCCGCGGCCTCCGCCTTGTCCTCGCCGGCCGCGAGCAGCCACACCTCGCGGGCCGACCGGATCGCCGGAAGGGTCAGGCTGATCCGGGTCGGCGGCGGCTTGGGCGCGCCGTGCACGCCGACCACCGTGCGCTCGGTCTCCCGTACGGCCGGCAGCTCCGGGAAGAGCGAGGCCACATGGGTGTCCGGACCGACGCCCAGCATGAGCACGTCGAAGGTGGGCACCGAGCCGTGGTTCTCCGGCCCGGCCGCCTTCGCCAGCTCCATCGCGTACGCCGCGGCCGCCGCGTCGACGTCCGTGCCGTACGGGCCGTCGGAGGCGGGCATGGCGTGCAAGCGCTCCGGGTCCAGCGGGACGGAGTCCAGCAGCGCCTCACGGGCCTGGGTGACATTGCGCTCGGGGTCGCCCTCGGGGAGGTAGCGCTCATCTCCCCACCACAGGTCCAGGCGCGCCCAGTCGATGGCGTCCCGGGCCGGCGCCGCCGCCAGCGCGGCCAGCAGGCCGTTGCCGTTGCGCCCGCCCGTGAGGACCACGGACGCGGTGCCCCGGGAGGCCTGCGCGTCCACGATCTTCGTGATCAGGCGGGCCGCGGCGGCCTGCGCCATCAGTTCCTTGTCGCGGTGGACGACCAGCTGCGGAGTGCTCACTTTGCCGTTGCCTTCCCCGCCGGTGCCTTCTTCGCGGTCTTCGCGGCGGCCTTCTTGGCCGGCGCCTCGGGCGCTTCCGCTTCGGGCTCGGGCTCGGCCACCGGGTCCTGAACGGACTGAGCGGACTGGACGGACTGTTCCGGCACCGTGTTCAGCCGCTCCACGCCGTAGCGCAGTGCCGACGCATAGGTGTCGTCCGGGTCGAGCCGGCGCAGCTCCTCCGCGATCAGCTCGGCGGTCTCCCGCCGCTTCAGCGCCACCGCGCGGGCCGGCTGGCCCTCGATGGACAGCGTGGCCAGCGAGCCGTCCGCCCGGTCCAGCACGATCGGACCGCAGTCGGTGGCCATGCGGACGGCCGTCAGGCCCGGGCCCGAGGACAGCGAGCGCTTCACCGGCACGTCCAGCCGGTCCGCGAGCCACATCGCCAGCAGCTCACAGCTCGGATTGAACTCCTCGCCCTCCACCTCGACGGCCTGCACCTCACAGACCACCTGGTCCAGGGCCGCCGCGAGCATCGAACGCCATGGCGTGATCCGGGTCCAGGACAGGTCGGTGTCGCCGGGCGTGTAGGCCGCGGCGCGGGCGGACAGCTCCCGCACCGGCTGCTCGGCGGCGTAGGTGTCGGTGACCCGGCGCTGGGCGAGCGCGCCCAGCGGGTCCTTCGCCGGGTCCAGCGGGGCGTTCACCGGCCACCACACGACGACGGGCGCGTCCGGCAGCAGCAGCGGCAGCACCACCGAGTCGGCGTGATCGACGACCTCGCCGTACAGCCGCAGGACCACCGTCTCGCCGGTGCCCGCGTCCGCGCCCACCCGCACCTCGGCGTCCAGCCGCGAGGACGTGCGGTCGCGCGGGGAGCGGGAGACCCGCTTGATGACCACCAACGTGCGCGAAGGGTGCTCGCGCGACGCCTCGTTGGCGGCCTTCAGGGCGTCGTAGGCGTTCTCCTCGTCGGTGACGATGACGAGGGTGAGGACCATGCCGACGGCGGGCGTGCCGATGGCGCGACGGCCCCGCACGAGCGCCTTGTTGATGTCGCCGGCGGTGGTGTCGGTCAGGTCTATCTTCATGGCCGGCGCCAGCTCCGTCCGTCTCGTGCGAGCATCTCGTCCGCCTCGGCGGGTCCCCAGGTGCCCGACTTGTACTGCGCGGGCCTGCCGTGCTTGTCCCAGTACTCCTCGATCGGGTCGAGGATCTTCCAGGACAGCTCGACCTCCTCCGTGCGCGGGAAGAGGTTGGCGTCGCCGAGCAGCACGTCGAGGATCAGACGCTCGTACGCCTCCGGGCTGGACTCCGTGAACGACTCGCCGTAGGCGAAGTCCATGGAGACGTCCCGGATCTCCATCGAGGTGCCCGGCACCTTCGAGCCGAAGCGGACCGTCACGCCCTCGTCGGGCTGGACGCGGATGACGATCGCGTTCTGGCCCAGCTCCTCCGTCGCCGTGGTGTCGAAGGGGGAGTGCGGGGCCCGCTGGAAGACCACGGCGATCTCCGTCACGCGGCGGCCGAGGCGCTTGCCGGTGCGCAGATAGAAGGGAACGCCCGCCCAGCGGCGGTTGTCGATCTCCAGCTTGATCGCCGCATACGTGTCGGTCTTCGACTGCGGGTCGATGCCCTCCTCTTCGAGGTAGCCGATGACCTTCTCGCCGCCCTGCCAGCCGCCCGCGTACTGCCCGCGCACGGTGCTGCGGCCCAGATCCCTGGGCAGCCGTACCGCGCCGAGCACCTTCTCCTTCTCCGCGGCCAGTGCGTCCGCGCCGAAGGAGGCGGGCTCCTCCATGGCCGTGAGGGCCATGAGCTGGAGCAGATGGTTCTGGATGACGTCACGGGCGGCGCCGATGCCGTCGTAGTAGCCGGCGCGACCGCCGATGCCGATGTCCTCGGCCATGGTGATCTGCACGTGGTCCACGAACGACCGGTTCCAGATCGGCTCGAACATCGTGTTGGCGAACCGCAGCGCCAGGATGTTCTGGACGGTCTCCTTGCCGAGGTAGTGGTCGATCCGGAACACCTGGTCCGACGAGAACACCTCGTGCACGACCTTGTTCAGCTCCTCGGCCGACTCCAGGTCGTGGCCGAACGGCTTCTCGATGACCGCGCGCCGCCAGGAACCGCCCGACTGGTCGGCCAGCCCGTGCTTCTTCAGCTGCTGGATGACCACCGGGAAGGAGCGCGGCGGCACCGACAGGTAGAAGGCGAAGTTGCCGCCCGTGCCCTGCGCCTTGTCCAGCTCCTCGATGGTGGCGCGCAGCCGCTCGAAGGCGTCGTCGTCGTCGAAGGTGCCCTGGACGAAACGCATCCCCTGGATGAGCTGCTGCCAGACCTCCTCACGGAACGGCGTGCGCGAGTGCTCCTTCACCGCGTCGTGCACGACCTCGGCGAAGTCCTCGTGCTCCCAGTCGCGGCGGGCGAAGCCCACCAGCGAGAAGCCCGGCGGCAGCAGACCCCGGTTGGCGAGGTCGTACACCGCGGGCATCAGCTTCTTGCGTGACAGGTCGCCCGTGACACCGAAGATGACCAGACCGGACGGCCCCGCGATGCGCGGGAGCCGTCGGTCGGCCGGGTCACGAAGCGGGTTCGCTCCGGAACCGGGAAACCCAGCAAGGGGGGTCAAGTCAGCCCTCCGAAGGGGCGAGGCGCTCGAGCTCCGCCTGGGTGGACTTCAGCAGGTCGTTCCAGGACGCCTCGAACTTCTCGACGCCCTCGTCCTCCAGCACCTGCACGACGTCGTCGTAGGAGACGCCGAGCCTCTCCAGCGCGTCCAGGTCGGCGCGCGCCTGCTCGTAGGTGCCGGCGACGGTGTCACCGCTGATCTCGCCGTGGTCCTCGGTGGCCTCCAGCGTGGCCTCCGGCATGGTGTTGACCGTGTTCGGGGCGACCAGCTCGGTGACGTACAGCGTGTCCGGGTACGCCGGGTCCTTCACACCGGTCGACGCCCACAGGGGACGCTGCTTGTTGGCGCCCGCCTTCTCCAGCGCGTTCCAGCGGTCCGAGGAGAAGACCTCCTCGTACGCCTGGTACGCGAGGCGCGCGTTGGCGACGGCGGCCTTGCCGCGCAGCGCCTTGGCCTCGTCGGTGCCGATGCCCTCCAGGCGCTTGTCGATCTCGGTGTCCACGCGGGACACGAAGAAGGACGCCACGGAGTGGATCAGCGACAGGTCCAGGCCGCGCTCCTTGGCCTTCTCCAGGCCGGAGAGGTAGGCGTCCATGACGGCGCGGTACCGCTCCAGGGAGAAGATCAGAGTGACGTTGACGCTGATGCCGAGGCCGATCGTCTCGGCGATCGCCGGCAGACCCGCCTGGGTGGCCGGGATCTTGATCAGGGTGTTGGGGCGGTCCACCAGCCAGGCCAGCTGCTTGGCCTCGGCGACGGTGGCCTTGGTGTTGTGCGCCAGGCGCGGGTCGACCTCGATGGAGACCCGGCCGTCCTTGCCGCCGGTGGCGTCGTAGACCGGGCGCAGGATGTCGGCGGCGTCGCGGACGTCCGCCGTGGTGATCATGCGGATGGCCTCTTCGACGGTGACCTTGCGGGCGGCGAGGTCAGCGACCTGCTGTTCGTATCCGTCGCCGGCCGAGATCGCCTTCTGGAAGATCGTCGGGTTGGTGGTGACGCCCACGACGTGCTGCTGGTCGATCAGCTCGGCGAGGTTGCCGGACGTGATCCGCTTGCGCGACAGGTCGTCCAGCCAGATCGCGACGCCTTCCTCGGAGAGGCGCTTGAGTGCGTCTGTCATGGAATTACATCTCCTACGTGTCGTATATGAGCGTCAGCGCTGGGCGGCGGTCAGGGATTCCCGGGCCTTGGCGGCCACGTTCTCCGCAGTGAAGCCGAACTCGCGGAAGAGGACCTTGCCGTCGGCCGAAGCACCGAAGTGCTCCAGGGAAACGATGCGGCCGGCATCCCCCACGTACTTGTGCCAGGTCAGCCCGATGCCCGCCTCGACGGCCACCCGGGCCTTGACGGACGGCGGCAGCACGGAGTCCCGGTACCCCTGGTCCTGCTGCTCGAACCACTCGACCGACGGCATGGACACGACCCGCGTGGGGACACCCTCGGCCTGCAGCTGCTCGCGCGCCTCGACGGCCACGTGCACCTCGGAACCGGTGGCGATCAGGATCACCTGCGGCTCGCCGCCGTCGGCCTCGAACAGCACATAGCCGCCGCGCGCCGCGTCCTCGTTGGGCTCGTAGGTCGGCACACCCTGACGGGTCAGCGCCAGGCCGTGCGGCTGGCCCTTGCCGAACTCCTTGGTGTAGCGCTTGAGGATCTCGCGCCAGGCGATCGCGGTCTCGTTGGCGTCGGCCGGGCGGACGATGTTCAGGCCCGGGATGGCGCGCAGCGAGGCGAGGTGCTCGACGGGCTGGTGGGTGGGGCCGTCCTCGCCCAGACCGATGGAGTCGTGCGTCCACACGTACGTCACCGGCAGGTGCATCAGGGCCGACAGGCGCACCGCGTTGCGCATGTAGTCGGAGAAGACGAGGAAGGTGCCGCCGTAGATACGGGTGTTCCCGTGCAGGGCGATGCCGTTCATCTCGGCGCCCATGGAGTGCTCACGGATGCCGTAGTGGATCGTGCGACCGTACGGGTTCGCCTCGGGCAGCGGGTTGCCCTCGGGCAGGAAGGAGCTGTCCTTGTCGATGGTGGTGTTGTTCGACCCGGCCAGGTCGGCGGAGCCGCCCCACAGCTCGGGGATCACCGCGCCCAGCGCCTGCAGCACCTTGCCGGAGGCGGCGCGCGTGGCGATGCCCTTGCCGGGCTCGAAGACCGGGATCTTCTCCTCCCAGCCGGCGGGCAGCTCACCGGCGCTGATGCGGTCGAACTCCGCCGCGCGCTCCGGGTTGGCGTCGCGCCACAGCTGCAGGGACTTCTCCCACTCGGCCTTCGCCTGGGCGCCGCGCTCCAGGGCCTTGCGGGTGTGCGCGATCACCTCGTCCTCGACCTGGAAGTGCTGCTCGGGGTCGAAGCCGAGGACGCGCTTGGTGGCCGCGACCTCCTCGTCGCCCAGCGCCGAGCCGTGCGCGGCCTCGGTGTTCTGCGCGTTCGGGGCGGGCCAGGCGATGATGGAGCGCATCGCGATGAAGGAGGGCCGGTCGGTGACGGCCTTCGCCTCCTGGACGGCGGCGTAGATCGCGGCCGGGTCCAGGTCGCCGTTGGCCTGGGCCTCCACCCGCTGCACATGCCAGCCGTACGCCTCGTACCGCTTGACGGTGTCCTCGGAGACGGCCGTCTCGGTGTCGCCCTCGATCGAGATGTGGTTGTCGTCCCACAGCAGGATCAGATTGCCCAGCTTCTGGTGCCCGGCCAGCGAGGACGCCTCGGCGGAGATGCCCTCCTGCAGACAGCCGTCACCGGCGATGCAGTAGACGAAGTGGTCGAAGGGGGACTCGCCCTGCGGGGTCTCGGGGTCGAACAGGCCGCGCTCGTAGCGGGCGGCCATCGCCATGCCCACCGCGTTGGCCACACCCTGGCCGAGCGGACCGGTCGTGGTCTCGACGCCCTTGGTGTGGCCGTACTCCGGGTGACCGGGGGTCTTGGAGCCCCACGTCCGGAACGCCTTCAGATCGTCCAGCTCCAGGCCGAAGCCGGCCAGGTACAGCTGGGTGTAGAGGGTCAGGGACGAGTGGCCGGCGGACAGCACGAAGCGGTCGCGCCCCACCCACTCGGGGTCGGCCGGGTCGTGCCGCATCACCTTCTGGAAGAGGGTGTAGGCGGCCGGAGCCAGGCTCATCGCCGTACCGGGATGGCCGTTGCCGACCTTCTGTACGGCATCGGCGGCCAGGACACGGGCGGTGTCCACGGCCCGCTGGTCCAGCTCGGTCCACTCAAGGTCTGTGGTGGTCGGCTTGGTGCTCACCCTGGGTCAGGGCTCCTCTCCACATGTCGGTCGCCGGTCTTCGGGGCGTGCGCCCACCCGGCTGCCGGTGCACTGCGTGCCCACCGGCCGGGGTCGAGCCTACCCCCGTGAGGACGTGCATTTTTTCGAGTGTTTCCAGACTGCCGGGAGTCCATCGGATCCGCCTCCCGACTGGCCGAGCGCCGTATTCGGCACATGAATACGGACGCTGACATCTGAGCGCTCAATCGAGTGCCGGGGCGTCTCTTATGGGGCTCCTCCCAGGGGGGCTGCCAACACGACCCCACCCCCGCGAAGGACGGGGTATGGGCAACGTCTAAAGTGGCGTGGTACGCGCGAGCCTTTACCGGGACTTCACACGGGGAGGCTTGCTGGGATGTCTCTGTCAGGGGTGTGCGTGACGGCCGTCGAATCCCGTCCTGGGGGCACCTCCCAGGCCCTTAAGGCTCTGGGGGAGGGCGCGCTCGGTAGTGCGAGTCAGGGCCCGGTTCACCGGCCGTTCGGGGCCCGTGTCAAGGCGTTCGTGGCTCTGACCAAGCCGCGGATCATCGAGCTGCTGCTCATCACCACCGTTCCGGTGATGTTCCTGGCGCAGCAGGGCGTGCCGGACCTCAAGCTGGTCCTGCTCACCTGCATCGGCGGCTACCTGTCCGCGGGCGGCGCCAACGCGCTCAACATGTACATCGACCGGGACATCGACGCCCTGATGGACCGCACCTCGCAGCGGCCACTGGTGACCGGCATGGTCAGCCCACCCGAGTGCCTGGCCTTCGGCATCACCCTGGCGGTCGTGTCGACGCTGCTGTTCGGATTCACCGTCAACTGGCTGTCCGCCTGGCTCTCCCTCGGCGCACTCCTCTTCTACGTCGTCGTCTACACGATGATCCTCAAACGGCGTACGTCGCAGAACATCGTGTGGGGCGGCATCGCCGGCTGCCTCCCGGTGCTCATCGGCTGGTCCTCGGTCACGAACTCGATGTCCTGGGCGCCGGTCATCCTCTTCCTCGTCATGTTCTTCTGGACGCCGCCGCACTACTGGCCGCTGTCCATGAAGGTCAAGGAGGACTACGCGCGCGTGGGCGTGCCGATGCTCCCCGTGATCGCCTCCAACAAGGTCGTCGCCCGGCAGATCGTCATCTACAGCTGGGTGATGGTCCTGGTCTCCCTGCTCCTCACCCCGCTCGGCTACACCGGCTGGTTCTACACGGTGGTCGCCCTGGCGGCCGGCGGCTTCTGGCTGTGGGAGGCGCACGGGCTGCAGAACCGGGCGAAGGCCGAGGTGACGGGCGCGAAGCTGAAGGAGATGCGGCTGTTCCACTGGTCGATCACCTACGTGTCGATCCTGTTCGTCGCGGTCGCGGTGGACCCGTTCCTGCGCTGACACACGTCACACGGGCCTGCTCTCGCCAGTCGATCTACTCATGAGTAGCATCCTGGGCATGGCAGACACGCAGCAGGTTGACCCGAAGGCCGAGCGCAAGGCGACGAAGCTCGCCCACCAGATCAGCACCTTCGCCAAGGCCCACGGCGGCGCCGAGGGCCAGGTGGCCAACATCGGCGAACGCGGCGCGCGGATCGTGCTCGTCGGCGAGGACGGCAGCTGGGGCGACCTGGTGGCCCCCAGCACGCAGATCGCCGAGCAGGCGGTGGAGAAGGCCGGCATCACCGTCCACGAGTCCTTCGACGGGGAGTTCGCGGCGAAGGTGACGACGGGCGCGTACGAGTGGAAGAGGATGGCCGGCATTCAGGTGGGCGGCTGAACGACGCGCCCCGAAGGGGGCGCGAAGAACTGCGCGATCCCCTTCGGGACGACCCGCGGCCGCCGAACTGCAAACAGTCCCGAGCTCATCCGCGACCTCACACCCCGTTCACCCGTTAGGCCCGTCGAAGCCAGCGCACGCGGGGAGGCGGGGAGGCCCGGATGATCGAAACGCCGTCCCTCGTGGACCAGTACTGCCACGGCGTACTGCGGACGGAGCTGGGCCTCGGCACCTTCGAGGCCCAGCTGGCCCGCACCGAGGGCCCACCCGCGGCCGGCACCACCCTCTTCGACACCCAGACGGGCTTCGCCGTACGGCGCTGGTGCCCGCCCCTGCTCGGCCTGGAACCGCACTGTCCGCCCGCCCGCTATCTGGCCCGGCGCCGAGAACTGGGTGTCCTGGAAACGGGCCGCCGGCTGCTGCGCGGCAGCGGCATCACCACGTACCTGG
Organism: Streptomyces sp. NPDC030799; assembly: GCF_055572255.1. Taxonomy (NCBI): domain Bacteria; kingdom Bacillati; phylum Actinomycetota; class Actinomycetes; order Kitasatosporales; family Streptomycetaceae; genus Streptomyces; species Streptomyces sp. NPDC030799. The sequence goes on along the minus strand of NZ_JBVIDS010000008.1, from coordinate 150,533 downwards.
TCGACACCGGTCTGCCCGGCGATCTCACCGGCCCCGCCGAGATGGCCTGTGACGGAGACGCCCAGGCCCGCGAGATCGTCCGGCTGGAGCTGCTCGCGGAGCAGGTCGCCGACACCTCCGGCACCGTCGAGTCCTTTCTCGCCAATCTCGCCGAGTCCGTGCACGGGGCCGCCGCGCACGCCGTCGCCTTCACCTCCGTCGCCGGCCTCAGACACGGCCTCGCCCTCGCGCCCGAGCCGCCGGGACCGGGTGAGGTGCGCGGCGCTGCGGGCCGCTGGCTGGCAGGGCGGCGGGTCGGGGGGACGCTCAGCGACCCCGTGCTGCTACGGCACCTGCTGTGGATCGCGGTCGCCTCGGGCCTGCCCCTGCAGCTGCACGCCGGGCTCGGCGAGCCGGGCGCCCGCATGGACCGCACCGACCCCGTGCTGCTCACCGACTTCGTCCGGGCCACGGCCGGTCTCGGCACCGATCTGATCCTGCTGCACGGCTATCCGTACCACCGGCACGCCGCCCATCTGGCCGGGGTCTTCCCGCACGTCTACGCCGACTCCGGCGCCGCACTGGTGCGTACCGGCGCCCGCGCGGCCACGGTCCTCGCCGAGATCCTGGAACTGGCCCCGTTCGGCAAGATCCTCTTCTCCACCGGCGCCCACGGCCTGCCCGAGCTGCACGTCGTCGGCGCCCGCCTCTTCCGCGAGGCCCTGAGCCGGATCCTGGGCACCTGGGTCGCCGACGGCGCCTGGTCGCTGGACGACGCCCAGCGGGTGGCCCGGATGGTCGCGGCGGACAATGCACGCCGGGTCTACGGACTGGGGTGAGCCGTCCGGCGCGGGCCGGGAAGGCCGCAGCGACCCGGATCCGACCGCCGTACCGCCGGGGCCGCCGTGCCTCGGGCCCCTACGCGTGACTCACACGCGCGTGCCCACCGCCACCTCGGCCGCGGGGCCGGGCAGGCCGAGGGCGGCCTCAGGGCGTTCGCGGAGCGACAGCAGGACGCGCAGCACACCGATCCACACCAGGCAGGAGCCGAACATGTGCAGCGCGACCAGCAGCTCGGGCAGATGCGTGAAGTACTGCACGTAACCGATCACGCCCTGACCGAGCAGGATCAGGAACAGCTCGCGCGTGCGCGCCAGCGGCCCCCTCGGCGCGTCCACCGCCTTCAGTACGAACCACAGGGCGAACGTCAGCGTCACCACGATCCATGCGAGCACCGCGTGCAGCTTGGCCACGGTCTCCCAGTCGACGGGGATCCGCTTGACCTCGCTGGAGTCACCCGCGTGCGGACCGGCCCCGGTCACCGCCGTGCCGGCGACGACGAGCAGCAGGGACGCGGCCACCAGGAACCACACCAGCTGCTGTACGGCCTTGCCGACCAGCGGCCGCGGCGCTTCGTCGCCCTCGCGGGTGCGCTGCCACATCACCGCGGCGACCGCGACCAGAGCCGTCGCCGACAGGAAGTGGACCGCGACGGTGTACGGGTTGAGCCCCACCAGCACCACGATGCCGCCGATGACCGCGTTGCTCATCACCAGCCAGAACTGCGCCCAGCCCAGCCGGGTCAGGCTGCGCCGGTACGGCTTCTCGGAGCGCGCGGCGATGATCGCCCAGCCGACCGCGGCGCACAGCACGTACGTCAGCATCCGGTTGCCGAACTCGATCGCGCTGTGGTAGCTCAGCGCGTTCGTCGGTGTGAGCGAGCCGTCGGTGCACTCGGGCCAGGTAGGGCAGCCGAGGCCCGAGGCGGTCAACCGGACGACACCGCCGGTGACGACGATGACCACCGACATCACGAGCGCGGCGAGGGCCGCCCGCTGGACGGTCCGGGGCTGCGGGGTCCAGCGGTCGGCGATGAAGGCGAGCGGGTTGCGCAGGGCCGCTACGGCGTCGGCGGGGTTCAGCTTGGGCACGCCCCCATGGTAGGCCGCCGCTTGTGCACGCTTTCACGAGGGTCGCCGGGGCGGCTCACTCCCAGCGGAAGAACTTTCCTGCGGCGGCCAGCCCGAGGACCGCCCACACGGCCAGGATCCCCAGGTCGCCCCAGGGCATCCCGGCCCCCTGCCGGAGCACGTCCCGCAGCCCGTCCGACAGGGCGGAGATGGGCAGCAGACCGAGGATGTGCTGCCCGGCCGACCCGAACTTCTCCAGCGGCACGATGACGCCGCCGCCGACGAGCAGCAGCAGGAAGACCAGGTTGGCGGCGGCCAGCGTCGCCTCCGCCTTCAGGGTGCCCGCCATCAGCAGTCCGAGCCCGGAGAAGGCGGCCGTACCGAGGACGAGGAGCAGCAGGACGGCGGCGGGGTTGCCGTGCGGGGACCAGCCCAGCGCGAAGGCGATCATCGTCAGCAGGATCACCTGGAGAACCTCGGTGACCAGCACGGACGCCGTCTTCGCGGTCATCAGGCCCCAGCGGGGGAGCGGTGAGGAGGCGAGCCGCTTGAGCACGCCGTAGCGGCGCTCGAAGCCGGTCGCGATGGCCTGCCCGGTGAACGCCGTCGACATCACGGCCAGCGCCAGGATGCCGGGGGCCAGGAAGTCCACCGCCTCGCCCTTGCCGGTGTCCACGATGTCCACGGAGCTGAAGAGCACCAGCAGCAGCGTCGGGATGACGACCGTCAGCAGCAGCTGCTCGCCGTTGCGCAGCAGCATCTTCGTCTCCAGCGCCGCCTGCGCCGCGATCATGCGGGGCAGGGGCGCCGCGCCCGGCTTGGGGGCGTACGTACCGGTTGTCGTCGTCACGAGCGCAGCTCCTTGCCGGTGAGCTCCAGAAAAACGTCCTCCAGCGTGTGCCGTTCCACCGAGATCCGGTCCGGCATCACTCCGTGCTGGGCGCACCAGGAGGTCACGGTGGCCAGCAGCTGCGGGTCGACCTTGCCGACGACCCGGTAGCTGCCCGGGGTCAGTTCGGCGGCCGTGCAGTCGGCCGGGAGTGCCTTCAGCAGGGAGCCCACGTCGAGGCCGGGGCGGCCGGTGAAGCGCAGGGTGTTCTCGGCGCCGCCCTTGCACAGCTCCTCCGGAGAGCCCTGGGCGATGACCCGGCCGCCGTCGATGATCGCCACGTCGTCGGCGAGCTGCTCGGCCTCTTCCATGTAGTGCGTGGTGAGGATCACCGAGACACCGTCGGCGCGCAGGTCCTTCACCAGGTCCCAGGTGGCCCGCCGGGCCTGCGGGTCGAGGCCGGCCGTCGGCTCGTCCAGGAAGACCAGCTCCGGGCGCCCCACGACGGCCATGGCGAGCGCGAGCCGCTGCTGCTGGCCACCGGACAGCCGTCGGTAGCCGGTCCGCCCGCAGCTGCCGAGCCCCAGCCGCTCGATCAGCGCGTCCACGTCCAGCGGATACGCGTGCATCCTGGCCACGTGCCGCAGCATCTCGTCGGCCCGGGCGCCGGAGTACACACCGCCGGACTGGAGCATCACGCCGATACGGGGGCGCAGCTCGGCGGACTGGCGCACGGGGTCGAGGCCCAGGACGCGCACCGTGCCGGAATCCGGCTTCCGGTACCCCTCGCAGGTCTCGACCGTGGTCGTCTTCCCCGCCCCGTTGGGACCGAGTACGGCGGTCACACCCGCCCTGGCCACCAGGTCGAGGCCGTCCACCGCGGTCTTCGTGCCGTACCGCTTCACCAGGGCCTGGACCTGGACCACGGGCTCACTTCGCATGACCCCAGAGTCTAGGGAGACGCCGGACCGCTCAGGCGCGGGGGTGCGGGAAGTCCTCCTCATGGGGCCGGTGCAGCGGAAGCCACCGCTCCGCGTAGGCCACGGCGTCCGCGACCGGAAACAGCCGCACGTCGGCGGCGCCCACCGTGCCGCGCACGACGGGCCGGTCCCGTTCGAAGTCGTGCCCCAGCTCGTCGAACCGGTCGGAGCTGATCGAGACCTCGACGACCGTCTCCCAGCCACCGCCGGGGGCGGGCCGGCCGACCTCGACGCGCGGCGCGGGTATGCGGTATTCCGCCAGGTGGAAGGCCGTGCAGGAGTCGTATCCGGCCCCGAGCAGCAGCACCCGGGCACCGAGCTTCTCCAGCCGGGCCAGCGGGCTGCGCTCACCCAGCCGGCAGTTGGGTGCGTGGCCGTCGGTGATCTCGCGCGCGTGCGGGCCGATCGCCGCGAACGAGGTCTGCGGGTGCGCGCTGCGCAGGGCGCCGGGCCAGGTGCGTACGGTCTCGGGGATCACGCCGACGCCACGGGTGGGGGTGATCGGCGGGTCGTAGGCGGGCATGGTGGCGCGGATGCGGTCCCACCAGTCCTCGGGCATCGGCGGGTTCTGCCACACCGCCGGATCGGACAGGTCGCCGGTCTGGGTGGGCACCACGAGCGTGCCCGAACGGCCGAGGGCGTCCAGAATTCCGTGGACGACCGCGACCGAGCCTCCGTTGACCCAGCCGAGGGAGCTGAGCGAGGTGTGGACGAGGAGGGTCTCGCCGGTCTCGACACCCAGCAGACGCAGCTGCGCGGCGATGGTGTCGCGAGTGACAAGAGGGCCGGTCGGAGGGGGTATGGGCATGGTTCGCGAGTCTCGCCGACGGGCCCCTGCGCCGCCACTGCTTTCCTGCTCGCCCCATGCCGGATGATCGATCAGAAGATCGTTTCCGCAGGTCACATTAGGTATGCCTAAGTGACGCAGGGCACCGCCCGATGATCCGGACGGCGCTTGCCAGGCTCTGAGGAATTACGCAACAATGGCGTTGTGAAAAACGTCGGCGAGGCTCGGGAGACCCCCCTGGGGGCCCCACAGGAGGAACTCGCGACCGGTGAGCGCTCCACGCGCAACCGCGTCGCGCGATCCATCCTGGACCACGGCCCGTCGACCGTCGCCGAGCTCGCCGGCCGGCTGGGACTGACCCAGGCGGCCGTCCGGCGTCACCTGGACGCACTGGTCGCCGACGACGTCGTGGAGGCCCGCGAACAGCGCGTGTACGGCGCGCGCACGCGTGGCCGCCCCGCCAAGGTCTTCGCGCTCACCGACTGCGGCCGCGACGCCTTCGACCAGTCGTACGACAAGCTCGCCGTGGACGCGCTCCGCTGGATCGCCGAGCAGGGGGGCGGCCCCGAGGCGGTCGCCGCCTTCGCCCGCGCCCGGATCGCCGCCCAGGCAAGCGCGTACCGCGAGGCGATCGAGGCCGTGACGCCCGACAAGCGCGCGGAAGCGCTGGCCAAGGCCTTGAGCGTGGACGGGTACGCTGCTACGGCGCGCAGCGCACCGGTCGGCGAGCAGCTGTGCCAGCACCACTGCCCGGTCGCCCATGTCGCGGAGCAGTTCCCCCAGCTGTGCGAGGCGGAGACGGAGATCTTCGCCGAGCTGCTGGGTACCCACGTCCAGCGACTGGCGACCATCGCGCACGGCGACGGCGTCTGCACGACGTTCATCCCCAAGACATCCACTGACGCACCTGCAAGCACGGCCGGGAGGAACCCCGCATGACTCTCCCCACGGAGACTGCCCACCCCGAACTCGAGGGCCTGGGCAAGTACGAATACGGCTGGGCCGACTCCGACGTGGCCGGTGCCTCCGCCAGGCGTGGCCTGAACGAGGAGGTCGTCCGCGACATCTCCGGCAAGAAGTCGGAGCCGGAGTGGATGACCAAGCTGCGCCTGAAGGGCCTGAAGCTCTTCGAGAAGAAGCCGATGCCGAACTGGGGCTCCGACCTCTCGGGCATCGACTTCGACAACATCAAGTACTTCGTGCGCTCCACGGAGAAGCAGGCGGAGTCCTGGGAGGACCTGCCCGAGGACATCAAGAACACCTACGACAAGCTGGGCATCCCGGAGGCCGAGAAGCAGCGCCTGGTCGCCGGCGTCGCCGCCCAGTACGAGTCGGAGGTCGTCTACCACCAGATCCGTGAGGACCTGGAGGAGCAGGGCGTCATCTTCCTCGACACCGACACCGCGCTGAAGGAGCACCCGGAGCTCTTCAAGGAGTACTTCGGGACCGTCATCCCCGCCGGTGACAACAAGTTCGCGGCCCTGAACACCGCCGTGTGGTCCGGCGGCTCCTTCATCTACGTCCCGCCGGGCGTCCACGTCGAGATCCCGCTCCAGGCCTACTTCCGGATCAACACCGAGAACATGGGCCAGTTCGAGCGGACCCTGATCATCGTCGACGAGGGTGCCTACGTGCACTACGTCGAGGGTTGTACGGCCCCGATCTACAAGTCGGACTCGCTGCACTCCGCGGTCGTCGAGATCATCGTCAAGAAGAACGCCCGCTGCCGCTACACGACCATCCAGAACTGGTCGAACAACGTCTACAACCTGGTCACCAAGCGCGCCGTGGCCTACGAGGGCGCGACCATGGAGTGGATCGACGGCAACATCGGCTCCAAGGTGACGATGAAGTACCCGGCCGTCTACCTGATGGGCGAGCACGCCAAGGGCGAGACCCTCTCCATCGCCTTCGCGGGCGAGGGCCAGCACCAGGACGCCGGCTCCAAGATGGTCCACATGGCGCCGAACACGTCCTCCAACATCGTCTCCAAGTCGGTGGCGCGCGGTGGCGGCCGTACCTCGTACCGCGGTCTGGTCGAGATCGGCGAGGGCGCTGCCGGATCGAAGTCGAACGTGCTGTGCGACGCGCTGCTCGTCGACACGATCTCCCGCTCCGACACCTACCCCTACGTGGACGTCCGCGAGGACGACGTGTCCATGGGCCACGAGGCGACCGTCTCCAAGGTCTCCGAGGACCAGCTCTTCTACCTGATGAGCCGCGGTCTGACCGAGTTCGAGGCGATGGCGATGATCGTGCGCGGCTTCGTCGAGCCGATCGCCAAGGAGCTGCCCATGGAGTACGCCCTGGAGCTCAACCGGCTGATCGAGCTGCAGATGGAAGGCGCGGTCGGTTAAGACCCGCCCCGTCGGTCAGCACACGTCTTACTCAGAAAGCGAGCACTACGACAGCCATGGCTGAGGCTCAGAACATCCCGGTGGGCTCCACCACCGCCGGCCAGATCGCGGTGGCCGCCGAGTCGACCGTCGCCACCCGCATGAGCGCGCCCCCGTCCTTCGACGTGGCGGACTTCCCGGTCCCCCACGGCCGCGAGGAGGAGTGGCGGTTCACCCCGCTGGAGCGCCTGCGCGGGCTGCACGACGGCACCGCCGTGGCGAACGGCGGCGGCGTGAAGGTGGACGTCCAGGCCCCCGAGGGCGTGACCGTCGAGACCGTCGGCCGCGACGACGCCCGCATCGGCAGGGCCGGCACCCCGGTGGACCGTGTCGCCGCCCAGGCGTACTCGGCCTTCGAGCAGGCCGGCGTGGTCACCGTCCCCAAGGAGACGGTGCTCACCGAGCCGATCCGCATCGCCGTGCACGGCGAGGGCGGGGTCGCCTACGGCCACCAGGTGATCGAGCTGGGCGCCTTCGCCGAGGCCGTCGTGGTCATCGACCACACCGGTGACGCGGTGCTCGCCGCCAACGTCGACTACGTCCTCGGCGACGGGGCGAAGCTGACCGTCGTCTCCGTCCAGGACTGGGACGACAAGGCCGTCCACGTCGCCCAGCACAACGCGCTGGTCGGCCGGGACGCCTCCTTCAAGTCCGTGGTCGTCACCTTCGGCGGCGACGTCGTACGCCTGCACCCGCGCGTCACCTACGCGGGCACCGGCGGCGAGGCCGAGCTGTTCGGCCTGTACTTCACCGACGCCGGGCAGCACCAGGAGCACCGCCTGCTGGTCACCCACAACACCCCGCACTGCAAGTCGAACGTCGTCTACAAGGGCGCGCTCCAGGGCGACGACGCGCACGCGGTCTGGATCGGCGACGTGCTCATCGAGGCCAAGGCCGAGGGCACCGACACCTACGAGATGAACCGCAACCTGGTCCTCACCGACGGCGCGCGCGTCGACTCGGTGCCGAACCTGGAGATCGAGACCGGCGAGATCGTCGGCGCCGGCCACGCCTCCGCCACCGGCCGCTTCGACGACGAGCAGCTCTTCTACCTGATGGCCCGCGGCATCCCGCAGCACGAGGCCCGCCGCCTGGTGGTCCGCGGCTTCTTCGCCGAGCTGGTCCAGCAGATCGGTGTCGCCGACATCGAGGAGCGTCTGCTCGCCAAGATCGAGGAGGAGCTGGAGGCTTCGGTCGCATGACCTTCGTACGCGCCTGTGCGCTGAGCGAGCTGGAAGAGGACACCCCGAAGCGGGTGGAACTCGACGGCACGCCGGTCTCGGTCGTCAAGACCGAGGGCGAGGTGTTCGCGATCTACGACATCTGCTCCCACGCGAACGTCTCGCTGTCCGAGGGCGAGGTGGAGGACTGCCAGATCGAGTGCTGGCTGCACGGCTCCTCCTTCGACCTCCGCACCGGCAAGCCGTCCGGCCTCCCGGCCACGCGCCCCGTCCCCGTATACCCCGTAAAGATCGAAGGGGACGACGTTCTCGTCTCCCTCTCCCAGGAGTCCTGAGGCACCCATGGCAACGCTTGAAATCCGAGACCTGCACGTCACCGTCGAGGCCGACAACGCCACGAAGGAGATCCTCAAGGGCGTCGACCTCACCGTGAAGCAGGGCGAGACGCACGCCATCATGGGCCCCAACGGCTCGGGCAAGTCGACCCTCGCCTACTCGCTCGCGGGTCACCCGAAGTACACGATCACCGAGGGCACCGTGCTGCTCGACGGCGAGGACGTCCTGGAGATGTCCGTCGACGAGCGCGCCCGCGCGGGCCTGTTCCTGGCGATGCAGTACCCGGTCGAGGTCCCCGGCGTCTCGGTCTCCAACTTCCTGCGCACCTCCGCCACCGCCATCCGCGGCGAGGCCCCCAAGCTGCGCACCTGGGTGAAGGAGGTCAAGGAGGCCATGGAGCGCCTCAACATGGACCCGTCCTTCGCCGAGCGCAACGTCAACGAGGGCTTCTCCGGCGGTGAGAAGAAGCGCCACGAGATCCTCCAGCTGGAGCTCCTCAAGCCGAAGGTCGCGATCCTGGACGAGACGGACTCGGGTCTGGACGTCGACGCCCTGCGGATCGTGTCGGAGGGCGTCAACCGCGTCCGCGAGACCGGCGAGGTCGGCACCCTGCTGATCACGCACTACACGCGCATCCTGCGCTACATCAAGCCCGACTTCGTCCACGTCTTCTCCGCCGGCCGGATCGTCGAGTCCGGCGGCGCCGAGCTCGCCGACAAGCTGGAGGACGAGGGCTACGAGGCATACACGAAGGGTGGCGCATCCGCGTGACACAGCTGCCGGGCCTCCTCGACACCGAGGCGATCCGCAAGGACTTCCCCGTCCTGGACCGAGTCGTCCACGACGGCAAGAAGCTCGTGTACCTGGACAACGCGGCGACCAGCCAGAAGCCGCGCCAGGTGCTGGACGCCCTGAGCGAGTACTACGAGCGCTACAACGCCAACGTCCACCGCGGTGTGCATGTGCTCGCCGAGGAGGCCACGGCGCTGTACGAGGGCGCGCGCGACAAGGTCGCCGCGTTCATCAACGCGCCGAGCCGCGACGAGGTGATCTTCACCAAGAACGCCTCCGAGTCGCTGAACCTCGTGGCGAACATGCTGGGCTGGGCCGAGGAGCCCTACCGCGTGGACCACGAGACCGAGATCGTCATCACGGAGATGGAGCACCACTCCAACATCGTGCCGTGGCAGCTGCTCGCCCAGCGCACCGGCGCGAAGCTGAAGTGGTTCGGCCTCACGGACGACGGCCGGCTCGACCTGTCCAACATCGACGAGATCATCACGGAGAAGACGAAGATCGTCTCCTTCGTGCTGGTGTCGAACATCCTGGGCACCGTCAACCCGGTCGAGGCGATAGTGCGCCGCGCCCAGGAGGTCGGCGCGCTGGTCTGCGTCGACGCCTCCCAGGCCGCCCCGCACATGCCGCTGGACGTGCAGGCCCTGCAGGCCGACTTCGTGGCCTTCACCGGCCACAAGATGTGCGGCCCGACCGGCATCGGCGTCCTGTGGGGACGCCAGGAGCTGCTGGAGGACCTGCCCCCGTTCCTCGGCGGCGGCGAGATGATCGAGACGGTCTCGATGCACTCGTCGACGTACGCCCCGGCGCCGCACAAGTTCGAGGCGGGCACCCCGCCGATCGCGCAGGCGGTCGGGCTGGGTGCGGCGATCGACTACCTCCAGTCGATCGGCATGGACAAGATCCTCGCCCATGAGCACGCGCTCACCGAGTACGCGGTGCAGAAGCTGAGCGAGGTCCCGGACCTCAGGATCATCGGCCCGACCACGGCCGAGGACCGGGGCGCCGCGATCTCCTTCACGCTCGGCGACATCCACCCGCACGACGTCGGCCAGGTCCTCGACGAGCAGGGCATCGCGGTCCGCGTCGGCCACCACTGCGCCCGCCCCGTCTGCCTCCGCTACGGAATTCCTGCGACCACGCGAGCGTCGTTCTATCTGTACTCCACGCCGGCCGAGATCGATGCACTGGTCGAGGGGCTGGAGCACGTTCGGAACTTCTTCGGCTGAGGGACGTGAGCTGAGACCGTGAAGCTGGATTCGATGTACCAGGAAGTCATCCTGGACCACTACAAGAACCCGCACGGGCGTGGTCTGAGGGATGGCGACGCCGAGGTACACCACGTGAACCCGACGTGCGGCGACGAGATCACCCTCCGCGTGAAGTACGACGGCACCAAGATCGCGGATGTCTCGTACGAGGGCCAGGGCTGCTCCATCAGCCAGGCGAGCGCCTCCGTCCTCAACGAACTCCTCGTCGGCAAGGACCTGACCGAGGCGCAGAAGATCCAGGAGACCTTCCTGGAGCTGATGCAGTCCAAGGGCCGGATCGAGCCGGACGACGCGATGGAGGACATCCTGGAGGACGCGGTCGCGTTCGCCGGTGTCTCCAAATACCCCGCGCGGGTCAAGTGCGCCCTCCTGAGCTGGATGGCGTGGAAGGACGCGACGGCCCAGGCGCTGGGTGGCGCCGACGCCGAAAGGAAGACGGCATGACCGACACCGCTGAGATGAAGCCGGCATCGGAGGAGGAGCTCCGCGAGGCCCTGATGGACGTCGTCGACCCCGAGCTGGGCATCGACGTCGTCAACCTCGGCCTGATCTACGGCATCCACATCGACGACTCGAACATCGCGACCGTCGACATGACCCTGACCTCCGCGGCCTGCCCGCTGACGGACGTCATCGAGGACCAGGCCAAGTCCGCCACGGACGGCCTCGTCAACGAGCTGCGCATCAACTGGGTCTGGATGCCCCCGTGGGGCCCGGACAAGATCACGGACGACGGCCGCGAGCAGCTTCGGGCGCTCGGGTTCAACGTCTGAGACCCCGGGCGTCCGGGACAGAGCCTGCGAAAGGGGCCACGGCAGCACGCCGTGGCCCCTTTTCCTGCGCTCAGGGCGTCCTGCGCTCAGGGCACCCATGCGTACGCGCGTACACAACGGTGTGTACGCTCGTACACATGGGATATCTGACACTCGCCGGCGCCATAGCCGCCGAGGTCGCCGCGACGACGGCGATGAAGTACAGCGAGGGATTCAGCCGGCTCCGGCCCTCGCTCGTGACGGCTCTGGGCTATCTCGTCTCCTTCGCGCTGCTCGCCCGGACACTGAAGACCGTCCAGATCGGCACGGCGTACGCGATCTGGTCCGGGGTGGGCACCGCGGCCATCGCCGTGCTCGGCCTGCTGCTCTTCGGAGAGGGGCTGAGCCTCGTCAAGGTGGGCGGGATCCTGCTGATCGTCGGCGGAGTGGTCGTACTGAACCTGGGCGGAGCGAGCCACTGATGCCCCGCCGCTACGACCCCGACCGGCGCCGGCGCCTCATCGACGCGGCGATCCGCGTGGTCGGCAGGGACGGCATCGCCGGTCTGAGCCACCGCTCGGTCGCCGCCGAGGCGGACGTCCCGCTCGGCTCCACGACGTACCACTTCGCCACCCTGGAAGAGCTGATGGTGGCCGCGCTGCGGCAGGTGAACGAGAACTTCGCCAGGGTGCTCGCCGAGCGGCTGCCGGACCAGGGCGACGGCGGCGACCTGGCCGGGGACCTCGCCGGCGCGCTGGGCGCGTGGCTGAGCGGCGACCGTACCGGCGTGGAGCTGGAGTACGAGCTGTATCTCGCCGCGCTCCGGCGCCCCGCGCTGCGCCCCGTCGCCGCCGAGTGGACCGAGGACGCGGCGGCACTGCTGGCCCGGCGCACGGACCCGGTCACGGCCCGCGCGCTGCTCGCCCTGATGGACGGGATCTGCCTCCAGGTCCTGCTGACCGGCGGTTCGTACGACGCGGAGTACGCCCGCACCGCGCTGGCTCGGCTGATCCCCTGAAGGCGCGCCCGGCACGTGAGACGCGGTTCGCCCTCACGACCCCGCTCACGTTAGGTTTTGTTCCATGACCGAGTCTGCTTCCCGTACCACCGGCGCCGTCGCCGCCGGCCTCGCCACCCTCGCCTCCGACGGCACCGTTCTCGACACCTGGTTCCCGGCCCCCGAGCTCGTCGAGGAGCCGGGCCCCGCCGGCACCGAGCGGCTGACCGCCGAGCAGGCGGCCCAGCTGCTGGGCGGCGGCGCGACCGCGGCGATCGGCCCGGACGCCCGCCGGGGCGTCGAGGTGGTCGCGGTCCGTACGGTCATCGCCTCGCTCGACGAGAAGCCGCTCGACGCCCACGACGTCTATCTGCGGCTGCACCTGCTCTCGCACCGCCTGGTCAAGCCGCACGGCCAGAGCCTGGACGGCATCTTCGGCCACCTCGCCAACGTCGCCTGGACCTCGCTCGGCCCGGTCGCCGTGGACGACATCGAGAAGGTGCGGCTGAACGCCCGCGCCGAGGGCCTGCACCTCCAGGTCACCTCGATCGACAAGTTCCCGCGCATGACGGACTACGTCGCCCCCAAGGGCGTGCGGATCGCCGACGCCGACCGGGTCCGCCTCGGCGCGCACCTCGCCGAGGGCACCACGGTCATGCACGAGGGCTTCGTCAACTTCAACGCCGGCACGCTCGGCACGTCCATGGTCGAGGGCCGGATCTCCGCGGGTGTCGTGGTCGGCAACGGCTCCGACATCGGCGGCGGCGCCTCCACCATGGGCACCCTGTCCGGCGGCGGCAACGTGATCATCTCCATCGGCGAGCGCTGCCTGATCGGCGCCGAGGCGGGCGTCGGCATCGCGCTCGGTGACGAGTGCGTCGTGGAGGCCGGCCTCTACATCACCGCGGGCACCCGGGTCACCATGCCCGACGGCCAGATCGTCAAGGCCCGTGAACTGAACGGCGCCTCCAACATCCTCTTCCGCCGCAACTCGGTCAGCGGCAAGGTCGAGGCCCGCCCGAACAACGCGGTCTGGGGCGGCCTGAACGACATCCTGCACAGCCACAACTGACCACCGGCGGCCGTGACCTGCGGCCGCCCACTCGACAAGCCCACTGCTCTGATCAGCTCGGATGCCGTGGGCTTCTGTCGTTGTCGGTCGGCGTCGGGCGACTCATGCTGCGGCCACCCCGGCGATCGTGCGTTCCTCAAATATGGTCGACTGAATGGGTGAGTGCCCGGCCGGTCAGCTCGCGACCAGCTCCGCGTGCAGCGCCAGCAGCATGTCGGCCGTCTCCCGGCCGGCGGGCAGCAGCGGGGGGCGTACCGGTCCGGCGGGCAGGCCGAGGCGGGTGAGGAGGGCCTTTGCGGTGACGGTCCCGGGCAGGCCCGCGGCCATCATCGCCTCGATCAACGGCGTGGCCCGCAGCTGGAGTTCCGTCGCCCGGGCGGTGTCGCCCGCGTCGAACGCGTCGAGGATCGCGGTGATGTGTCCGGGAACGGCGTTGACGACCGTGCTCACACAACCCGCCGCGCCGACCGCGTACAGCGCGAGCACGTGCTCGTCGCAGCCCGCGTAGTACGCCAGGTCCGTGTGGGCCAGCACCTTCTGGGTGCCGAGCAAGTCGTACGAGCAGTCCTTGACGGCCACGATCCGCGGGTGCGCGGCGAGCCGGATCAGCGTCTTCGGCTCGATACGGGTGCCGGTGCGGCCGGGGATGTCGTACAGCATCACAGGCAGGGCGCTCGCGTCGGCGACCGCACGGAAGTGCGCCTCCACGGCCTCCTGCGGTGGCCTGCTGTAGTACGGCGTCACGAGGAGCACACCGTCGGCGCCCGCCTCCTCGGCCGCGCGGGTCAGTTCGACGGTGTGCCGGGTGTCGGCCGTACCCACGCCCGCGACCAGGGACGTCCGGTCGCCGACCGCCTCTCGGACGGCCGCGATCAGTTCCGCCTTCTCGGTGTCCGTGGTGGTGGGCGACTCGCCGGTGGTGCCGCTCAGCACCAGGCCGTCGCAGCCCCCGGCCACCAGCCGCGCGGCCAGCTTCCGGGCGCCGACCAGATCGAGGGCGCCCGCCTCGGTGAACGGCGTGATCATCGCGCAGAGGGTGCGGCCGAAGGGGCGGGGCCGGGCGGTGGTGCGGGAGGTCGTCATGGGAGTAGTCTCGGCAGCTCGTGCGTGAAGATCTACTTAATTATTCTTAGGTATATTGTTAAGTGTCGCTGTAGCGTAGGGGCTGCCCTGTGTCCAACTCGGCACCTCATGGGTCACTATGGCCGGAGGGGTACCGACGTCGTCATGGGAGGCACCATGAAGCTCGGCAAGGCACTGGCCACCGGAGTCGCCGAGGAGCGGCCGGTCGTCCGCGAAGAGGAGATGCCGGCGCCCGAGGAGACCGTCCATGTCGAACCGGCCGAGCCGGCCCGCGACGAGGTTCCGGCCGCCCGATGAGACTGCGGCTCCCGGCGGAACGCCCGACGGAGCCGCCGACCGGATACAAGATCGCCCACCCGGTGCTGTCCCATGACGGCGCCCGGGCCGGGTTCACCGGAGTGTCGCTCGGCGGCGCGCTGCCGTACGGCGTGCTCGACGACGCCGCGTGCGTCTACGGGCGGCGGCACCGGCCGCCGGCGCGGCTGTGCGACTGCGGGTTCCACTGCGTCCATGAGCGGGGGGCCGCCGAGGCCATGCTCTGCACCGCCGAGCACCGGACGGCAGTGCTGCTGGAGGTCTCCGTGCTCGGCGCCTACATCCGCTTCGAGCGCGGCTTCCGCTTTGCCCGGCAGCGGGTGCGCACGGCCGTCGCGGGGCCCTGCACCTGCGGTGCCACCGCCGTCGCCCTGGCCGATGCCGGCTGGGGCAGGCCCGGCTGGCGGGCCCTCGTTCCCGTCTGCGCCGGCTGTGTGCGCGGCCGTACGTCTGTCTCGCTCGCCGGGTTCGCCCGGCTGGCCGGGGAGGGTCTGCGGGTGGTGGCGCGGGGCGGCGGTACGGGGTTCCCCGCCGCCGGCTTGGCGGAGCGGGGGGATCCGGGAGTGCCCGAACTCGCCGCGGAGGCGGCGCTGTTGCAGGCGCGGCTCGACTGGTTCCAGAGCCAACTCGCGCGCCTCGGCGAGCGCGGGGGCGGCGCAGGTGAGCAGGGCTAACCGTCTTCGGGCCGGGTACCCGGGTCTCGGGGCACGCGTGCGGGTGCGTGGGCGTGGCGGCCTGCGGCGTCCCGTGCGGGTGCGTCGTGCCTGGTGTCGCGCCTACGGTGGTCTGTGAGCCGGTGCCGCGCCGGGTGGTGTCCGTACTGGCTTGGCGGGCGCGTCCGCTGCGTGGCGGAGGGAGCTCCGCCGGCCGCTGCGGCACACCACCCGGCACGTTCCCGCGCCGCCGTGTGCGGCCCCAGGAGACGCCATGCGCATCGCCACAGCAGGAAAGGGCACACCGATGATGCACAGGATCCCGCACCGCTCGGGCGCCAAGGGCCCCGACGAGCTGCGGCAGCAGATCGAGCACACCAGGCACCAACTCGGGCACACCGTCGCCCAGTTGGTCGGCAAGGCCGATGTCAAGGAGAGGGCCCGGGTGCGGGCCGCCGACCTGAAGGACAAAGCCGGTGCCATGACCGTGCAACTGCGCGCGAGCGCCGCCCACGCCGGCCACGGCGTCCAGGGCCGGGCCGCCCAGGCAGGTCACATGGTGCAGGGCAAGGCCCTGAAGGCAGGACACGCGGTGCAGGGGCAGGCGGCCAGGGCGGGGCATGCGGTGCAGGGCAGGGCGCTCAGTGCCGGGCATGCCGTGCAGGGGCGGGCCGGGCGCGCGGGGCACGCCGTGCAGGATGCCGTCCCACAGCCGCTGCGTGGCGCTGTGCGCGCGGGTATGCGCCACCCGGGTCCGATCCTCGTGGTGGGCGTACTGGGCGCGGCGGCGGTGACGGCCGGTATCGCCTGGCGCAGGATGCACCACTGACCGTGACCGGGCGCGCCGGCGCCGCCTCGCAGGACCGGCCGAACGGTGTGTTCAGCCGGTCCTGAGCCTGCGGGGGGGCCTACGGACGGAACCGCAGCACCTGCGGGTCGTGGTCGCTGATCTGGTCGTGGAACTCCGAGTTGACGTGCACGCTGTCGTACTCGAAGTCGCAGCCGCGCCGGATCGCCGGGCTGATCAGGATCTGGTCCAGAACCTGCTCGTTGCCCTGGTAGTCGTAGGTGTAACGCTCGCTCCTGGGCAGCGACTTGATCGCCGACCACAGCTCGCCGTCACCCTCCAGGATCTTCGCCGTCCCGGAGAACTCGAAGTCGTTCATGTCGCCGAGCGCGATGACGTTCGCGTTCTTCTGGGCGTCGAGGATGCTCTTGACGAACGCGTTCACCTCGGTCGCCTGGGCGTGGCGCTGGATCTCCGAGCTGCGCACCGGCGGCTGGTACTGGGAGGTCAGACCCTGGTCGCCGCCCTTGGAGTTGAGGTGGTTGGCGATCACGAACACGGTCTTGCCGCGGAAGACGAACTCGCCCGCCAGCGGCTTGCGGCTGTTGGTCCAGGCGGCGTTCGCCGGGTCGATGCGGCCCGGGGAGGCCGTCAGCTGCGCCTTGCCGTGCACCTTGGTGACGCCGACCGCCGTGGTGGAGTCGCCGCCCGGACGGTCCACGAAGGACACCCGCTCCGGGTTGAAGAGGAACACCTGGCGGATGTTGCCGCCCGGCTCGCCGCCGTCCTGGTCGTTGACCGGGTTGATCGAGCGCCAGTCGTACTTCGGGCCGCCCGCCGCGACGATCGCGTCGATCAGCTTGTTCACGGTCTCGCTCGCGTCGACCGTGCCGTCGTCCTTGGCGCCGTTGTCGTCCTGGATCTCCTCCAGGGACACGATGTCCGGCGACTGCAGGTTGTTCACGATCGCGGCGGCGTGCTTGTCGAAGGTGGCGTCGGACGGGTCGAGGTTCTCGACGTTGTACGTCGCCACCGCCAGCTCGCTGCGCGACTGCTTCCGCGTGGTCTCGCGCTCCAGGCCGCCGCTCTGCAGCGTACCGAGCTTGCTCGCGACCAGGGTGTAGCCGCCGAACTGGTTGAAGTCCAGCGGGCCGGTCGTCGTACCGGACAGAGTGTCGCCGACGTTCGCCTTCGGGAAGTCGGCGGTCGCGCCCAGTGACTGGATCTGCAGCCGGCCGGTGTTCTGGGAGTCGTAGGAGCCGTAGACCGTGCCGCCGCGGCGGTTGCGGTGCTCGTACGGCTTCACCGTGACCCACAGCTCGCTGTACGGGTCGGTCGCGGTGACCACGCGGGCGTCGGCGACCTGGACGTTCATGCCCTCCAGGGACTCGTAGTGGTCCAGGGCGTACGCGGACGGGTCCAGGGGCAGGCCGTTGACGGAACCGTTCGCCGCGGTGTCGCCCTCGGGGGCGTACGCGTCCGGCACCGAGTTCTCGTCGATGACGACCGGCGCCGGGACCGGGTTGCCGGTGGAGACGGTGGTGACGGTCGGCTTGGTGATCTCCGTGACCGACTGGTTGCCGGAGGAGGCGCTCCCCGGGACGTACTCGGAGACCGTGCCGGTCACCGTCACCGAGTCGCCGACCGCGGCCTTCGGCGCGGAGCCGGTGAAGACGAAGACGCCCTCGCTGGTGGCCGGGTTGTCGTCCGGGGTCGGGTCCTGGATCCAGAAACCTCTGGAGGAGCCGTAGGTGCGGGTGGCCGTGACGATGCCGGGGACGTCCGTGACCTTCTGGCCGGCGAGCGGCGATATTCGGGTGGTGCCCTGGATGTCGTGGATGCGCACCGCGTCCGCGTGGGCGGGGGAGGTGAGGACGACGGCGGACGCCGCACTGCAGACGGCGGCGACGGTGAGCGCGGCGAGGCGCGCGGAAGACCTGCTCGGCAAGGGATCCCTCCGGGGACGTGTGTGAGCGCCGGGACGAGGGTGGAACGGGAGCGTGCGGGGCTCGTAGCCCTCCGTGACACGCATAGAGCCGAGTGAACAGTTGTCCCCCCAACTTCTACGCGCGTCAATCTCCAGCCTGACGCGGGGAGTTGTCAAGGTTTCGGCCATGTACGGCCGCTGACGGGGAGATGAACCGGGCGGCATGGGTGGAAATCCGTCTAGGCTGAGCGGTTGAGCCCGTTCACGGTGTTGAGGAGAACCAGCCGATGTCAGACAGCTCCCCCCTGCCGCCCGTACGGCTGCACCCCGAAGCGGAGCTGGCGCGCGCCGCGCTGTCCACGCCGTTGCTGTCCCGTGCCGCCCGCCTCGCCCGCTGGGCCGGCCCCGACACCCGCGTGGACGCCGGCGGCGGCCTGGCCGAGGAGCAGCTTCCGGCCGCCGCCGAACTGCTCGGACTGAACGGTGACGACGCCGCCGCCCACGCCAGCGAGGCCTGGCGGGTCGCCGTGGACGCCGGACTGGTCGAGATCGTGGACGAGGAGGCCGGGACCGTCCGCGCCGGCGAGGAGCTGAAGCTGCTCACCGCGGGCTCCCCGGCCGATGTGCTCGCCGTGTGGCTCGCCGCGCTGGAGACCGTCATCGCCGACGCGAGCGTGCCGGATCTGGATGATCTGGTCGATGCCCTGGACGAGGGCGGCGAGATCGATTTCTCGTCACTCGACTGGGACCCGGAGGCCGAGGCGGACTTCCTCGACGGCGTCCTCGGCAGCCTCTATCTGCTGACGGTGAGTGAGGACGGCCCCGGTGACGGTCCGGTCCCGCTGCCCGCGCTGGCCGCCTCGATGCTCGTCCCGGACGGCATGGGTGAGCCGACCAACGACGTCCTGGAGCAGGTCTCCGACGCGATGATGCGGCTGGACGACCAGTTCCGGATGCTGGAGCCGGTCGGGCTCGTGGCGTACCGGCCGGTGGACGAGGCCCTCATGGCCGACGCCGACGAGGAGCCCGCCGCGCCGGTGGACGACACCGACGTCTCCCGCTACGGCATGGTCCGGCTCACCCCGCTCGGTGTGTACGGGCTGCGGGCGAGGCTGCTGGAGGCCGGCTTCCAGGCACCGGCCGTCGGTGAACTCGCCGACAAGGGAGCGGACGCGCTGCTCGACGGGACGGCGGGTTTCGGGCAGGCCGCCGCCCGCGCCGAGACCGAGCAGTGGCTGGCCCGGCGCGAACCCCTCGCCGCGGCACGGGAGTTGCTGGCCGCGGCCCGGGGCGCCGACGCGGGCGCGCCGCTGCGGAGACTGCGCTGTCAGCAGGCCCTGTCGCTCGTGGGCGCGGAGGCGGAGCCGGCGCTCCGCGAGGTGCTGGACGATCCCGAGCTCGGCGGCCTGGCCCGGGTGTGGCTGAGCGAACGGGGGGCTGCGGGGGTCCCGGCGCCGTCCGAGGCGATGGTCTTCTGGCTGACCATCGACACGGTTGCCGCGCAGCTGGCCGCCGAGGGCAACTCCGAGGAACTCCAGGCACTGGTGGAGGGGCTGGCGGCGCAGCACAGCGGGTTCTTCTCGGCCGCCTGGCGGGTGGAGCATCCGGCCACGGCCGATGTGCTGGAGGCGATGGGGCGGCTGCACCCCGACAAGAAGGTGGCGAAGGAGGCGCGGAAGGCGGCGTTCAAGGCGCGGTCGCAACAGGGCGCCTGACAACTCCTGAAGCCGGTCATGGGCTGGTCCATACGGACGGCATGCGGATTCTTGAACAAACGCCGGTGAAGTAGCCCGGCGTTCAACTCCCGTTCAAGGTGTGGCGGGAGCGTGTGCGCCGAACGAGGTCCGCCACCCTCCACGGCACTCCCACCGTCTCAGGAGACACACCATG
Source organism: Streptomyces sp. NPDC030799 (assembly GCF_055572255.1). Classification (NCBI taxonomy): domain Bacteria; kingdom Bacillati; phylum Actinomycetota; class Actinomycetes; order Kitasatosporales; family Streptomycetaceae; genus Streptomyces; species Streptomyces sp. NPDC030799. The sequence goes on along the minus strand of NZ_JBVIDS010000008.1, from coordinate 130,593 downwards.
TCGCTCACCCGCAGGGACTTCGGCAGGAAAAGCGCGATCACCGGCGCCGGGGTCGCCCTGGCAGGCAGCGTGGGCGTGCTCGCCACCGCACCGAACGCCCTCGCCGCGGCGGACATCGACAGCACCGGGACGGAGTCGGCGCACGGTGGCCACCACGGCGTCGGCTACGGCCCGTTGATCGCCGACCCGAACGGCATCCTGGCCCTGCCCGCGGGCTTCACCTACCGGGTCATCACCTACAGCGGCCGGACCAAGCTGGAGTCCGGCGAGTACACGCCCTCCCACCATGACGGCACCGCCGCCTTCGAAGGCCCCCGCGGCGCCACCCTCCTGGTCAACAACCACGAGCTCAAGGGCCCTCGTTCGGCCTGGCAGTACCCCGTTCCGCTCACCGAGGGCCTCGTCTACGACCCCGCCGCGTCCGGCGGCTGCACGGTCGTCGAGGTGCGCCGCGACCACGTCGCCGAATGGGTCGGCATCGCCGGCACCTCCACCAACTGCGCGGGCGGCAGCACCCCTTGGGGGACCTGGCTCACCTGCGAGGAGACCGAGGACAGGGCCGGCCAGAACGGCATGACCAAGGACCACGGCTACGTCTTCGAGGTCGACCCCGCCGACCGCCGCGCAGGCCGCGACCCCAAGCCCGTCAAGGCCCTCGGGCGCTACGCCCACGAGGCCGTGGTCATCGATCCCGGGCGCGGCCACGCCTACCTCACCGAGGACGCTGCCGGCCCGAACGGGCTGCTGTACCGATGGACCCCGCCGGAGGGCTTCCAGCACGGCCGCGGCAGGTTCCGCACGCTCGCCGACGACGCCGGTGTCCTCCAGGCCTTCAAGTGCTTCGACTCCGGCGGCAGGTTCGTCGACGACCTCTCCCGCGCCACGAAGACCGGCACGGTGTACGGCGTCGACTGGGTGGACGTCCCGGACCGCGACGCGCAGACGGTGGCCGTCCGCAAGCAGTTCACCGACGGCCAGGTCACCCGCGCCCGCAAGCTGGAAGGCATGTGGTGGGGCGACGGCGGCGCCTACGTCGTCTCTTCCTACGCCCGCGCGGAGAGCCCGGTCCAGCACGACGGGCAGGTCTGGTTCTACGACCCGCGGCGTCGCACCCTCACCCTGAAGGTCCTGCTCGGCGTCAACCCCGACCCGGCCGAGGACGGCAACTTCGACGGCCCGGACAACATCACGGTCTCCCCGTACGGCGGCCTCGTCATCGCCGAGGACGGCGAGGGCGTCCAGCACCTGTTCGGCGCCACGGAGGGCGGCCGCACCTACCCGATCGCCCGCAACGAACTGAACATCGGCACCGAAGAGGAGCCGGAGTACAGCGAGTTCACGGGCGTCACCTTCTCGCCCGACGGCAAGACCCTGTTCGCGAACATCCAGACGCCGGGCATCATGCTGGCGATCACGGGGCCGTGGAAGCGTCAGAAGCGCGCCTGAATCCTCGACACGGCGCCTCGGCTTAGATCACAAATTACTACCGTCTGTGCCTATATTTCTCACGCTGAGTAGCCGATTGAGCTCCATGCTCAGGTGAGAAAGGGTCAACCATGCGTAAATTCCAGCGCGCAGCGCTCGTGGCCGCCGTGGTCACGGGGCTGTCCGCACTCGGCGCCGGCACCGGCTTCGCCGACGGCAACGACGGTCCGCAGCAGGTCTCCGCGGTGGCATCCTCGCAAGCCACCGCCGTGGTCACGGGGGGTGCCCACCTCAGCGAGACGCACTCCGACTCCTCCGAGTCCCAGTCCGACTCGCAGTCCATGTCCCAGTCCGACTCGCACTCCGTCTCGGTCACGGCTCCGCCGGTGAAGCAACCGGCAAAGCCGGCGAAGCCGACGGAGCAGGACCACAAGAAGCACGAGCAGAAACCCTCCAAGCCCAAGCAAGATCAAAAGCCTTCGGCGGAGAAGCCCGAGCACAAGCAGCACGACGGGAAGAACGAGCACAAGCAGCAGGGCGCGAAGCACAGCCACAAGAAGCACGGGGCGAAGCACAGCCACAAGAAGCACGCCGCTGAGCACAGCCACAAGCACCACGACGCGAAGCCCAGCGACGCGAAGCCCAGCGACGACAAGCCCAGTGACGAGAAGCTCAGCGACGAGAACGCACGTGGAGCCGGCTTCCTGTCCGGCGCCTGGGTCTTCCTGCCGGCTGCGGTTGATTGAGGAATGAGGCAGCGCCCGTCGGCGGGCGGGGCCATGATGGCGGTGTGCCCTGCCCCACGACGCCCGGCCCGGCCGAAGCCCTCGGCCGGCTCGAGTCGGGTCCCACGCCCCGGACCGCCGTGGCGTGGCTTCCCCCGGCCGGACTCTGGCCCGCCATCCAGCGCATCCGCGTCGCCCACGACCCGCAGATCCGCCGCTGGCCACCTCATGTGAACCTGGTCTTCGGATTCGTACCGGAGGAGGACTTCCCGGCGGCGCTCCCGCTGCTGGCCGCCGCGGCCGCCGGATGCGAGCCCTTCGACATCCGGCTCAGCGGAGTCCGCGCGTTCCGCCACCGGTCCTACGCCACCGTGTGGCTCGACCCCGCTGCGGCCGGCCTCGAACCCTGGACGGAGCTGCAGCGCGCACTGGCGGAGCCCTTCCCGTATTGCACGGAGCGTTTCCCGCGCTTCATTCCGCACCTCTCGCTCGGCCGCACCCGCGCCCCGCGCGTCCTGGCGGCCGACTGCGCCGCCCGGCTCGGTGTGCTGCACGCGCGCGTGGCCGAGATCGACGTGCTCGCCCGCCGCGGTGACGGCCCCATGCGGACGCGGGCCACCGTCGGCCTGGGCACCGGTGCCGTACACCGGCACCTCGGACCGGACCCGGCCACCGGCGGGTACGAGCCACCGGAGCGGCGCTGACCGGCACCGGCGAGCGCTTCGCGGAGGAGGTGCCCCTGCCCGGCCTGTTGGTGCAGACTCGGGTGTCGGCGCCGGCCGTCATCCCGGTGGTGACGACGACGAGGACGCAAAAGATCGGGGAGTGACTGGATGCCGCAGCCGAGACCCATGCGTGCGGACGCTCGGCGCAACTACGAGCGGTTGCTGAAGGTGGCGGCGGAGGCCTTCGCCGAGCATGGGGAGAACGCGTCGCTCGACGACATCGCCAAGCGGGCGGGTGTCGGCTCGGGCACGCTCTACCGGCACTTTCCGACGCGGCAGAAGCTGCTGGAGGCCGCGTACGTGGACCGGATCGAGGCGTTGGGGGCGCGGGCCGACGAGTTGGCGCGGGAGCTGGCGCCGGGTGAGGCGCTGATGGAGTGGCTGAACGAGTTGTGTGTCGCCACGCTTCAGGTGCGCGGGATGAAGGCACTGCTGGGCAAGGCGGTCACGGACAGCGACGCGGCTCCGGTGACGGGGTGCGGGTCTGTGGTGCAGGGTGCGGTGGGTCCGCTGGTGCGGGCCGCGCAGGCGGAGGGCAGCGTGCGGGGCGATCTTGAGCCGATCGAGCTGCTTCGGCTGGTGCATGGGGTGGCGACCGCGTTGGAGTGTGCCGAGGGGCGGCAGATCCGGCGGTATCTGACGCTGCTGGCGGAGGGACTGCGGCCGTAGCCGGAGCGTTTTGAGCTTCGTGGGTACGACCGCCCGCAGCTGTGAGCGCCCCGAGGCGGCGCGGGGAACTGCGCGATCAGCCCCGCGCCGCCACACGGAGAACTACAGGGCCCTCGCTCCCGGTTCCACCATGTTCCGCACCGTCCGGGCCTTCACGAACTCGCCCATCGCCGTCATGTCCCACTCGCCGGAGAACTGCCGGATCAGCTTGGCCATCATCACGCCGGTCTGGGGCTCGGCGTGGGTGAGGTCGAAGCGGACCAGTTCCTCGCCCGTGGCCGCGTCCACCAGGCGGCAGTACGCCTTGGCGACCTCGGTGAACTTCTGGCCGGAGAAGGAGTTCACCGTGAAGACCAGGCCGGTGACCTCCTGGGGCAGGCGGCCGAGGTCGACGGTGATCACCTCGTCGTCGCCCCCGCCCTCACCGGTGAGGTTGTCACCGGAGTGCCGGATCGCGCCGTTCAGGATCGTCAGCTTGCCGAAGTAGCAGCTGTCGAGGGCGTTGCGCTGTGGGCCGTAGGCGATGACCGAGGCGTCCAGGTCGATGTTGCTGCCGCGGAACGCGGGCTCCCAGCCGAGGCCCATCCGTACCTGGGAGAGCAGCGGCCGGCCCCCCTTGACCAGGGACACGGTCTGGTTCTTCTGCAGGCTGACCCGGCCTTTGTCGAGATTGATCTTTCCGGCGCCCGGCGCGGGGGCGGCCGGGGCCGGGGGAGGGGACACCGGCGGGGCGGGCGGCGTGACGGGGGTCTGCATGGTGGCTGCCGGGGCGGGCGCCGGCGGTGCCGACGGCCGGGGCGGTGCCGCGGGCTCCTCCACCGTCACCCCGAAGTCCGTCGCGATGCCCGCCAGACCGTTCGCGTACCCCTGGCCGACCGCCCGGGCCTTCCAGGCGCCGCCCCGGCGGTAGATCTCCACGACGACCAGTGCCGTCTCCGTGCCGAGCTGCGGTGGGGTGAAGGCGGCCAGCACCGAGCCGCCGTCCGCGTCGCGGATCGTGGCCGTCGGCTCGATGCCCTGGAAGGTCTGGCCGGCCGCGTCCGGGCTGGCCGTGACCACGATCTTCTCGATGTCCGGCGGGACGGCGGCGGTGTCGACCGTGATCGCGTCCGGTGCCGCACCGCCGCCGGACGCGTAGCTCACGCCGGGGCCCGTCGGCTGGTTGTAGAAGATGAAGTCGTCGTCCGAGCGCACCTTGCCGTCGGCGGTGAGCAGCAGGCCCGACACGTCGAGCCGCACCGGCGCGGCCACGTCCACCGTGACGCGGGCGACCGACAGAGGGATGTTCGAGCCTGGGGTCATAGCTGTCATGCCGGGTGAACGAACAACACCGCTTTACCGTTCCCTTACCAGCCGAAACCCGTCGAACGGCCTACGGCACCACCACGATCTTCCGCCCCACCCCCGCCGCGAACTGCTCCAGCGCCTGCGGGTACCGCTCCAGCGGGATCCGGTCGCTGATGAACACCCGCGGGTCCAGCACCCCGTTCGCGAACAGCTCGGCCGCACGCTCGAAGCTGTGCAGGACGGCCATCGAACCGGTGATGGTGATCTCCTGGTTGTAGATCCGGTACGGATCGATCGTCACCCGGGTCGCGTAGTCGGCCACCCCGAACTGCAGGAACGTGCCCGCCTTCGCCACCCGGTCCAGACCGTCCTGGATCGCCGCCGCGTTGCCGGTCGCGTCCACGACCACGTCCCAGCCCTGCGGGCGGTCCAGTTCGTCCGCGCTGCCTGCCGCTGCCGAGACACCGAGCAGGCGGGCCGTCTCCAGGCGCGCCGGGTTCACGTCGACCATGTCCACGCTCGCCGCGCCCGTCCGCTTGGCCAGTTCCAGCATCATCAGGCCCATGGTCCCGGAGCCGTAGACCAGGACGTGGGCGCCGAGGCGGGACCGCAGCACGTCGTAGCCGCGGACCGCGCAGGACAGGGGCTCCACCAGGGCCGCGTCCTCGGTGCGCACGTGTTCCGGCAGCTTCACGCAGTTCGCCACCGGGGCGACCGCGTACTGTGCCGCGCCGCCCGCCGTGGTCACGCCGATCGCGGCCCACCGCTCGCACAGGTTGTTGTGACCGGTACGGCAGTAACGGCACTCGTAGCAGTACAGCGAGGGATCCACGGCCACCCGGTCGCCGGTCGCGACCTCGGTGACCTGGCTGCCGACCCCGACCACCGTGCCCGCGAACTCGTGCCCGGGGACGATGGGCAGCTTGGGGGCGAACTCGCCCTGCAGGATGTGCAGGTCGGTGCCGCACAGGCCGCAGGCCGCCACTTCCACGACGACCTCGCGCGGGCCCGGCGTCGGGTCCGGCACCTCGGTGACGACGGCGCGGCCCACGGACTCGATGACGGCGGCCTTCATTTCACGGCTCCCAACGACAGGCCCTGGACCAGCTTGTCCTGGGCGGCGAACCCCGCGGCGAGCACCGGCAGGGAGATGACGAGCGACGCGGCGCACACCTTGGCCAGGAACAGGCCCTGGCTGGTGATGAAGCCGGTCAGGAAGACGGGGGCGGTCTCGGCGACCACGCCCGTGAGGACCCGGGCGAACAGCAGCTCGTTCCAGCTGAAGATGAAGCAGATCAGGGCCGTCGCCGCGATGCCGGGCAGGGCGATCGGGGCCACCACACGCGCGAGGACCGTCGGCAGCCGGGCCCCGTCCACCCGGGCCGCCTCGATGACGGCGACCGGGACCTCGGCGAGGAAGGACTGCATCATCCACACCGCGATCGGCAGGTTCATGGAGGTGTACAGGATGACCAGGAGCCAGATGTTGTCGAGCATCCCGGCGTTCTTGGCGAACAGGTAGACGGGCAGCAGGCCCGCCACGGCCGGCAGCATCTTCGTGGACAGGAAGAAGAACAGGACGTCCGTCCACTTCTTCACCGGCCGGACGGACAGCGCGTACGCCGCCGGAAGGGCCAGCAGGAGGACGCACAGCGTGGAGACCAGTGAGGCCACGGTGGAATTGATCAGCGCGGGCCACGGGCTCGGCCCGCCGCCGCTGCCGAAGAACTCGCGGTAGCCGTCGAGCGTCAGCGGCGCGGCGAAGGACGGCGGGTTGGTCGCGGCGTCGGACTCCGAGTGGAACGACGTCAGCGCCATCCACGCGATCGGCAGGAAGAACACGATCCCGGCCAGCCAGGCCACCAGACCCAGCCCGTTGCGGCGCAGTACGGCGTTCATGCGCGGGACACCTCCTCGCGGAACAGGGACGACACCACGCGCAGGGCGAAGGTCGCGATGACGATCGAGCCGATGACGACCAGGACCCCGGCGGCCGAGGCGAGCCCGTTCTCGTGGGCCTGGTAGAAGCTCTGGTAGACGGTGTAGGGGAGGTTCGCCGTGCCCAGGCCGCCCGACGTGATCGTGAAGACCGCGTCGAAGTTCTGGACGATGTAGATCGAGCCCAGCAGGGCCCCCAGCTCCAGATAGCGGCGCAGATGGGGCAGGGTCAGATGGCGGAAGATCTGCCAGTCGTTCGCGCCGTCGACCCGCGCGGCCTCGATCTGCTGCTGGTCCCGGGACTGCAGCCCGGCGAGCAGGATCAGCATCATGAACGGCGTCCACTGCCACACCAGGGAGGCCTCGACCGCGAGCAGCGGGGTGTGCGAGATCCAGTCGGGCTGTGGGCCGCCCACATAGTGCAACAACCCATTGAGCAGGCCGTATTCGGGGTTGTAGAGCACATGCTTCCAGAGCAGGGCGGCGGCCACCGGCACCACCAGGAACGGCGCGATGAGCAGGGTGCGGACGATGCCCCGGCCGCGGAACCTCCGGTCCAGCAGCAGCGCCAGTGCCAGTCCCAGCACCAGGCTGGCCAGCACCACCGCCACCGTGAGCAGCACGGTCGTCCACACCGAGTGGCGCAGGTCGGCGTCGGTCAGCACCTGGCGGTAGTTGTCGAGGCCGGTGAAGCGCCGGGCCTTGGGGTAGAGGGCGTTCCAGTCGAAGAAGGAGATCACCAGCGTGGCCACGAACGGCAGCTGGGTCACGGCGATCATGAAGACGAGGGCCGGCAGCAGCGGGGCCCGGGTGGCCCAGGCGCGCAGCCGGGCCGAGGGCTGCTTCAGCGTTCTTGCGGGGGCGGCGGCGCAGGGGGCCGTGGTCGTCGCTGTCATCGTCCCTCGTACTCCTTGGAGATCTTCTCGGCGAGCGCCTGCGATGTCTTCAGGGCCGAGGCGACGGACTGGCGTCCGGCGATGGCCGCGCTGATCTCCTGGGAGACCTTGGTGCCGAGGTCGGTGAACTCGGGGATGCCGACGAACTGGATGCCGGGCGCGGGCCGCGGCTGCACCCCGGGGTCGTTCGGGCGGGCGCTCTCGATGGCCTCCCTGGTCATCTCCTGGAAGGACGCCGCCGATGTGCGGTAGTCCGCGTTCGTGTACGTCGACGCCCGCTTGCCCGCGGGGACGTTCGACCAGCCGCTGGTCCTGCCGACCAGCTGCTCGTATCCCTTGCCGGACGCCCAGGAGACGAACTTCCAGGCCTTGTCGGGGTTGCGGGAGGCCTTCTGGATGCCCCAGGCCCAGGTGTACAGCCAGCCGGAGGAGCCGGTCTTCTCGACCGGGGCGGCGGCGTACCCGAGCTTGCCCTTGACCGGGGAGCCGGCTGCCTCCAGCAGCCCGGCCGCGGAGGTGGCGTCGTACCACATGGCGACCTTGCCCTGGGTCATGTCGTTGAGGCATTCGGCGAACCCGGACTGCGCGGCGCCGGACTCTCCGTGCGCACGGACGAGATCGACATAGAACTTTGTCGCCTTCTCGAACTCCGGGGAGTCCAGGTGGGCCTTCCAGTGCTTGTCGAACCAGGTGCCGCCGAAGGTGTTCACGACCGTGGTGAGCGGGGCCATCAGTTCGCCCCAGCCCGGCAGGCCGCGCAGGCAGATGCCCTTCATGCCGGGCTGCGCGCCGTCCGCCCGCGCGGCCAGGCCGGCGACCTGCTGCCAGGTGGGGTGGGCCGGCATGGTCAGGCCCTTCGCCGCGAACACGTCCTTGCGGTACATCAAGAAGGACGACTCGCCGTAGAAGGGCTGCCCGTAGAGCTTGCCGTCGTCGCCCGTGAGGGACTGCCGCATCGGCTTCAGGACGTCCTGTTCGTCGTACGACGGATCCTTCGCGACGTATGTGTTCATCTGGTGCAGCCAGCCGTTGCGGGCGTAGATCGGTATCTCGTAGTTGGAGAGGGTGGCCACGTCGTACTGGCCGGCCTGGTTGGCGAAGTCCTGGCTGATCTTGTCGCGTACATCGTTCTCGGGCAGGACGGTGAAGTTGACCTTGATGCCGGTCTCCTTGGTGAAGTGGGCGGCGGTCAGCTTCTGCAGCTCGGTCATCTGAGGGTTGTTGACCATCAGCACGTTGATGGAGTCGCCGCCGGAACCGGTCCCGCCCGCACCGGCCCAGCAGCCGGAGAGCAGCGGGGCGAGCAGCGTCCCTGCGGCGGCCATGACGAGCGTGGCTCGCGGCCTCCGTCGGCTCGGGATACGCATGGATCGCTCCTGGAGATTTGTGGATATAAGGGGCACTGAGAGGCGGGGAACACCGCCGAGGGGGTGGAGGGGACTTTCAGACCCGGATGACCTGCGGGCCCAGCAGGGAGTAGCGGTGGGCCTCGGCGGCCGGGAGTTGGGTGCTCGTCACGATCGCCTCCAGCGCGCCGATCTCGGCGAACCGGCAGAAGCTGACCGCGCCGAATTTGGTGTGCACGCCCGCGAAGACGGTGCGGCGCGCGGCCCGTACGGCCTCTGCCTTGACCTCGCTGACCGCCGGGTCGGGCGTGGTCAGGCCGTGCTCACGGGAGATGCCGTTGGCGCCGACGTAGGCGAGGTCGAGGACGAAGCCGGCGAGCATCTTCGTCGTCCAGTGATCGACGGTGGCCAGTGTGCCGGATCGCACCCGGCCGCCGAGCAGCAGCACCGAGACCTGCTCGGCCTGCGCCAGGGCGCCCGCGACCGGCAGGGACGCGGTGACCACCGTCAGCCGTCGGTCGGTCGGCAGGGCCTCGGCGATGAGCTGCGGGGTGAAGCCCTCGTCCACGAAGACCGTCTCCGCGTCCCCGAGCAGCTCGGCCGCGGCGGCGGCGATCCGGCGCTTCTCGGGCACGTGGCTGGTGGCGCGGAAGGCGAGTGTCGTCTCGAAGCCGGCGCTCTCCACCGGATAGGCGCCGCCGTGCGTACGACGGATCAGGCCGTGGTCCTCCAGGACGCGCAGATCGCGCCGGACGGTCTCCTTGGCCACGCCCAGCGCGGCGGCGAGCGCGGTGACGTCGACCGAGCCGCTCGCGCGAGCGGCCCGCACGATCTCACGCTGGCGTTCTTCCGCCGTCCTCGTGCTCATGGGGTCACCCACCTTCCACCCTCCCGCGGAGCTGCCCGTTCGGGCCCTCGGGGAAAGTTTCTACCGGGGGTGTGCGCCGCTGACCAGGCCTGTCGGGGGTCCGATACTGCCCGGGTGTGCCCGTTTGCCGGACCGGGCTGCCCGGCCCGGACCTGCGCAGCCGTGCGGCGCGGGGTGGGAGCGGGCGCCGCGGATGCCCGGATACGGCGGGGGCGGGCCCGTTCGGTGCCCGCCCGCGCGCGTGAGCGATGGTTTTCGGCCTGCCGGGGCGCCGCCGAGGTCAGTACGGCCAGAGGGGCGGATCGTTCACGAAGTGCCCGCCGAGGTGGCTGTGCGCCGGGTTCTGCGGGTCCAGCTCGCCCTGCTCGGCGATCAGCTTCCCGGCGTACGGCTCGGAGTCGTCCTGCGGCTCGTAGCCGAGCGCCCGCGCGGTGGTCAGGTCCCACCACAGCCGGGTGTTGGCGGAGGAGCCGTGGACGACCGTGTGGCCGACCTCCTCGGCGGTCAGGGCCGCGTGGAAGAGGCGGGCGCCGTCCGCCGGGCTCATCCACACCGAGAGCATCCGCACGCTGGTCGGCTCCGGGAAGCAGGAGCCGATCCGCACGGACACGGTCTCCAGGCCGTGCTTGTCCCAGTAGAGCTGGGCGAGGTCCTCACCGAAGGCCTTGGACAGACCGTAGAAGGTGTCCGGGCGGTGCGGGGTGTCGACCGGGATCGGCGGCTCGCCCGCGCGCGGGGCGGGGGTGAAGCCGATGGCGTGGTTGGAGGAGGCGAAGACGATCCGCGGCACACCCTCCCGGCGGGCGGCCTCGTACAGGTTGTAGGTGCCCTCGATGTTGGCCTTCAGGATCTTGTCGAAGGGCGCTTCCAGCGAGATGCCCGCGAGGTGGAGAACCGCGTCCACGCCCCGCACGGCCTCGCGCAGCGCCTCCGTGTCGGCGAGGTCGGCGGTGATCGCGTCCGGCTCGCCCTCGACGGGGCGCATGTCGAACAGGCGCAGCGTGTAGCCGTACTCCGGCAGCAGGGACCGCATCAGGGTGCCGAGCCCGCCGGCGGCGCCGGTGAGCAGGACGGTGCGGGGAGCGGGCATCCGGGTTCTCCTTGTGAACGATATTCACATGCGTGGAAACGCTAGAGAGGTTCGCCGTACACCGTCAAGTCTCCCCTGAGGTGCGTGAATTCGCTTCGGTGTCGCGAGTGCGCCCGCTTGACCGGCCGTAGAGGGCCCCTTAGCGTGGTGGCGTTCAGAAATGTAGACGTGAATCAGATACATGCACCGGCGTGTCCCAAGGAGAGCCCGTGACGCCCACTCCTTTCACCGAACGGCTCAGCGATCCGCGCGGGCCCCTCTTCTTTCCCGTCACGGCCTACGGCCCCGACGGCTCACTCGACCTCGACGCCTACCGCACCCATGTGCGCCGGGGCGTCACGGCGGGCGCCGCCGCCGTGTTCGCCTGCTGCGGCACCGGGGAGTTCCACGCGCTGCTGCCGGAGGAGTTCGAAGCCTGCGTCCGGGTGGCCGTGGAAGCGGCCGGCGGACGGGTCCCGGTGGTCGCCGGCGCCGGCTACGGCACCGCGCTCGCCGTCCGTTACGCCCAGCTCGCCGAGGCGGCGGGCGCCGACGGCCTCCTCGCCATGCCGCCGTACCTCGTCCTCGCCGGCCAGGAGGGGCTGCTGCGGCACTACCGGGAGATCGCCGCGGCCACCGCCCTGCCGTTGATCGTCTACCAGCGCGACAACGCCGTCTTCACCCCGCAGACGGTGGTGGAACTCGCCCGCACCGAGGGGATCACCGGCCTCAAGGACGGCCTCGGCGACCTCGACCTGATGCAGCGGATCATCAGCGCCGTACGCACCGAGGCTCCCGGCGACTTCCTCTACTTCAACGGCCTGCCCACCGCCGAGCAGACCCAGCTCGCCTACCACGCCCTCGGTGTCACCCTGTACTCCTCGGCCGTCTTCTGTTTCGCCCCCGAGATCGCCCTCGCCTACCACCGGGCGCTGGCCGCGGGCGAGACGGCGACCGTCCGGCGCCTCCTGGACGGCTTCTACCGTCCGTTCGTGGAACTGCGCGACCAGGGCCGGGGCTATGCCGTCTCGCTCGTCAAGGCGGGTGTACGACTGCGTGGCCTGGACGTCGGCGAGGTCCGGCCGCCGCTGCACGAGCCGGCGGAGGAGCACGTCGGACACCTCGCCCAGCTGATCGAGCGCGGATACGAGCTGCTGGCGGAGGCGGCGTGAAGGCGTCGGCGTTCGTCTACCCCTGGGACGTGAACGGCGACCCCGACGCCCCGGCACGCATCGCCGGGCTCGGCGTCGAGCAGGTGACCCTCGCCGCCGCCTACCACTCCACCCGCGCCCTGACCCCCCGCCACCCCCGCCACCGCATCGTCACCGCCGAGTACGCGGCCGTCCTGTACCCCATGGGCGAGCGCTGGGCAGGCCGCGGCCTCAGGCCGTACCCCGCCGGCCGCTGGGCCCCCGGCGACGCCTACGGCGAGGCGGCAGCGGCCCTGACCGCGGCCGGCCTGGAGGTGCACTCCTGGGTCGTCCTCGCCCACAACTCCCGCCTGGGTGCCGAACACCCGGACACCTCGGTCGTCAACGCCTACGGCGACCCCTACCCCTGGGCGCCCTGCATCGCCCAGCCCGCCACCCGCGCGTACCTGGTCGACCTGGCCGCCGAGGCCGCCGTACGCCCCGGCGCCCACGGCACCGAGCTGGAGTCCCTCGGCTGGTACGGGCTGCAGCACCTGCACGCCCACGACAAGACCTCCGGGGTGCCACTGGGGGAGGCCGGGCAGTACCTGATGTCCCTGTGCTTCTGCCCGACCTGCCGCGCCGGGTACGGCGAACAGGGCCTGGACCCCGAGGTGCTGGCCGCGTCCGTGCGGGCCGCGCTGGAGCCGCTGTGGCGGGGCACGGCGGACGACGAGGGCTGGCTCACGGTCGGGAAGCTGCTCGGCGAGGAAAACGCGGCCCGCACGCGCGCGTGGCGCGAGGACACCGCCGGAACGCTCCAGGAGGAGGCCGTCGCCGCCGTACGCGCCGCCGCACCGGCCGGCTTCCAGGTGCTGCTGCACGCCGATCCGGTCTCCCACCACTGCGGCGCCAACGCCGGCGTCGACCCCGCCCGCGTCCTCGCCGTCGCCGACGGTGTGGTGGTGCCCTGCACGGGCGGAACGGCCCTGCTGGCACCCTTCGCCGAAGCGGCCCGGGAGCGGACGGTGCTGGCCGCCAACCTCACCGTCGTCTCCGGGATGGGCGGCAGCCCCGGGACGCTCGCCGCGGACGCGGCACGCGCGCGTGCCCAGGGCGCGACCGAACTACGGCTCTATCACGCCGGGTTGGCGTCGGACGGCGACCTCGCCCCGGTGCGCGAGGCGCTGTCCGCGCGCTGAGCCAGGGAAGCCGCCGTCCCGAGCAGCGCGAGACCGTACACCGGCAACAGCAGGGCGGGAGAGGCGAGTTCGACCAGGCCCGCGCCGACGGCGAGGCCCACGACGTTGGGCGTGAAGACCAGGGTGCTCGCGGTGGCCGTCGCCCGGCCGAGCAGGGGGCCGGGCGTCTCGCGCTGGACGGCGGTGAACGCGGCGACGAGCACACAGGGCAGCCCGAGGCCGCCCGCCGCGGACGAGGCGAGGGCCACCGCGTCCGACGGCACGGCACGCGCGGCCACCGCGAGCGCCGTCAGCGCGATCCCCGCCGCCGCGAACCGGCGCGCGCCCAGCCGCCGCAGCGCGGCCCCCGAGACGAGACCGGCCGTCACCGAACCGGCGCCCTGGACGGCGTACAGCACACCCGTGTACGCGGGGGAGTGGCCGAGACGGTCGACGACGGCGTACAGCGTCGTGCTGCACAGGGAGCTGACGAGCATCGTCATGCCGCCCGCCCGGACCAGCGGGCGCAGCCCCGGGTGCCCCCACAGGTGCCGGACGCCCGCCACGGTCTCCCGCCGCCAGTCGCCCCCGGACCGGGCGGGCCGCTCCTCACGCACCCGCAGCAGGGCGTACAGCCCGGCGGCGACCGCGAAGGTGCCCGCGTCCAGGCAGGCGACGGCCGGACCGCCGAAGGCCGTGTACAGGGCCGCCCCGGTCAGCGGGGCCACGAGCTTCATGCCCTCGGTGACGGCCATGCGCAGCCCGTTGAAGTCGCCGAGGCGCTCCGGGCCGATCGCCGTGGTCACCAGGGCCGACTCGGCCGCGTCCTGGACGACCTCGGCGGCGCCGTAGACCAGCAGGACCGTGAACAGCAGCCACAGGCCGCCCGGGGAGTCGACGGTGCACAGGGTGGGCAGCAGGACCGCCAGGCCCGCGTTCAGAGCCACCAGCAGCGGCCCGCGCCGCACGCGGTCGGCGATTGTGCCCAGCGCCGGGCCCGCCAGGGTCGGCGCCCACATGGCGAGCATGCACAGGGCGGCCAGGCCGTCGGACCCGGTGAGGTCCTTCACCCACACGCCCGATGCCAGGAACAGCGCCGAGTTGCCGAAGCCCGACACCACCACCGCGGCCAGATACAGCCCCGCGCTGCGGTCCCGCAGCACGCGGAGCAGGGTCCAAGAAGTCGTCATGCCTGCTCATCGTGGGTCTGAGGAGGGCGGGCGCGGATCGGTGAGGTGCCTTATCCGCCGGGCGGGGCGCGGCGGCGGCAATCCGTCGGAACCTGTCAGGAACGCCCTGGGGCGTACGCCGGGCCGGACCTGCCGTCGGCGGACGAGGGGCATCAGCAGAACGTGGGCGAGACCGACGGCGGCGGCCTCGGCGGCCGGGAGTTCGCGTTCACCGCGGTGGCCACCTACGTTGCCTGCAAGGGCCTCGACTCCTGGGCCGGTGATCGCGGTGTGGTGCTGGGCGGCGGACGATCGCCGCGGGAGTGGCTGCGGGGTATCGATGAATTCTCGGGCGCCGGCCGGTCAGCCCTTCGCAGCAGGACCGCAACCGTCAAGGAGTAGGACATGACCATGATCGATCTTGGCCCCCAGACCAGAATGGTGGCTGGGCTGGTCGAAACGGTGACGGACGACCAGCTCACGGCCCCCACGCCGTGCCCGGACCTCGCGGTGCGGAATCTGCTCGGCCACATTCACATGCTCTCCGTGGCCTTCCGCGACGCCGCCCGCAAGGACCTCGGGCCGACGACCGACACCAGCCCGACCGCTACCGTCCCGGACATCGGCCCCGGCTGGCGCGAGAAGCTGCCCGAGGCCCTGGACGAACTCGCCGACGCCTGGCGTGATCCGGCGGCCTGGACCGGCATGACCCGCGCGGGCGGGGTGGACCTGCCGGGCGAGGTCGCCGGTGCCGTCGTCGTCGACGAGCTGGTCATCCACGGCTGGGACCTGGCCCAGGCCATCGGACGCCTCTACGCACCCGACCCCGCCGCCCTGGACTCGGCCCACGGCTTCCTGCTCATGGCGGCCGAGGACCCGGACCGCGGCGGCGGCCTCTTCGGGCCGGTCGTCCCGGTGGCGGAGGACGCGCCGCTGCTGGAGCAGGCGGTGGGGCTGAGCGGGCGGGACCCGATGTGGCGTCCATGACTGAGTAGGAGGGCAGCTGCGGCATGAGTACGTGCACCGGTGTGGCGGCCGCCGTGACGCCGGTTCACTGCTCGCATGACGACACAGCACATCACCCCGCTTCCGGGGCCGGCCGACCGTGACGCGCGGGACCGCCGGGCCTGGGTGGCACCGACGATCGCGACGGCCCTCCTGGGCGTGCTCGGCCCGGCCGCCGTCGTCCTGGCCGGGTTCTCCGTGATGGCGACGGACAGCTGCGGCCCCGACGACTGCTCGGCCGCGCTGAACACCTCCCTGTCCTGGATCTTCGGACTGCTCCGCTACGGCGGCCCGCTGTGCGTCGGCACCCTGCTCACGGCCTGGCTGCTGCCCTGGACACGCCGCTGGTCCGTGACGCGCGCCTGGACGGCGGTCCTGGCCGTGCTGCCGCCCCTGGGCGTGCTGCTCCTGGTGTTCACCCTGCCGGCCCCGTGACGGGCCGCGTGCACCTTTTTGTCAGAAGCATTGACGAATCACGAGCCCCCTCCTACTTTCAACGCGTCGCACTTCGTACGTCATATATGAGACGCGATATGTGAGATCCGAGAGGGCCGCATGACCTCCGTGCCCACACCGATCCCGTCCCGCACGCAGTACGTGCTGGACGCGATCAAACTCCGCATCCTGACCGGCCGGCTGTCACCCGGTCAGGCCCTGGTCGAGACGGAGCTCGCCGCGCAGTTCGGAGTGTCCAAGACCCCGGTGCGGGAGGCGCTGAAGACCCTCGCGGGGACCGGACTCGTCGTGATGAGCCAGTACAAGGGCGTCACGGTGCGCATGGTGGACGCCGACATGGCGCGCGAGGTCTACGACGTGCGGCTGCTGCTGGAGCCGGAGGCGCTGCGCAGGACCGTCGGGCGCGGAGCCTGCCTCGACGCCGCCCGTGACGCGCTCGACCGGGCCGACCACGCCACCGACACCGCCGAACGGTCCCTCGCCAACCGGGAGTTCCACCGCGCCCTGTACCTGCCGTGCGGCAACCCGCTGCTCGGCCGGATGCTGGACGAGGTCCGCGACCAGGCCGCCCTGGTCTCCGCCGTCGCCTGGGCCGCCGACCCCTCCTGGGAGCGGGAGGCCGCCGAGCACCGGGAGATCCTGCGGCTGGCGCTCGATGGCGACGCCGACGGCGCGGCGCGCGCCCTGCACGCCCACATCGCCTCCTTCATCCAGCGCGCTTTCCCCTCGGACGCCCAGGACACCGAGTCCCGGCCGGAGGAAGGTCATCGATGAGCAGTGTGACGTTCGAGACCCAACGGGCGGCGTCGGCCGACGTGGTGGCCATCCCGGTGACTCCGTTCGCCGAGGACGGCACCGTCGAGCAGGACACCCACCGGGCCCTGCTGCGTCGCCTGCTCGACGGCGGGATCCACACCCTCACCCCGGGCGGCAACACCGGCGAGTTCTACGCCCTCACCCCCCAGGAGCGGCGCGTGGTCACCGAGCTGACCGTCGAGGAGGCGGGCGGGCGTGCCGTGATCCTCGTCGGCGTCGGGCACGACCTGCCCACTGCCATCGCCGCCGCACGGCACGCCCGCGACCTCGGCGCCGGGATGGTCATGGTCCACCAGCCCGTCCACCCCTGCGTCTCGGCGGCCGGCTGGGTCGACTACCACCGGGCCATCGCCGAGTCCGCGCCCGGGCTGGGTGTGGTGCCGTACATCCGCAACGCCCAGCTGCCCGGCGCCCGGCTCGCCGAACTCGCCGACCACTGCCCGAACGTCATCGGGGTCAAGTACGCCGTCCCGGATGCCGCACGCTTCGCGGCCTTCGCCCGTGACGCCGGTCTTGCCGAGCCGTACGCCCCCTCCTACTTCTCCGCGGGCGCCACCGGCTTCACCTCGGGGCTCGTGAACGTCGCGCCGGCCGTGTCGCTGAACATGATGGAAGCGCTTCGATCGGGCGACTGTCCGGCGGCCATGAAGGTGTGGGAACAGATCCGCCGCTTCGAGGAGCTCCGCGCCGCCCACGGCTCCGCCGACAACGTCACCGTCGTCAAGGAAGCCCTCGCCGCGCTCGGCCTGTGCCGCCGCGACGTCCGCCCGCCGAGCAGGCCCCTGCCCGAGCACAAGCGCGCCGAGGTCGCCGCCATCGCCGCCGGATGGTCCCTATGAGGAAGCTGAGAAGCCACCAGTGGTACGGGACCGACGGGTTGCGTTCGTTCAGTCACCGGGCCCGGACCCGGCAGCTCGGGTATCTGCCCGAGGAGCACCTGGGCAAGCCCGTGATCGCCGTGCTCAACACCTGGTCCGACATCAACCCGTGCCATGTGCACCTGCGGGATCGCGCCCAAGCGGTGAAGCGCGGGGTGTGGCAGGCCGGCGGGTTTCCCCTGGAGTTCCCGGTCTCGACGCTGAGCGAGACCTTCCAGAAGCCGACGCCGATGCTCTACCGGAACCTGCTGGCGATGGAGACCGAGGAACTGCTGCGGTCCTATCCGGTCGACGGTGCCGTGCTGATGGGCGGGTGCGACAAGTCGACGCCCGCGCTGCTGATGGGTGCGGCCAGCGCCGGTCTGCCGGCCGTCTTCGTGCCTGCCGGGCCCATGCTGCCGGGGCACTGGCGGCGCGAGGTGCTCGGCTCCGGTACGGACATGTGGAAGTACTGGGACGACAAGCGGGCCGGTCTCCTCGGCGACTGCGAGATGGCCGAGCTGGAGAGCGGCCTGGCCCGTTCGCCCGGGCACTGCATGACCATGGGTACGGCGTCCACGCTGACGGCCGCCGCCGAGGTCCTCGGCGTGACCGTGCCGGGCGCGTCGAGCATTCCCGCCGTCGACTCCGGGCACGGGCGGATGGCCGCCAAGGCCGGGATGACCGCCGTGGAGCTGGTCCGGAACGACCGGAGGCTGTCGCGGATCCTCACCCGTGAGGCGTTCGAGGACGCGGTCACGACCGTGCTCGGCCTCGGCGGCTCCACCAACGCCGTGATCCATCTGATCGCCATGGCCGGCCGTGCCGGGGTGAAGCTCACCCTGGACGACTTCGACCGCATCGCCCGGACCGTGCCCGTACTCGCCAACGTCCGCCCCGGCGGCCGTGAGTACCTGATGGAGGACTTCCACTTCGCGGGCGGCCTGCCCGGCTTCCTGTCGCGGATCACCGATCTGCTCCATCTGGACCGGCCGACGGTGTCGTACGACACCCTGCGCGAGCAGCTGCAGGGCGCCCAGGTGCACGACGACGACGTCATCCGCCCCCGCGACAACCCGGTCGCGAGCGAGGGCGGGGTCGCGGTCCTGCGGGGCAACCTCTGCCCGGACGGCGCCGTCATCAAGCACATCGCCGCCGAGCCCCGCTTACTGAAGCACACCGGCCCGGCCGTCGTCTTCGACGACTACAGGACCATGCAGCGCACCATCAACGACCCCGCCCTCGGCATCACCGCCGACAGCGTGCTGGTGCTGCGGGGCGCCGGGCCCAAGGGCGGGCCGGGCATGCCCGAGTACGGCATGCTCCCCATCCCGGACCACCTGCTCAAGCAGGGTGTGCGGGACATGGTCCGGATCTCCGACGCCCGGATGAGCGGCACCGGTTACGGCGCCTGCGTCCTGCACGTGGCCCCGGAGTCGTACATCGGCGGCCCGCTCGCGCTCGTGCGCACCGGGGACCTCATCACCCTGGACGTCGAGGCCCGCAGCCTCCGTCTCCACGTGGACGACGAGGAGCTGGAGGGCAGGCGGCTCGCGTGGACCCCGCCGCCGCCCCGGTACGAGCGCGGCTACGGCGTCCTCTACAACGGGCAGATCACCCAGGCCGACACCGGCTGCGACTTCGAGTTCCTGGCCCGGCCGGGCACGGTGCCGGACCCCTACGCCGGCTGAGCCACGCATCGAGAGAGGTGAAGCGCTTCACCCATGCGCATGCAGCAAGCGCCTCCTGCGCAGGCTGCCGCACCTGTTGACCGCCCCGGCGGCCCTGCTGATGCTGGGCTTCATCGCCTACCCGGTGCTCAGCGTCTTCCACTGCAGCCTGCAGAACTCGCCTTCATCCGGGTCGGTGACCCGTTGGACCTGCCTGGACGACTGGGCGTCATGGGAGGGGTGCTGATGCCCGGCAGACGCACGCTCCTCGGCCCAGTCGATCAGTTCAGATGCCACAGCGCGTACGTGGCAAGAAGCAGGACCAAGCCCGCGCACGCCATCACCGCTCCCAGGAACCGCAGATAGCCCGCAGACGCGAAGAGCGTGGGCGATCCGCCGAGACGCCCCACGGCCGCCCACCGTTCCTCGTTCCTGCGCCGAATCCGCTCGGCCCTGCTCGTGGTGATTCCGCGCACGTCGAAGGCCCAGTTCACACCGCACCACAGGGCGGCCAGGCCGCCCAGGGCGAAGACGACGAGCAACACCGGGGATGGTCCGTGGGTCCCCGCGGCGACGTACTGCATATGTGGTGATCCTTTTCTCGTATCGATCGGATAACACCGCTCGCAGAGCCGGAGTTATGCGCGTAGACATTCTCTGACCTGGTACATCACTCTCATCCACCAGATCCGGAGAATCCATGCGGAAGTCCCACAGAGTCGTCACCGCCGGTGTCGCCTGTGCTCTTGCCGGTGCCGCGCTGTACGGCGCGGGCGCTGCCACCGCCGGGCAGTCGACGGCGAACTCCACCCACGAGCCCTACAACATAGGGCAGTTGGTGAAGGACATAGACAGCTATTACGGCACCACCGCCGACAGCAACGGCGTCTACCAGGCGTCCCCGGACAGCCCGTACGCCAAGGACCTGGCGGACATGGACGCCGCCGCCAAGCGCTACATCGACAAGGCGGCTCGCAAGGCGCACCGGCACGGCGAGAAGCCGGCCGTCGTCTTCGACATCGACGACACGCTGCTGCTCAGCCTCGACTACGAGAAGCGCTACAACTACACGTACAACCCCACCACGTGGAACGACTACGTGAACCGCGCCGACCGCCCGGCGGTCTTCGGCAGCCCCGAACTGGTCCAGTACGCCGCGTCCAAGGGTGTCGAGGTCTTCTACAACTCCGGCCTCAGCGAGGCGCAGCGCGCCGCCGCGGTCGCCAACCTGAAGAAGGTCGGCGCCGATGTGAACCTCGACGCCGACCACATGTTCCTCAAGGACAAGGCCAACCCGCCGGCCTATCTGAGCGACTGCGCCACCCCGAACGCCTGGAACTGCACGACCGTGCAGTACAAGTCCGGGACGCGCAAGCACATCGAGGACGACCTGGGTTACGAGGTCATCGCCAACTTCGGCGACCAGTACTCGGACCTCGACGGCGGCTACGCCGACCGCACGTACAAGCTGCCGAACCCGACCTACTTCGTCTCCTGACGGTCATCAGTAGGTTCTGAGCAGCCGCTCGTACCCGGCCCCCGCCACGGCACAACCGTGCCGTGGCGGGGGCCGGCCGGAAGGGCGGCGTCGCGCCCGCCGCCCGCGTGGTTGTACTGCGGCTCTTCCAGCAGTGATTCGTACGGAACTTCGAACGTCGTATGACACGTCGAACGCTCTTCTGTAACACGAAGAAAACCTGAAACGGGTTCGACGAGGGAACAATCCAGCCAGCATCCGCACGTCGGTCATCAGGTGGCGAGGAGTGGGACCATGTCAGTGGACCGGTACTTCAGGATCTCCGAGCGGGGATCCACCTTCGGCCGGGAGATACGCGGCGGTTTCGCCACGTTCTTCACCATGGCCTACATCCTTGTCCTGAATCCGATCATCCTGGGCAGCGCCAAGGACAAGTTCGGCCACTCCCTCGACACCGGCCAACTCGTCACCGCCACGGCGCTGGTGGCCTGTGTGATGACGATCGTCATGGGCGTCGGCGGCAACCTCCCGCTGGCCGTCGCCGCCGGCCTCGGCCTCAACGCCGTCGTCGCCTTCCAGCTGGCGCCCCTGATGAGTTGGGCCGACGCGATGGGCCTGGTGGTCCTGGAAGGCCTCGTCATCTGCCTCCTGGTCCTCACCGGACTGCGGGAAGCCATCATGAACGCGATCCCGCAGCAGCTGAAGCAGGCCATCGGCGTCGGCATCGGACTGTTCATCGCCTTCATCGGCTTCGTCGACGCCGGGTTCGTCAGCCGCATCCCGGACGCCGCCCACACCACCGTGCCGGTCCAGCTCGGTGCGGTCGGCCGGCTGACCGGCTGGCCCGTGCTCGTCTTCTGTCTCGGCGTGCTGCTGACCATCGCGCTGCTCGCCCGGAGGGTGAAGGGCGCGATCCTCATCAGCATCGTGACGATGACCGTCGTCGCGATCGTCCTCAACGCCGTCGCCGACATCAAGAGCTGGGGCCTGACCACGCCCAAGGTCCCCGACAGGATCGTCGCCGCCCCGGACTTCGGACTGATCGGTCACTTCAGCCTGTTCGGCGGCTTCGCCAAGGCCGGGGTGCTCACCGCCGTGCTGCTGGTGTTCACCCTGGTCCTGTCCGACTTCTTCGACGCCATGGGCACGATCGTCGGCATCAGCGCGGAGGCCGGGCTGCTCGACGAGAAGGGGCAGGTGCCCGGCATCGGCCGCGTGCTGTTCATCGACGGCGCCGCAGCCGCAGTCGGCGGCCTCGGCTCCGCCTCCTCCAACACCGCCTACATCGAGTCCGCCGCCGGCGTCGGCGAGGGCGCCCGCACCGGCCTCGCCAACCTGGTCACCGGCGGCCTCTTCGGTCTCGCCCTCTTCCTCGCCCCGCTGCTCACCATCGTCCCGCTCCAGGCGGCGGCGCCCGCGCTGATCGCGGTGGGCTTCCTGATGATGACCCACGTCAAGCACATCGACTGGGACCGGTACGAGATCGCCGTCCCGGCGTTCCTCACCATCGCCGCGATGCCGTTCACCTACTCCATCACCGACGGCATCGGGGCCGGATTCCTGTCCTACGTCGTCATCAAGACGGTGCTGGGGAAGGCGCGGGAGGTCAACTGGCTGCTGTGGGCGGTCTCGGCGCTGTTTCTGGTGTACTTCGCGATCGACCCGGTCGAGCAGGTTCTCGGGGTGAAGTGAAGGGCGTCACTTGAGTGCCGCCTGCATCATCGCCCTGGCCACCGGCGCCGCCAGACCGTTGCCGCTGACCTCCGACCTCGCCGCGTCCGACTGCTCCACCATCACGGCGACGGCCACTTCCTTGCCGCTGCTGTCGGACTTGCCGAAGGACGTGAACCAGGCGTACGGCGTCTTGCTGTTGTTCTCGCCGTGCTGGGCGGTGCCCGTCTTGCCGCCGACGGTGGCGCCGTCGATCAGGGCGTTCGTGCCCGTGCCCTCCTTGACCACCGTCTCCATCGCCGACTGAAGCTGCTCGGCGGTGGAGGAGCTGATGATCTCCTTGCTGTCCGCGTCGTCGTCGTAGTTGTGCAGCACAGCACCGCCGCTGTCGGTGATCTGCGACACCATGTGCGGCGAGACCAGCTTGCCGCCGTTGGCTATGGCCGCGGACACCATGGCCATCTGCAGGGGGGTCGCGGTGACGTCGAACTGGCCGATGCCGGAGAACGCGGTCTGCGGCTCGTCCATGCCGGAGGGGTACACACTGGCGTAGGCCCGCACCGGCACGTCCTGCTTGTCGTCGTTGAAGCCGAACTTCTCGGCCATCGCCTTCACCTTGTCCTGGCCGAGCTGGACGGCCATATGGCCGAAGACGTTGTTGCAGGAGTACTGCAGGGCGACGCGGATCGAGGCGTTCTTGCACGGCGCCGACCTGTTCTCGTTCACCAGCACGTGCGTCGTGCCCCGCGGGGTGTAGGGGTCCGGGCTGTCGGTCTGCTCGTTCACGGTCTTGTACAGCCCGTCCTCCAGCGCTGCCGCCGCCACCACCAGCTTGAACGTGGAGCCGGGCGGCAGCGGCTGGCGCAGCGCCCGGTTGGTGAGCGGCTTGTCCTTGTCCGCGTTGAGCTGCTTCCAGGCGATCCCTGCCGTGTTGGCGTCGGTCAGCGAGGACGGGTCGTACGACGGCGTGGACACCACCGCGAGGATCTTGCCGGTCTTCGGGTCGACCGCGACGGCCGCGCCCTTGTTGCCGCCGAGCGCGCGGTACGCCGCCTTCTGCACGGCCGGGTCGATCGTCGTGAGCACGTTGCCCGGGTCGGCGCGCTTGCCGGTGAGCGTGTCCATCACGGTCTTCAGCCGGTTGTCCGTGCCGTTCAGCAGGTCCGCGTAGATGCCCTCCAGCTGGGTCGGGGCATAGGCCTGCGAGGCATAACCCGTCACCGCGGCGTAGAGCTTGCCGTCCGTGTACGTCCGCCTGTACGCGAGGTCGCTCCCTTTCGTCCGCGTCGAGCCGGTGATCGCGTTCCCGGCCACGATGATGTTCCCGAGCGGCCGCGAGTACGTCTGTATCGCGTTCCGCCGGTTGCTGTTGTCGTCCGCGAGGGCCTTGCCGTCGTAGAACTGCACCCAGGTCGCCCTGACCAGCAGAGCGAGCACGAGCAGCAGCGCGAAGACGGACGCCCGCCTGATCGTCTTGTTCATCCCGCTTCGAAGACGATCGGGACGGGGCCGATCGTTCCCGTACGCCCCGTTTTCTCATCGCCCGCTCAGAAAACCGGCCTCGTACGCGGCGATCACCGCCTGGGTGCGGTCCCGGGCGCCGGTCTTCGCGAGGACCGCCGCCACGTGCGACTTCACGGTCGCGGGGCCCACGTCCAGCCGCCGGGCGATCTCGGCGTTGGTCAGTCCGTCGGCCATGTGCCGCAGCACATCGCGCTCACGTCCGGTGAGCTTGCTCACCCAGGGCGCGGCCGATGCGGTGCCGCGCGCGTGCTGGGCCGCGAGGGACCGCACGGCCGACGGGAACAGCAGGGTGTCGGTGCGCGCGACCAGCCGTACCGCCTGCACCAGGGCATCGGCGTCCGACCGCTTCAGCAGGAAGCCGGCGGCACCGGCGCGCAGGGCGTCGTACACGTACGCGTCGTTCTCGAAGGTGGTCACGACGACGATCCGCGGCGGCTGTGCCACGGCGGCGACGATCTGCTCGGTGGCCCGGATGCCGTCGACCTCGGGCATCCGGACGTCCATGAGCACGACGTCGGGCCGCAGTTCCCGGACCACGGACACGGCCTCGGCGCCGGTGGTCGCCTCGCCGACGACCTCCAGGCCCGGCTCGGCGGAGAGGATGGCGCGCAGGGCGGTGCGGACCATGCGCTCGTCGTCGGCGAGGACGATCCGGATGGCGGGCTGGGTCATGCGGGTCCCTTCGGGAGCGGTCGGGGTTGCGTGTCGGCTGCCGTCGCGGCCGTGGTCAGGGGCAGGCGTACATGCAGGCGCCAGGTGCCGCCCGACGGTCCCGCCTGTGCCGTGCCGCCCAGCAGCCGCACCCGGTCGGCGATGCCCCGTAGTCCGTGGCCGCCGCCGGGGCGGGGAGCCGTGGCCGTGCCCAGGGGGTTCTCGACGGTGATCTCCAGGTGGCCGGCGGAAGCGCAGATGCGCACGGCGACCGCCGTGCCGGCGTGCTTCAGGGCGTTGCTCAGGCCCTCCTGCACGATCCGGTACGCCTCCCGGGAGACCAGCGCCGGCAGCGCGGCGGGGTCGAGACCGACGGTGGCCGTCACGGGCTGTCCGGCGGCCCTGGTCCGGCGCAGCAGCCCGTCGAGGTCGGTCGCGAGGGTCGGCGCCGGCGCGGTGCCCGGCGTGTCCCCGTCGCGCAACACGCCGAGCACGGCGTCGAGTTCGCCGACCGTGCGCCGGGTGGTCTCCTCGATGGCGGCGAGCGCCTCGCGGACGAACTCCGGGTCGGAGCCGAGGAGCCGGCGGGCCGCGCTCGCCTGGAGGGTGACGGCGCTCAGGGCGTGTCCGACGGAGTCGTGCAGCTCGCGGGCGAGCCGGTTGCGTACGGCGAGGTCGGCGGCCCGGGCCTCGGCGGCGGCCAGCCGGTCCTGCGGGGTGGGTCCGAGCAGCGCGGGCGCCCAGCGGGCCAGCAGGGCGCCGCAGCCGGCCGCGCACGCGGCGAGCGCGCACAGCATGGCCAGGCCCGCGACCGGGGACAGGGCCAACGCCCAGGGGTGGTCGAGGGCTTCGGGCAGGCCGAGCGGGGAGTGGCGCAGTCCGGCGAACAGGGGCAGTACGACCAGCACCGCGGCGAACGGCGGCACGGCCAGCGACATGCCGGAGATGATCCCGCCGAGGCCGAGGTGCAACGTGAACCAGGCCGCCGTACGGCCTCGTTCGGCCCGCGTCCGGGCCGGGCCGTGGGCGAGTGCCTCCGCGTCGATACCGCACAGGGCCCGCGCGGCGGCCGACTCCAGCGGCCGGGCCGACGGGAACAGCGCGGTGACGGCGGCCAGCGGCAACCCGACGGCGAACGAGCCGAGTTGCAGGGGGAGCGAACGGAAGACGTCGTCCACGCCGGTGAGCGGCCCGACGACCAACGAACCGACGAGGACGTACGGCATGGCGAGCGCGCCGCCGAGGATGAGATGGATCCAACGGCGCCGCGCCCGCCCGCCGAACAGCGGCCTCAACGCCCTTGTCACCGCGGTGCCTTGGCGGGCCGGTCCGCGAGGAAGTGGGCGATGACGCTCGCCACGAGCAGGCCGGTGATCATCTGCCCAGCGTAGGTGAGGCTGGTCAGCGGTGTCGGCCTGTAGGCCGTCACCAGCGTTCCCAGCGATATCCAGCCGCCCCAGCACGTCACGGCCCCGGAGCCGGTCCAGGCCAGCGCCAGCGGCACGGCGACCGGCAGGGCACGGCCCCGGCGGAACGCGAGCTGCCAGGCACCGGTGACGGCCATGGCCAGGAAGAGGACGAAGACGCACTGCAGGGACCGGGCACCGCTGCCGTCCGCCGAGGCCGCCCCGAAGGCCCGCAGCAGCCGCACCACGCCGGGGAACAGCGCGAGAAGCGCGGCCGTCACGGCCGTCAGCCGCTGCGCCCCCGTAGCGCCCCCGGCCGGCAGCTCCCGCACCCGCCCCCGCCACAGGTGCCCCCAGCGCTCACGGGCGTACCCCGCGAACAGCGCGCCGAGCGCCAGCCCCTGAACGATGAACCCGCTGTAGACCACCGCGAAGACCCAGTCGGCCAGGAAGGGTCTGCCGTCGCTGTGGCCGCCTCCGCCGCCGTGCAGGACCAGTTGCAGCGGGAAGCCCACCATGATGGGTGCGAGGAGTCCCACAGCGAGCCACATCGGCACCGCGAGCAGCCAGGCCGGCACCCGCCGGCCCCACGGACGGGTCAGCAGCAGCGCGAGCACGACGACGGCCGCGTCCATCAGCACGGTGACGCCGTTGGCGAGCGCCGCGGTCAGCCGGTGCTCCAGCAGCGGACTGCCGTCCGGGATGCCGAGGTGGCTGCCGGCGATCCAGGCGGCCTTGAGGGACATGTACGGCAGGCAGGCGGTGATGGCCACGAGCCGGAGCGAACGGCGTCGCGTGGAGATGCCGGCCGTGAGAGCGGCCGTTGAGATCGTCATGCCCCAACGCTCCCGCGTCGCCCCGGGCGAGCACCTCCTGCGGCCCGACGATCCGTCTCCGCCGCACGGGGGAGGGGCCTCAGCCCTCCAGGACGAGCACGACCTCGTCGATCTCCTGCCCCCGCCCGTTCGCGTACCCCCGGGCCCGGGCCGTCTCGCGGAAGCCGCACTTGTCCAGCACCCGCAGCGATGCCGCGTTGTCGGCCGCCGCCCGCGCGTACAGCGGCCGTTCGGGAACCTCGGTGAGCAGAGCCCGCAGCGCGGCCGTCGCCACGCCCCGGCCCCAGTACGCGCGCTCGATCCAGTACGTCACCTCGCGCTCGCCGGCCACGCCGTAGACCGCCGCGTTACCGGCCACCTCGCCGTCGGCCAGCACCGTGCGCAGGACGAAGGAGGAGTTCCGCACGCGCAGCCAGTAGGCCGCGAAGGCCTCCGGGTCGTACGGGCCCTCCGGGCCGAACGCGGCCATCCGGACGGCTTCCGGGTCGGTCATCTGCCGGTGGAAAACCGGCAGGTCATCGTCCTCCACGGCGCGCAGAGCGATCTCCATGGGGCCCGAGCCTACGACGGCTCGCGCGCCGCGCCCACCACCGCCCGCGCTCAGAGCCTGCGCGTCGCCAGGGTCAGCCGGTCACGCGCGTCGAACAGCGCGTCCTTGATCATCTGCTCATGGGCCGGGGTCAGCCGGGCCACCGGCACCGAGCAGCTGATCGCGTCCCGGGCCGGGGTGCGGTAGGGGATCGCCACGCCGAAGCAGCGCAGGCCCAGCGTGTTCTCCTCACGGTCGACCGCGAAACCCTGCTCGCGGACCTGGTGCAGCTCCTCGATGAGCTTCTCCCGGTCGGTCAGGGTGTTCTCGGTGAGCGCGGGCAGGGTCTCCGGCAGCAGCTTGCGCACCTGCTCGTCGCTGTACGTGGCGAGGATCGCCTTGCCGAGGGAGGTGGAGTGGGCCGGCAGCCGGCGCCCGACCCGGGTGAAGGGGCGCAGATAGTGCTGGGACTGGCGGGTGGCGAGGTAGACCACGTTGGTGCCGTCGAGCCGGGCCAGGTGGATGGTCTCCGTGGTGTCGTCGGAGAGCCGGTCCAGGGTCGGCCGGGCGGCGGCCACCACCTCGTCGCCGTCGATGTACGACGTGCCCACGAGCAGCGCCCGCACCCCGATGCCGTACCGCGTGCCCGTCGCGTCCGTCTCCACCCAGCCCAGCTCCACGAGGGTGCGCAGCAGCATGTACAGGCTGGACTTGGGGTACCCCACGGCCTCCTGGACGGACGCGAGGGAGTGCATACCGGGCCGGCCGGCGAAGTACTCGAGCAACTCGACGGTCCGCACCGCGGACTTGACCTGGGCCCCGCCTGTCTCGCCAGCCGACATCGCCCTTGACCCCTTCGTTCGCCGGGAAATAGTCTCCGAGCAGCATATTCATCATCAGAGACAGCGTTCAGTATATCGAACGCCTCTGATGGTCGACCCTGGCCCGCCCTTGGATATTGCGGCCTTACTGGAGGGATCCGCGGTGGCAGCAGCACCAGTCTGGAGTGTCGACCCGCGCACCGGGAAGCAGCGTGAACAGGTTGCGGTGGAGGCCACGGCCCAGGAGGTGGACACGGCGGTCAGGGCGGCCCACGCCGCACGTGGCGCCCTCGCCGACCGCGCGGTGCGCTCCGCCTTCCTGCGCTCGGCCGCCGCGGGCCTGGACGCGGCCGGGGACGGCCTGGTCGGGACCGCCGACGCCGAGACCGCCCTCGGCCCGGTCCGGCTGACCGGAGAACTCGCCCGCACCAGCTACCAGTTGCGGGCCTTCGCCGACATCGTCGACGAGGGTGCCTTCCTCGACGTCGTCATCAACCACCCCGACGACACCGCCACCCCGCCCGTCCCGGACCTGCGCCGCTACAAGGTGCCGCTCGGCGTCGTCGCCGTCTACTCCGCCTCCAACTTCCCCTTCGCCTTCTCCGTCGCCGGCGGCGACACCGCGAGCGCGCTCGCCGCGGGCTGCCCGGTGGTCGTCAAGGCCCACCCCGACCACCCGGCCCTGTCCGAGCTGGTCGCCGAGGTGCTGCGCCGGGCCGCCGCCGAGCACGGCATCCCCGAGGGCGTCGTCGGCCTCGTGCACGGCTTCGAGGCGGGCGTCGAGCTGATCAAGCACCCGCTGGTCGCGGCGGCCGGCTTCACCGGTTCGGTACGGGGCGGGCGGGCGCTGTTCGACGCGGCGGCCGCGCGTCCGGTGCCGATCCCGTTCCACGGCGAGCTGGGGTCCTTGAACCCGGTCCTGGTGACCGAGGCCGCCGCTGCCGAGCGCGGCGAGGAGATCGGCACCGGGCTGGCCGGGTCCATGACGCTCGGCGTCGGGCAGTTCTGTGTGAAGCCCGGGCTGGTGCTGGTGCCGTCCGGCGCCGGGGGCGACCGGCTGGTGAAGGCCCTGGCCGACGCCGTCAGCGACACCGGCGCGGGGGTGCTGCTCGACCACCGCATGCGGGACAACTTCGTCGCCGGGGTGCGGGAGCGGGCCGGCCTGGACGACGTGGAGACGCCGGTCACGCCGGGCGCGGACGGCGAGCACACGGTCAGCGCCGGATTCCTCACGGTGCCGGCGCAGCGGCTCACCAAGGAGGGCGCGTACGACCTGCTGCTCGAGGAGTGCTTCGGACCGGTCAGTGTCGTGGCCCGCTACACCTCCGAGGAGGAGGCCGCCGTGGTGCTGTCGCGGTTGCCGGGGAATCTCACGGCGACGGTCCACCTGTCCTCGCAGGAGGCGGCAGGGAAGGGGCGGGGGCCGGAACTCCTGGCCGAGCTGACTCCGCTGGCGGGGCGTGTGGTGGTGAACGCGTGGCCCACCGGTGTCGCGGTGGCTCCGGCCCAGCACCATGGCGGCCCCTACCCCGCGACGACCTCGACGTCCACCTCGGTGGGCGGTACGGCCATCGAGCGGTGGCTGCGGCCGGTGGCCTATCAGAACGCGCCGTCGGCCTTGTTGCCGAGGGAGCTCCGCGATGAGAATCCGCTGGGGCTTCCCCGGCGGTTCAACGGGATTCTGGAGCGGTAATCGCAGCCCTGCGACACTTGGCCGATGGACGTGGAACTTCCCGAACTCCCTTTCCCTCTCCGTACTTACGGACCCGACGGGCACTGGACCTACGAGGACGGCGTGCTGACCGGCTGGGCCGGGCCCCGGCAGGACCGGTTCGTACCGCCCACCGGGGAGGCACTGGACCCCGTCTCGGACGCGCCCCGGCTGCTGGGCGCGCCCGAGGGCGACTTCCAGCTGATCGCTCGGGTCACCGTGGGCTTCCGGGCCGCCTTCGACGCGGGCGTCCTCTACGTCCACGTCGGCGAGCGGGCCTGGGCCAAGCTGTGTCTGGAGTACTCCCCGGATGTGCCCACCGTCTGCACGGTGGTCACCCGGGGGCACTCCGACGACGCCAACTCCTTCACCGTCGAGGGGAGTTCGGTGTGGCTGCGGGTCAGCCGCACCGGGCGGGCCTTCGCCTTCCACGCCTCGCGGGACGGCGAGCGGTGGACCTTCGTCCGGCTGTTCACCCTGGGCGACGAGAAGGAGACCGATGACGCGCTGGTCGGTTTCATGACCCAGTCGCCCCTGGGGGAGGGGTGCGTGGTGACGTACGACCACCTCGCGTTCAGGGCCGCCTGGCCGAGCGACCTGCGAGACGGAAGCTGAGGGCGAACGTCGTCGTGAGCCGGGCCGCGCCGAGGGCCGGGCTCAGCCGCACACCGGCCTCGAAGCCGTCGCCGAGCGGCGCCCCGAACACCGCGATGCCCGGGCCGCCGGCCATCTGCCGGGCCGAGTCGAGCACCCCGGCCGCGAGAGCCGCCCGCTCGGCGGGTACGGCGACCGTCATCGCGGCGGTCAGTGGCGGCACCGTGAGCGCGCAGCCCAGCGCCGGCGGCACCAGCGGCACGGACACCACCGGGTGCGGCCGACGGGCCCCGATGCGCAGGGACGCGGCGCCCGCGGCGACGGCCACCCCGGCGCCGCCCACCCCGAGCGCCTACCGGCCCGGTTCAGCCGCCTCCCGGAGGGAATGAACCCGGCTGTTTGAACGTTCACGTACTGCTGGCGGAGAGAGCCTCCGCACCCGTACGACCTGGAAAGAGCCGAAGACATGCGCGTCGAGATCTGGAGCGACATCGCCTGCCCCTGGTGCTATGTGGGCAAGGCCCGCTTCGAGAAGGCGCTCGCTGCCTTCCCGCACCGTGACGACGTCGAGGTGGTGCACCGCTCCTTCGAGCTGGACCCGGGCCGCGCCAAGGGCGACGTGCAGCCGGTCATCACCATGCTCACCAGGAAGTACGGCATGAGCGAGGCGCAGGCCCAGGCCGGCGAGGACAACCTGGCCGCCCAGGCCGCCGCCGAGGGCCTGGACTACCGCACCCGCGACCGGGACCACGGCAACACCTTCGACATGCACCGGCTCCTGCACTTCGCCAAGGAGCACGGCAGGCAGGACGCGCTGATCCAGATCCTGTACCGGGCGAACTTCGCCGAGGAGCGGTCCGTGTTCACCGAGGGTGACGAGCGGCTCGTCGAGCTGGCCGTGGCGGCCGGTCTCGACGCCGGGGCCGCCCGCGCGGTGCTCGCAGACCCCTCCCGCTACTCCGACGAGGTCCGCGCCGACGAGCGCGAGGCCGCACAGCTCGGCGCGACCGGCGTCCCGTTCTTCGTCCTCGACCGGAAGTACGGCGTCTCCGGCGCCCAGCCCGCCGAGGTCTTCAGCCAGGCGCTGACCCAGGCGTGGGACGAGCGCTCCCCGCTGGAACTGGTCGAGCAGGGGGATGCCGAGGCCTGTGGGCCGGACGGGTGCGCGGTGCCGCAGCACTGAGAAACCGCAGGTCGGCGCGGACGTATAAGGATCCCTAAGCGGATTCACGTAAAAATCCGCAATGGACTGGGACTTCACGGGGCCGCACAGTGGTCCCATGCAGACCACGGAGACGTTCGACAGCCTCGTCCGCGCCGAGTTCGCCCCCACGAGCACCTATCTCAACACCGCAAGCAACAGCCTGCTGCCCGCCCGTACCGTCGCCGCCCTGCACCGGGCGGCGCTGCTGCGGGCCGAGGGCCGGCCGCTGACTCCGCTGTACGAGGACGTGGAGGACTGCCGGGCCGCGTACGCCCGGCTCGCCGGTGTCCCCGCCACCCGGGTGGCCGCGGGCGCCTCGGTCGCCGCGCACACCGGGGTGATCGCCGCCTCCCTGCCCGCCGGTGCCGAGGTCCTCACCGCCGAGGAGGACTTCACCTCCGTACTGAACCCGTTCCACGTCCGCGGCGACCTCAAGGTCCGCACGGTCCCGCTGGCGCGGATCGCCGAGTCCGTCCGTCCGGGCACCGCGCTGGTCGCGGTCAGCGCCGCCCAGTCCGCCGACGGGCGCATCGCCGACCTGGCCGCCCTCAAGGAGGCCGCCCGCGCGCACGGGGCACGCACCTATGTCGACTTCTCCCAGGCCGCCGGCTGGCTGCCGATGGACGCGGACGCCTACGACTTCACCGCCACGGTCTCCTTCAAATGGCTGCTCGGCCCGCACGGCGCGGCCTTCCTCACGGTCCCCGAGGACTTCGGCGGGCTGAGTCCTGTGCTCGCCGGGTGGGTCGCGGCCGAGAGGCCGTGGGACAGCTGTTACGGCCCGGTCGCCGACCTCGCCCACTCCGCACGGCGGTTCGACCTCAGCCATGCCCTGTTCACCTTCACGGGACTGCGGCGCTCGCTGGAGCTGATCGAGGAACTGGGCGTGGCCGCCGTGCACGCCCACGACGTCGCCCTCGCCGACCGGTTCCGGGCCGGCCTGGCCGCCCTCGGCCACGAGCCGGTGCCCGCCCCCGGCTCGGCGATCGTCTCGGTGCCGCAACTCGGCTCCCGGCAGCCCGACTTGAGCGAGGCCGGCATCGAGGTCTCCAACCGCGCGGGCAACCTGCGGGCGTCCTTCCACCTGTACAACACGGAAGCGGACGTGGACCGTCTGCTGGACGTGCTCGCCGGCCGACGACATGACCGGGCCGGAGCCTTGAAGGGGTGACCTTGCCAAGTCACCCGGAAATATCACGCATGATCAGTGGCGGGACAAGGAACCGGCGATCCGTCGGACGAGGTCGGTGAAATTTCCACTCCCGAGTGAATCGATCATGGGATCGTAAAGTGACGCATTTCCTTGTTGTCGACAAGGGGCGGGCTGCGGCGAGTGTCGGCGAATTGACTTGACACCGTCGGTACGCTATGGCCTGACGGCGCATCGGCGCAAGGCCGGTCAGGGCGCCTGGTCGACAACGGGGGCTTGTGAGTGAACGACTCGGACAAAGGGTGGTACTCCATAGTTTCGCCGCTGGCGGTGAAGCTTTACGAATGGTCTTTGAGGCGCGGCGGCATATCCCGCGCGGAGGCGCTTGAGGGGGCACCCGGGATCGGGGGATCCGTCGCGGACGTCAGCGATGCACTGCGGACCCTGGTCGAGCTGACTCTGCTGCGAAGCTCGCTGTCCGAGCCCGATGTTCTTTTTCCTGTCAGCCCCGAGTCGGCGATTGCGGAAGTCGTCAATCCGATCGAGGTGGACATCAAGGAACGTGAGCAGCAGGTCGGGGGTCTGAAGTCCCAGTTACTTTCCCTGAATTCAGTCTATTTCCAGAGTCGGCAGGCGAGAAATCGACGGGAGGCCATTGATGTCATCAGTGACGTCGAAAGCGTTCGGTTGATTCTGGCGAAGGAAGCACGGGCGTGTTCCGTCGAAGTCTTCAGTGCGCATCCCGGTATTTTATCCGAGCATGAAATAGAGCGGTCGCTCCCGCAGGACCTCGAACTGCTCCGCCGCGGCGTGCGGATGCGTACGCTTTACCAGCATCCCGTCCGGGTCAGCCCGATGATGCGTCACCAGCTGACACGGCTCGCGGCGGAGGGCTGCGAGATCCGCACCTGCGAGGAGATTCCGGACCGGATCGTCATCTTCGACCGTGAGGTCGCGTTCATCCCGGACCGCATGGGTTCCGACGGTGCCGTCGCCGTCCGGGAGCCCTCGACGGTCGATTTCCTGTACCGGGGCCTGGAGCAGGCGTGGTCCGCCGCTGTCCCCTTCGAGGACCGTTCGCCGTCGGGGATCGGTTACGGCGCGGCCCGGAGCGAGATGAAGCGGGCCATCGTCAGGTACCTCGCGGAAGGTGCGAAGGACGAACTGATAGCACACCGCTTGGGCATCTCCGTGCGGACCTGCCGGCGGCACATCGCTGAAGTCATGGAGGAACTGGAAGCGTCCAGCCGCTTCCAGGCCGGGGTGCTCGCGATGCGGGCAGGACTGCTCGACGACGCGGCGGTCGGCGTTTCGGAGACGTCACTGAGGCTTTCCCGGCGGTGATGCCGGGCGGGACCGGTGTGGTTCGTCAGCCGAACCACACCGGTCCCCACGCGATCTGCGGGCGGCCCAGCAGCGCATCGGCCAGGACTCGGGTGCCCAGGACCCTGAGACCGGCTGGACGGAGGAATTGAAGGACGCTGGAGGCCAGTTGCATCAGCGAGGCCGGGTCGAGCTCGGTCAGCAGGCAGCTCGCGGACGGCACGCACTGTTCCGGCGGCCCCTCGGCCGGCGAGCCGAACCCGGTTGTCCGAGCGGCGGCCACAGCGCGCCGAGCGGCGTCTTCGACGCAGCATCCCCACTCGGCGGGCGCCTGGACGCCCGATTTCTGGTGGACCAGCTGTGCTGTGCACCAACTGCCGGGGAGCTGCCTGACGCAGCGGAACACGAGCTGCCAGTCGCAGGCCGGCGAGGCGAACCCACGAGTCGCATCCGACCAGGCAAGAGGCGGTGGGACCTCCTGCCTCCGCGTCACCATCGAGACCCGGGCCAGCAGGCTCAGGGCGCCGTCCAGCAGCCAGTGGAGCTCTGACGGGCCCGCGGCACCGACTGTCTTCCCGCGCAACAGTCCACCGGACGGACAGGACTCGGCAGCCAGCATCTTCAGTCCGCCGAGAACGGCCGAGAGAGCTGAGTCGGCTTCGCTCTGTCCCCAGCCGCGGCTCTCGCACTCTCCGGACAACGGGCAGACCAGAAGCCTGGTTTCGTAGGGGCCGGTGGGTGAGAGGCGAGATGCGCTGCCGGGCGCCAGCAGACCGGACCACGGTCGCAGGAGCCCCGACACATCCACTGGCTCGTCAGGTGCTGCCGCTGTCGCGCCCAGGCAGGTGAGATCGGCCAAAGATCTGATGCCGGTCCACTGTGAACGGCCTGATCCCCTCACGCTCAGGTAGGTGATCCGGCCACTCGCCCGCTGCACGATCGCCGCCGCCCCGGGCCGCCCCCCGAGGCCGGACTTGAGGGCCCTGCGTACCGAGACCGCGGGCGCTTGCTCATACCGGTCCTCCCGCTCGCGCAGGACCCGTTGCCACATGCGAGAGCGGCGCACGAGTTCTTGGTGGGCGGTCCAGGTTTCCGCAACGGGGCCCAGAACGACGGCGCTGTGCAACACGGTGACCGGAACTGACTGCTGGGCCAATGATCTCCGTTCCCGTCATTGCTCGTAGCAGGTGCTCGACCGCTCGGCGGCGTGGGTCAGTCCCGTCCGGTCGGGCGGGGGAGGTGGCGTCCCGTCCGGTCGAGCGCGATCGCGCGAGTCATGGAGTCCGCCGATCCCGAACGACGACTGTGTCTCAGGTCTCCGTGCGCGTCCAGCCTGGCGCAGTTGGCCACTGGGAGAACAGAGCCGGAGGAACGTCATAAACCTGCACGGCACTTTGTCCCCCGTGGTCTTCGAGTGTGTGCCGGGAGCGTTCGGTGGCATGCAGCGTCGTGGGACGCGTGCTGTCCCGACGTGCTCCTGGAAGCCCGTGCCCGTCCCGCCGACCGGGCCGGCGCGAGCCCGGGGGGACTTCGTGCCATGCAGCTTCCTGGCGGTCCGTCAATAGTCCGGCAGGCCACAACGGATGCAATGGTGGGGTCAATAGTGTGGGCGTGCCGAGCGCCGAGTACTGCGCAACCGAACGGCCTCCTGTGGCCTCGCCGTGGTACGCCCAGCAGTCCGTCCCCAAATCGCCAGAGCAGGTGGGTCTTGCAGATGGTTCGGTCATTGGTGGAAGTGCTGAGCTCTCGGGCATCGGGCGAGCCCGACCGGATCGCCTACCGGTACTTGACCACCGGTGAATGCGACGGCCCCGTGGACACGCTGACGTATGGTCAGCTCGACCGGCGTGCCAAGGCCATCGCCTCCTGGCTCCAGCAGCGCGGACTGGCCGGCTCCCGGGCACTGCTCCTGTATCCGCCGGGCCTGGACTTCATATGCGGCTACATGGGCTGCCTGGCGGCGGGCGTCATAGCCGTTCCGGGCGTGCCGCCGCAAGGGCGCTCGCAGAACCATCGCGCCTTGAACCGTATGCAGCGGTTGATCGCCGACGCGAACGTCGAGGTGATTCTCGGTACTCGGCAGATCCTCGACGCCCTGCGCCCTGCCCTGGACGCCCTCACCGGACTCGCCGACATCACCTGCGTGGCCACCGAGGAGTTCCATGACGAGATCGCGGGGGACTGGCGCGAACCCGACATCACATCGGATTCGGTCGCCTTCCTCCAGTACACCTCGGGTTCGACCTCGGCGCCGCGCGGCGTGGTGGTGACCCACGGGAACCTGCTCGACAACCAACGGGTCATGACGGAACGCATGGGGCACACGCCGGACGCGATCGCGGCGCACGGTGGCGAGCTCTATGTCAGCTGGCTCCCCGTTTACCACGACATGGGGCTGATCGCCCCGGTGCTCAACACGATCCACCTCGGCGCCACCTCCACGCTGTTCTCACCGCTGCACTTCCTGCAGCGGCCCGAGCGCTGGCTGGACGCCGTTTCCCGGTACCGGCCGCACACCAGCGGCGGACCCAATTTCGCCTACGAGCTGTGTCTTCGGGACGCCACCCCTGAGCTCCTCGACCGCCTCGACCTGAGCGCATGGCGCGTGGCATTCAACGGTGCCGAACCGGTCCGCGCCGCGACGCTGCGGCGGTTCTCCGACACGTTCGCGCGTGCCGGGTTCCGCAATGAGGCCTTCTACCCGTGCTACGGGCTCGCCGAGGCGACGCTCATGGTGAGCGGGGGTTCGGTGGACGAGGCGCCGACGGTGTCGGGCCGGCCCGGAGACGCCGCCGAGGTGGTCAGCTGCGGCCGCCCGGGCATGACGGTGGTGATCGCCGATCCCGACCGGCTGGAGGAGTGTCCCGAGGGCGAGGGCGGGGAGATCTGGGTCTGCGGCGCCAGTGTCGCGCGCGGCTACTGGCGCAACACGCTGAAGACCCGCGAGGTCTTCCAGGCATCGCTGAACGACGGCAGGAGCGGATTCCTGCGGACCGGTGACCTGGGATTCATGAGGGACGGCGAGTTGTTCGTCACCGGCCGTGTGAAAGACCTGCTGGTCATCGACGGACGCAACCACTACCCCCAGGACCTGGAGCTGACCGCGGAGATGTCCCACCCGGCCGTCCGTCCGGGCTGCGCCGCCGCCTTCTCGGTCGAGGACGGCTCGCTGGGCGAACGACCCGTCATCGTCGCGGAGGCGTCGCCGGACGCCGCGCCCGAGATCGGCGAGATCTCGGCGGTCATCCGCAGCACCATCAGCGAGACCCACGACCTGTCGTTGCGGGACGTGGTGTTGATCAAGCCCGGATCCATCCCCAAGACGTCCAGCGGGAAGATCCAGCGCCAGGCCTCCCGGGCCGCCTACCTCGATGGCACGCTCGCCGTACTCGAGCCGGCGGGCCGCCCCGCCGAGTAGCCACTCCACCGCCGACTGTCCAGGTCGATCGCCGCACGACGGATCGCGCCGCAGACCCCTGAACGAGCCCGCGAGAACGGTTGCCCTCATGCTTGAGAACAAGTCGCCCGAGCCGCCCGTCGACACACCCGAGGCGGTCCGGGGCTGGCTGACCGAAGCCGTCGCCGAACGTGTCGGCGTTGCTCCCACCGAGATCTCAGTCGACCGTCCGATAGCCGAATTCGGTCTGGGGTCACGTGAGTTGGTGGCACTGGTGGGTCGGTTGTCCATGCGGATCGGCCGAGATCTGGAACCGTCTCTGTTCTACAACCACCCCAGCATCGCCGGGGTCGCCGAGGCGGTGGCCGGCAAGGGCCCGGATCAGCTGGTCGCGGCGTCGGCCACACAAGCTTCGCCCCGGGGGCCGGCGGCCGCTGAGGCGGCGGACGAGATCGCCGTCATCTCGATGGCCTGCCGCTTCCCCGGCGGCGCGGACACCCCCGACCAGCTGTGGCGGCTCCTGGCCGCCGGCGAGGAAGTGATCAGCGACGTCCCGGCCGGCCGCTGGGACGCCCAGGCGCTGTACGACCCGGACCCCGAGGTCTCCGGCAAGGCCTACTCGCTGCGCGGCGGCTTCCTGTCGGACATCGACCGCTTCGACGCCTCGTTCTTCGGCATCTCGCCCCGCGAGGCCGCCGCCATGGACCCCCAGCAGCGCCTCCTGCTGGAGACTTCCTGGGAGGCGATCGAGAACGCCGGCATGCTCCCCGGGGCGTTGAACGGCAGCTCCACCGGTGTGTACATCGGCCTGTACCAGAGCGGCTATCTGGCCTCGGCCGGCTTGGAGCAGCTGGACGGGCACGTCGGCACGGGCTCGGCCACCAGCGTCGCTTCCGGACGGATCGCCTACACCCTCGGCCTGCAGGGCCCGGCCGTGACGGTGGACACCGCCTGCTCCTCCTCCCTGGTGGCGCTGCATCTGGCCGCGCGGGCCCTGGCGAGCCGGGAGTGCGATCTCGCCCTGGCCGGCGGCGTGACACTGATGGTCACTCCGCGCGGGCACGTCGAGTTCAGCAGGCTGCGCGGGCTGTCGCCCTCCGGGCAGTGCAAGCCCTTCTCCAGCGACGCGGACGGCGTGGTGTGGGCCGAGGGCTGCGGGCTGGTGATGCTCAAGCGGCTGAGAGACGCGCACCGGGACGGCGACCGGGTCCTCGCGGTCATCAAGGCCACGGCCATCAACCAGGACGGCCGGAGCCAAGGGTTGAGCGCCCCCAACGGCCTGGCGCAGCAGCGCGTCATCCGAGCCGCCCTGGACGCCGCCGGTCTCGCTCCGCACGACGTGGACTACGTGGAGGCGCACGGCACGGGCACGTTGCTGGGCGACCCGATCGAAGGCGACGCCCTCGGCACCGTCTTCGGCCCGGGCCGACCGGACGGACATCCCCTCGGCGTCGGATCCCTCAAGTCGAACGTCGGCCACATGCAGGCCGCAGCCGGAATCGGCGGCGTCATCAAGACCGTACTGGCACTCCAGCACGAGCTGCTGCCCGCATCCTTGCACGCCGACAACCCGACCGAGCGGGTCGACTGGGCCGGCGCCGGCATGCAGGTGCTGAGCCGCGCGCAAGCCTGGCCCCGCGGCCACCGGGTGCGACGCGCCGGCGTGAGCGCGTTCGGGATCAGCGGCACCAATGCGCACGTGATCCTGGAGGAGGCGCCCGACGTCCCCGTGGCGTCCGAGGCCGGGCCGGCAACGGCACAGCCGTTCCGCCGGCAGGACGGCGAAGGTTCACAGCTCGTGCTGTTCCCGCTGTCCGCCCGCACCGCGCCGGCACTGCACGCACAAGCCCGTCGCCTCCTCGACGCTGTCACGGCGGACCCGCAACTTGCCCTGCCCGCCATCGCTGCCACGCTTGCCCACCACCGGACGCACTTCGAGCACCGGGCCGTCATCGCGGCGCGTCATCGCGACGAGCTCGTGAGTGGTCTGCGCGGCCTGGCAGCCGGGGAGCCCGCCACGGAGCTCGTGGTCGGGCCGCACCGGGTGTCGGCACCGGGCAAGCTGGCCTTCGTCTTCCCCGGCCAGGGCGCGCAGTGGGCGGGCATGGCCCGTGACCTGCTGGCCCGCTCCCCGCTGTTCGCGGACGAACTCGACCGCTGCGACGCTGCCCTGAGCGAGCACACCAAGTGGTCCGTGGCGGCCGTGCTGCGAGGGGATGCCGACGCGCCGTCCCTGGAGCGGGTCGACGTCGTCCAGCCGGTGTTGTTCGCCGTCATGGTGGCCCTGGCTGCGGTATGGCGCGCGAACGGTGTGCGGCCGGACGCCGTGGTGGGACACAGCCAGGGCGAGGTCGCCGCGGCCTGCGTCGCCGGGGCGCTCAGCCTCAACGACGCGGCAGCCGTGGTCGCCTTGCGCAGCCGGGCACTGGCCGGTGTCGTCGGGTCCGGCGGCATGGCCGTCGTGGGCCTGCCCAGCAGCGAGGTCGAGACCCGGCTGCGGGACCAGGACGGGCGGGTGTCGATCGCCGCGGTGAACAGCGGCCGGGCCACCGTGGTGGCCGGGGACTCGGAAGCCCTGGCCGCCCTGCTGGCCGAGCTGGAGAAGGAGCAGGTGTTCACCCGGGCCCTGGAGGTGGACTACGCATCCCACAGCGCGCAGGTCGAGCCGGTCCGCGAGGCACTCCTGGCGGACCTCGACGGCATCGTCACCTACCCGACGTCCGTCACGTGGTACTCGACGGTCACTGAAGAACCGGTCCGGCACGAGCTGGAGGCCGACTACTGGTACCGCAACCTGCGCGCGCCCGTCCGGTTCGCGTCGACCGTGGAACGCATGGTGGCCGACGGCTACCGGTACTTCGTCGAACTGAGCCCCCACCCGTCGCTCGTCACCTCGGTGCAGACCATCGGCGAGGACGCCGGACATGAGCTGGCAGTGGTCGGCTCCCTGCGGCGCGACGACGACGCGGTGGCCTGTCTTGACCGGGCCGCGGCCGAACTGCATGCCCGCGGCCGGGCGATCGACTGGCGGCGCATCGCACCCGCAACGGACGGGGAGCCGGCGCGGCTGCCGACCTATGCGTGGGAACCGCAGCGCCACTGGACCGACCCCGATGCGACCGCGGGCTCATCCGGCTTCCTGCCCCGGTCCGCGCACCCCCTGCTCGGCATCGAGCTCCGCTCGGTCGACGCCACCCGCTGGACCTTCCGCAACGAGTGGTCCCCGAACACAGCCGACTGGCTGGTCGACCACACGGTGTTCGGCGAGGTGGTCGTCTCGGGCACGACGCTGATGGAGCTGTGTCGTGCCGCGCTGGAGACGGCCCGCCCCGAGGAGCCGGCCCACCTCACCGACGTGCTGCTTCTCGCCCCGCTGGTGCTGCCGCGCTCCGGCACCGTGGAGGTTTCCGTCGAGGTCGTCGCCGCCGGCCCGCAGGATCCCCTTGAGGTCACGGTGTACAGCCGGCCACGTGGGCAGGAGCTCGCGGGCTGGGTGCAGAACGCCGCTGCGACGGCGAGTGAGCCGGCCGCGACGGACGCGGGCGCACCGCCGAGCCCGCCGGACGGTGCGCAGCCGTGCTGGGATCCGCAGACCTACGCGCGCCTGGCCGAGGGCGGACTCGCCTACGGTCCCGCGTTCCAGGGTGTCGTGTCGGCCGTGCGCACGGGGGACGACGAGCTGCTGGCCCGTCTGTCGCTCCCGTCGCCCCAGCACGACGACGTGGAGGGATATCCGGTCCATCCGGCCCTGCTGGATGCCGCGTTGCACGTGGCGGCGGCCTTCGAGGAGCAGGGCCGCGTGCTGCTGCCGTTCTCGGTCGGACAGTACGCGCTGCTGCCCGGGGCTTCCGGCGACGTGATCGCATCCGTCCGGCGGACAGCCGGCTCCGCGGACGAGGTCGCCCTGGACGTGCGGCTCTGGGACTCCGACGGCTTCCCCGCGGGCTGCCTGACGGATGTGCGGCTGCGCGCGGTGAACCCGTCCGATCTGCAGGGCTCCTCCCGCGCGGACGATTGCCTCTACGAGGTGGTCTGGACCGCGGTGGTCCCCGAAACCGCCGGAGCGCAGCCGCGTGACGACAAGTGGACCGTGGCCGGGGACAGTTCACACCCGTACGCCGTTGCGGCCCGGCAGGGCCTCGAAGCGGCGGGGATCCGCACGGCCGACGCAGTGGCCGATGCCGCCGGCGAGACCCTCGTCCGCTTCTGGCCCCTGCCCGGAGCGGACACTGACACGGCCGAGTACGTGCAGGAGCTGACCAGCGCCGGGCTCGCCGACCTCCAGTCGCTCCTCGCCCTGCCGCCGGAGCAACTGCCTTCTCGCGTCCTCTGGGTGACCTGCGGCGCGGTCGCGACCGACGCGACAGCACCGGCGTCGGGGTTCGCCCAGTCGGCGCTGTGGGGCCTCGCCCGCACCGCGCGCTCGGAACACCCGGAGCTCGGACTTCGTCTGATCGACCTCGACGGCCTCGACACCGTACGCACTCCGTGGCCCGTGCTGAGCGAGCTCGTGGCCGGCTCGGACGAACCCGAACTCGCGGTGCGCGGTGACGTGTTGCTCGCCCCTCGGCTGCTGCGCAGCCGGAGCGCGGACGACCGGGCGACGCCGGCGGCGCGGCACGAGCGGCTGACGGACACGGACGCGGAGCTGCCGCTGCCCGGCGGTCCGGTGCCGACCGACGGCACCGTGCTGGTCACCGGTGGTCTCGGCGGGGTCGGCGTCCACATCGCACGGTGGCTCGCCTCACGCGGAGTCGCGCGGCTGGTGCTCACCTCGCGGCGGGGCCCCGAGGACCCGCGCAGCGCCGAGGTGACCGCGGAGCTGTCCGCGCTCGGTGCCGAGGTCGAGGTGGCGGCATGCGACGTGGCGGACGCCGAGGAGCTTGCCAGTGTGATCGGCAGGGCCCGCCCGCTGCGCGGTGTCGTGCACTGCGCCGGCGTGCTGGACGACGGCGTCGTCGTCGAACAGACACCGGAGCGGTTCGCCCGGGTACTGCGCCCCAAGGTGGCGGGGGCGATCAACCTGCACCATCTCACGACGGATGATCCACTGG
Organism: Streptomyces sp. NPDC030799; assembly: GCF_055572255.1. Taxonomy (NCBI): domain Bacteria; kingdom Bacillati; phylum Actinomycetota; class Actinomycetes; order Kitasatosporales; family Streptomycetaceae; genus Streptomyces; species Streptomyces sp. NPDC030799. The sequence goes on along the minus strand of NZ_JBVIDS010000008.1, from coordinate 88,013 downwards.
ATCTCTTCCTCCTGGTGTCGTCGGCGGCGGGGGTCGTGGGCAGCCCCGGGCAGGGCAACTACGCGGCCGCCAACGTCTTCCTCGACCGGCTCGCCCACCACCGGCGGACGCTCGGCCTGCCAGGAGTCTCGGTCTCGTTCGGCGCATGGGCCGGTACCGGCCTGGCGGCCGACCACGCCGACCTCCAGCGGATGGCGCGGCTCGGCCACGGCGCCCTGACGCCGGCGCAGGCGTGCGGGCTCGTCGAACTCTCGCTGCTGCGCGGGGCGCCGCATCTGGTCGCGTGGGCTCTGGACCAGCGAGGGCTGCGCGATTCGCTGGCTCGCGGGGGCGGCGCGACCGCGCTGTGGCGGTCCTTGCTGCCTCCCGAGAAGCCCGTGCGACGGGACGACGCATTCGCGGCTCGGCTCGCCCGGCTCCCGAAGGCCGAGCGGATGGAGCGGGTGCTCGCCGTGGTCTGTGCGGAGGCGGCACGCGTGCTGGGGCTCCGCTCTCCCGACGAGCTGCGCAAGGACCAGCCCCTGAGCGAGCGGGGGATGGACTCGCTGATGGCCGTCGAACTGCGCAACCGGATCGGCGCCCGGGTCGGGGCCCGGCTCTCCGCCACCTTGTTGTTCGACCATCCGACGCCGGTCCGGCTCGCGGACCACCTGGTGAGCACCGTGCTCACGTCCGACGCCCGGGAGAGCGGGCGGGCGGCAAGCGCCCCGCGGCGGGAGTCCGCCTCCGACGAGCCCATCGCCGTGGTCTCCATGGCCTGCCGGCTGCCGGGCGGTGCCGACGATCCCGGGGCGCTGTGGCAGGTGCTCGAAGGCGGCCGTGATGTCGTCGGCCCGTTCCCCGCGCAGCGCTGGAACGTCGAGTCCCTCTACGACCCCGATCCGGAGGCCGAAGGCAAGACCTACGCCCGGGAGGGCGGGTTCCTGCAGGACATCGAGACCTTCGATGCCGCCTTCTTCGGGATCACCGCGCGCGAGGCCGCGGCGATGGACCCGCAGCAGCGCCTGCTGCTGGAGACCACGTGGGAGGCGCTGGAGCGCGCCGGGATCGTGCCGGCCCGGCTCGCCGGAAGCACGACGGGCGTGTACGTCGGCATGTTCGGCAGCGACTACCTGGCGGGCTCCCGTCTCGACCAGCTGGACGGCTACGTCAGCACCGGGTCCGCCCTCAGCGTCGCCTCCGGTCGGCTTGCCTACACCCTCGGACTCCACGGCCCCGCCCTGACCGTGGACACCGCCTGTTCCTCCTCACTGGTGGCGGTGCACCTGGCCGCGCAGGCGCTGCGCTCGGGCGAGTGCGACCTGGCGTTGGCCGGCGGTGTGACGCTGATGGTGACTCCCCAGACGTTCGTGGAGTTCAGCCGCCTGCGAGGGCTGTCCCCCACGAGCCGGTGCCGGTCGTTCTCCGACGACGCGGACGGAGCCGTCTGGGCCGAAGGGGCCGGCATGGTCGTGCTCAAGCGGCTGACGGACGCGCGCCGGGACGGCGACCAGGTGCTCGCGGTGCTGCGTGGCACCGCGGTCAACCAGGACGGGCGCAGTCAGGGACTCGCGGCACCGAACGGCCCGGCCCAGGAACAGGTCATCCGAAAGGCCCTGGATCTGTCCGGGCTGACGCCCGCGGACATCGACTACATCGAGGCCCACGGAACCGGCACGACACTCGGCGACCCGATCGAGGCCAACGCCCTCATGTCGGTGTTCGGCGCCTCCCGTCCCACGGGACGCCCGCTGTACCTGGGTTCCCTCAAGTCCAACCTGGGCCATCTGCAGGCGGCTTCGGGCATCGCAGGCCTGATCAAGGTCGTGCTGGCGCTGCGGCACGGGAGTCTTCCGCGCACGTTGCACGCCGAGCGGCCCAGCCGCCATGTCGACTGGGACAGCGGTGAACTGCAGCTGCTCCAGGAGGCTGTGGCCTGGCCGTCGGGCCCGCGACTGCGGCGGGCCGGCGTCAGCGCCTTCGGGATCAGCGGCACGAACGCGCACGTGATCGTCGAGGAAGCCCGGGAGGAGATCGCGGCCCGTCAGCCCGACCCGTCCGCCGGAACGGACGAGGGCACCGCGCCGCGGCAGCTGTTCGTGCTGTCGGCGCGCGACGACGCCGCCCTGCGCGGTCAGGCCACCGGTCTCGCCGCTCACTTGGGCGCACTCGGTTCCAGCGGGCCGGCACTGCGCGACATCGGCTACACGCTGGCCCACCGCCGCAGCCACTTCGAGCGCCGCGCGGCGGTGCTGGCGAGCGACCGGGACGGTCTCCTGGCCGGCCTCGACGCGCTGGCGCAGGGGCGTGTCCATCCGGACGTCGTACGGTCACCCGCACGGGAGACACCGGCGGGCAAGGTGGCGTTCGTCTTCTCCGGGCACGGCGGTCAGTGGCCCGGCATGGGCAGCGAGCTGCTGACCGAGTCGACGGCGTTCCGGGAGGCGCTGTCGGCCTTGGACGATGCGATCCGCCGGCACGCCGGCTGGTCGGTGCTGGAGGCCCTGCGCGGAGCGGAGCAGGCCCCCGACCTCGATCGCACCGACATCCTGCAGCCGGTACTGTTCGCCTTCAACGCGGCTCTGGCCGCGGCCTGGCAGTCCCTCGGAGTCTCTGCGGACGCGGTGGTCGGCCACAGCCTGGGCGAGATCGCAGCCGCATACGCGGCCGGCGCGCTGAGTGCCGACGGCGCCGCGGCCGTGGTGACCCGGCGTGCCCGTGCCGTCGTGCCGCTGGCCGGCAGGGGCGGCCTGCTCTCCGTGGAACTGCCGCTGTCCGAGGTCGAGGAGCGTCTCACCGCCTACCAGGGGCGGCTGTTCGTCGGAGCTGTGAACAGCGCGCGGTCCACCGCGGTGTCCGGCGACATCGACGCGCTGACCGACCTCCAGGGCAGGCTCGCCGAGGAGGGGGTCCCCGTCCGGCGACTGACGACCGCGTTCGCGTCGCACAGCCCGCTCATGGCTCCGCTGCGTGCGGAGCTGGTCGACGGATTGTCGGACGTGCGAGGCAGGCACACGTCGATCCCGTTCTATTCGACGGTACGTGCGGAGCCCACGGCCGGTGACGGGCTCGACGCGGAGTACTGGTACGCGAATCTGAGCCGACCGGTGCGGTTCGCCGACACCGTGCGCCGCATGCTGGAGGACGGTTACCGCTACTTCGTGGAACTGAGCCCGCATCCGACGCTCGGCGCGGCCATCGAGTCGGTCGCGCAGGAGGTGGGAGTCGCCGCGGTGAGCGTGGGCTCGCTGCGCCGTGACGCCGGCGGCCTGGACGGTCTGCTGCGTCACCTCGGTCTGCTGTACAGCGCCGGACACGAGCCCGACTGGTCGCCCCGGTGTCCCACCGGTGCCCTCGCCGAACTCCCCACCTACGCGTTCGAGCGGGAGCGCCACTGGCTGACGGCTGCCCCGGCCCTGTCCTCCGGTGCGGGCCGCACGCCGCTCGTCGACACAAGGATCGAGGCGAGTGACACGCCCGACCGGCACATCTTCCAGACCGATCTCGACCCGCAGGACGGCCGGTTCGGCTACTTGCTCGATCACCGCGTGGCCGGCGAGGTGTGGCTGCCCGCGGCCGCCTTCCTGGAGATGGCGTTCGAGGCGGCCTCCGGTCTCCAGGAAGGCGAGGAGGTGCGGCTGGCCGACGTCAGGTTCGAGGCACCCCTGAAGCTGCCGACGACCGGACCGGGTGTCCGGCTGCAGCTGGTCCTGCAACCGGAACACGACGCCGGCCGGGACTTCACCATCGCCTCCACGGTGCCGGGCGAGCCGCGGTCCGGGTGGGTACGGCACGTGTCCGGACGTGTCGTCCTGGGCGCCGCTGCCGAGGAGGGCGCCGGCACCCGCACCCGGCCCGGCGACTCGTGGGGCGGCTCCCTCGAAGCGCTGCGCGCGCAGTGCCCCGCCGAAGCCGATCTGCCTGGTGTCTACGCCGCGCTCACCGCGCTGGGAATCGACTACGGTCCGGCCTTCCGCCGTCTGGAGCAGGGCTGGCAGGCCGAAACCACCGCGCTGGGCAGGCTGGCCGACACGCCGCGCGGCGGGTACCTGCTGCATCCCGCGGTGCTCGACTCGGCCTTCCACACGGCCGCGCTGCCGGCGGGCGCGCCCGAGGGCCGCGCACTGGTACCCACCGGGGTGGGGCGTCTGCGGTTCTCGAAGCCGCGCACCGCACCCGCCTGGGTGACCTGCCGACTGCGTGCCGTGAACGGGAACGCCGTCACGCTCGACCTGCTGCTGCTCGACGAGCAGGAGCAGGAGGTCCTGCGGATCGAGGAGTTCGAGTTGTCCGCGCTGTCTCCGCTCGACGCGTCCCTGTACGAAGTGGAATGGCAGCCGAGGCCCACCGCGCAGGCGCAGCCCGCTCAGGGCCCCTGGCTGATCCTCGCCGACGACTGCGGGGTGGGAGCTCGGCTGAGCGCTCTGCTCGGCCCGCTGCCCCATGTGGTGGCGGTGAAGGGCGACACGTTCGCCGCCGAGGCTCCCGGTCGGTTCCGGATCGATCCGCGGAACCCGCAGCACCTGGCCCGGCTGCTCGACGAGGCCTTCCCCGCCGGCGGGCCCGAGCAGGTGGTCCACCTGTTCGCGCTGGACGCCCCCGGGGTCGACTCGGTCGAGACAGCGGAGCAGGCCGCCGCGCTGGGGTGTCTGAGCACCCTTCACCTCGCCCGGGTGCTCACGGAGGGTCGGCGTGGCCGGGTGCCGCGCCTCTTCCTGGTCGTACGCGGCACCCAGCCTGCCGACGGGAGCGAGGTCTCCGCGCCTGAACAGGCGCTTGCCTGGGGGTTCGGTCTCGCCCTGGCCCAGGAGTACCCCCAGTTGGCGACGACGCTGATAGATCTGCCGCCCTCCGGTGGGGTGGACGCCCTGCTGGCGCAGTTGCTGCAGGCGGACGACGAATACCTCGTCGCACTGCGCGAGTCCGGTCGCCTCGTGCCGCGCCTGGTGCGCAGCCGCCAGGACGGCGTCGAGGACGGCGAACCGGCGGCCGACGGCACGTTCCTGGTCACCGGAGGACTGGGCGGCCTCGGCCGCGTCGCCGCCGAGCGCCTGGTACACCGCGGCGTACGCCGCCTGGCCCTGATGACCCGCTCCGCGCCCGATGCCGAAGCGGAGAGCTGGGTCGAGGCACTGCGTGCGCGCGGCGTCACCGTGCACCTGGCTCGCGCCGATGTCGCGGACCCGCAGGGCCTCGCGGCGGCGCTGGACCGCGTCCGCGACCTCGGTCCGATCACCGGCATCGTGCACGCCGCCGGTGTCGTCGACGACGCCACCGTGCCGAACCTGTCCGACGAACGGGTGCTGCGGGTGCTCGCCCCGAAGGTGCTGGGCACGGTTCTGCTCACCCAGCTGGTGCCCGAGGCGGAAAGCCTCGTCCTGTTCTCCTCGGTGGCGGGAGTCCTCGGCTCGGCAGGGCAGAGCCCCTACTCCGCGGCGAACGCCTTCCAGGACGCCTGGGCGCACCACCTCGCCCTGGCGGGCCGTCAGGCTCTCAGCCTCGACTGGGGCGCCTGGGCAGGTGTCGGTCTGGTCACCCGGTCCGCGACCCGGACCGAGACCACTCGCCGGTCGGGCCTCATCGCCTTCTCCCCCGAGGAGGGCGGCGACCTGTTCGAGCGCGCGCTGCCCATGACTCGACGCCGTCAGCTGGTTCCCGCCCGGCTCGACTGGGAGGCGTTGGCACTCGATCCGGACGTGGCCCGGTCGCGGCCGATGCTGCGGGGGCTGATCACCTCGCCGGCCGCTGGGCCGGACACCGACGAACTGGTGGCCCGGGTGCTCGGCGCGGCGACCGCCGGCGAGCAGCAGGAACTGCTGGAGGGTTATGTGCGGGAGATGGTCGGCGAGGTGGTGGGCGGCCTGCCGCAGGCGACCCCCACCGCCTCCCTCAAGGCGCTCGGTCTCGACTCCCTGATGATGGTGAGGCTGCGCAACTCCTTCGTCCGTGATCTCGGCGTCGAACTGCCCACGACTGCCGCCTTCTCGGCCGCGGACATCCGTGGCCTCGCCCAGCTGCTGCTCTCCGCGCTGTCGGCACAGGGCAGCCCGGCCGGGCCCGCCACCGCTCACCACGAGCGGCAGCCGGCGGACGACGTTCCCGAGACCGAGCTGCGGCCCGCGCCCCGTGACGTGGCCCGTCTGGTGCGGAGCGCACAGCAGGGCACACCGGGCTCCGCCCACGCCGTCGGCGTCGCCGTCCGGCTCGGAGCGCAGACCACCCGGGAACATCTGACCGGCGTGCTCACCCGACTCGCCGCACGGCACGCGGCCCTGCGCACCGCGATCGTCGCGGGGGACGGACGCGAGCAGCAGCTGCGCATCGACAAGCAGGTGCCCGCGTCGCTGCTGTTGCGCTGGACAGAGCTGGGCGACGGCGCGGAACTCGATGCCGACGCCAGGCTGCGGGCGCTCGTGGAGCAGCCGTTCGACCTCACTGCCGCACCGCTGTGGCGCTTTGAGCTGCTCGACCGCGGGGACGAGGCCCAGACGCTGCTCTTCTGCGCCCACCACAGCGTGAGCGATCTGCAGTCGCTGCTCCTGGTGACGGCCGAGATCGACGCTGAGCTCGCCGGAGCGACGCTGGGGGACGCCGTGACCAACCGCGACATCGACCTGCTGCTCGAAGCCCAGACCCAGCAGGCTCCGGCGGGCGGCCCGGACGGCACGACGGACGACTGGCACGAGTCCTTCAGCGGTGCCGCCCGACTCGACCTGACCCTCGCGAAGGAGCGCCCCGCCCAACGCTCGTACCGGGCCGGCAGCGTGACCCTGACGCTGCCCGACACGCTGATGGCACGGGTGTCGGATCAGGCGAGCCGGCTCGCGATCACGCCGGCGGCGTTCTGCCTGGGCGTGCTGACCGTGTTGCTCGCCCGGCGGCAGGAACGCGACCGGTTCGTCCTCGCTGTCCCCGTCGACACCCGGATCCATGCCGACGCCGACGGCGCGCTGGGGTTCTTCGGTGTGCCGGTGCCGTTCCCGGCACAGGCCGCCGGCAACGAGGCCGTCCAGGATGTGCTGCGCCGGAGCGACCGTCACCTCGAACGAGTCCTGGCCAAGGGCGCCATGTTCTCGGACACCCTGTCGACACTCGTCGCGCAGGGGCTGTACCGGCCGAACGCGCCGCTGGTCGAGGTGTACTTCAACTACGTGCGGTCCTCGGCGGTCCGGCTCACGAATCTGGAGATCCTGCCGGCCGGCACGGGCTATTCGGATCTCGACCTGATGGTGACGATGACGCCGGACGCCGGACGGCTGCGACTCGACTACAGCCTCGACATCCTGGACGAGGCCACCAGCAAGGCGCTCGGGGAGGACTTCCTGCGGCTGCTCGCCGAGGCCGCCGAGGATCCCACCGCCCCGGCCCGCACCGGAGCCGTGGTGGAGGGCTCGGCACCCGAGCGCCCGGACACCACACCCGCTCAGCTCTCTGTCGCCGTCGCGGCCACGTTCGCGCTGGGCAACCTGCCCCTGCTGTGCCAGATGGCGCTGAGCGACAGGGCGGACGACGGCGGCGCCGCGCCGGTGTCGATCGCGGAAGCGCCCTACCACCAGGTGCTGGCAAGCCTGCAGGACCCCTCGGGGGTCTTCGCCGACCCGTCGACGGCGCTTGGCGTGGTGCTGCTCAGGGCGGCCGATCTCGAACGGTTCGGCCGGGTGGACGACGCCCTTCTCGCCGAGCTGCGCACGCAGTATCCCGCCGCTCTTCGGGCCCTGTCCGAGCGGAGCAGGAGGCCGTTGATCGTCGGCTTCCTGCCCACCGCACACCGTGACGAGCGGCTGGAGCGCTGGGAGCGCGACGTGGCGTCCGAGCTGTCGGAGCTGCCCGGCTTCGCGCTCCTGCGGCCCGACGACTGGACACGGCACCACGAGGTCGCAGAAGTCTTCGACGACAGGACGGACCAGCTGGCGCATCTGCCGTTCACGCCGCAGTTCCAGGCGGCGGTGGCGCTCACGCTGGCCGAGACGGTCGAGGCCGTGCGCCGCACGCCGCCGAAGGTGATCGCCGTGGACGGAGACGAGACGCTGTGGAGCGGTGTGGCCGGGGAAAGCGGCCCCGACGGCGTGGACCTCGGGGGTGCCCGCGCGCTGCTGGCCCGCCGACTGCTCCAGTGGCGGGACGCCGGAACCCTGCTGATGCTGGTCAGCAACAACGACGAAGCCACGGTGCGAGCGGTGCTCGACCGCCCGGAGAGCGTTCTGCGGGCTGAGCATTTCAGCGTGATCTCCGCGGAATGGGGTCGTAAGTCCGAGCGGTTGGCGCAGGCGGCGCGGACGCTCAACCTGGGCGTCGACAGTTTCCTGTTCCTCGACGACAACCCGGTCGAGATCGCCGGCGTGCGTGCGGCACTGCCCGAGGTGCTCTCGGTGACCTGCCCTGCCGTCGACGAACTGGAGTCCTTCCTGTCCCGGCTGTGGCCGCTCGTCCCGGCGGCGGCGACCGCCGAGGACTCCCTGCGCGCCGCGTTCTACGAGCAGGAGCAGCAGCGTGAGGCGGCGCGTGGGCAGGCCGGCTTCCAGGAGTTCCTCGAGCAGCTGGGACTGGAGGTCGACATCCGGCCGCTGACCGGTGACGACGTGCCGCGCGCGGCACAAATCGTCCGCCGCACCAATCAGTTCACCCTGCACGCCCGGTCGAGCGACGACGGCGACCTGGAGCGCTGGCGGCAGCAGGGCGAGGTATGGATCGCCGCGGCCCGCGACCGATTCGGGGACTACGGCCAGATCGGGCTGGTCGCGCTGCGCCACGACGGCGACCAGCTGGACGTCCTTGCCTGGATGCTCAGCTGCCGGGTCCTGGGGCGCGGCGCCGAGGAGAGGTTCCTGCAGTGGCTGGCGGACCGGGCGGACGGCCTGGGCTGCGGCAAGGTGCGCCTGACGGCCTCGCAGACGCCCCGCAACATTCCGGCCCGGCGCCTGGTGGCCGCGCTCGGCGGCGGCGACCAGGACAGCAGGCTCTTGGAACTCATCACCACTCCGGAGCACCTGCGGGCGTTCCGGTCCTGGCAGCAGTGATGGCGAACACAGACACACACGGCGAAGGGCTCCCCGTGCAGCAGAACAACGAGGACAGGCCGACTCGGGCAGCAGATCCCGGTCAGCGGCTGATCGGCGAGGCCATCGAGCGGGGCAAGACCGCGCTCAGCGTGGCGGACCTGCTCGCCCGAGCGCTCCCCTCAGCGGCCCCGGCGACCCCCCGACCACCGGCGCGCACCGCCGCGGACGACGCACGGCCGCAAGACGCGGAGGAACTGGCCGCGGCCATCGCCGCCCTGGCCGGCCGCCACCTGGACGCAGAGGTGGGTCCGGAGACCGACTTCTTCGAGGCGGGCGGAACGTCCGTCGGGGCGGTGGAGCTGGTCGCGTCAGTGGCCCGCGAGCTCGGGGTGGAGCTCACTCTGGACGACGTGTTCGCCGACGCCCGGCCGCGGCGTCTCGCCGAGCGCTGGCTCGCCGCCACCGGAGTCGTTGACTCCAAGCGGCCCATGCCCGCGTCCCGCGCCGTACGTGCCCGTACCGGGGACGACGACCTCGACCTCATCCTGGCCGACCTGGCCCTCGTCGACGACCTGCCGTGGGCGGCTCCCCCGGAGCCCGTCGCGCCCCGCCGCGTGCTGCTGACCGGAGCGACGGGTTTCCTCGGCGGCCACATGCTCCTCGATCTGCTGCGGCACAGCGACGCGCACGTGTACTGCCTGGTGCGCGCCGGCGACGAGCCGGAAGGGCTCCAGCGCCTCGGTGCGGCGCTGGCCGGCTACTCGCTGCCGTGGTCCGCCGAGATCCGCAGGCGGGTGAGCGTCCTGCCGGGCGACCTCCGCAAGCCGAAACTCGGCCTGACGGACGATCGATGGAACGAGCTGGCCCAGGAGCTGGACGCGGTCGTGAGCGTAGGCGCGGCGGTGGACTTCCTGCGCGGCTACCCGTCGTTGCGACAGAGCAATGTGCTGGGAGCGCTCGCGCTGGCGGAACTGGCGGCGGCCGGACGACCCAAGCCGCTGCACCACATCTCGTCGATCGCGGTGTTCAACGAGGTCGGCATCGCCTCCATGGGTGAGGACGACCCCCTCGCGCACATCGACCGCCTCGTCGCCGGCTACGACAAGTCGAAGTGGGCCGCAGAGGCCGCACTGCGGCGGGCCCGTGATCACGGGCTGGTGGTCACGGTGCTGCGGCCGGGCGGTATCGGCGGGCACACCAAGACAGGCGCCTACAACGCCCAGGACCTCAGCAGCGGGCTGCTCTCGGCCTTCAGCCGGTTCCGCAGCGTCCCCGCGTTCCGCTATCTCAACGCCGCCCCCGTGGACTGGGTGAGCCGAGTGGCGGTGGCCGTCATCTGCGAGCCCAGCGCCTGGGGATACAACTACAACCTGACCGGCACACCGAACACCCTCGATGACGTCGTGCGGGACATGAGCCTGGGCGGCATGAATGTCCGGGTGCAGGACTGGGACGAGTGGCGAGCCGACACCCTGGCCCGTCTGGAGGCCGAGCCGATACCCGAACTCGACTTCCTGACAAGGGTGTTGCAGAGCCCCACGGCTCTGAAGCTGTGCGAAGCGACGCTGACGGGACCCGCGGCAACGGGCACGCGCACCGAGGCCTTCGTGGCCGCGCAGGGCCTCACACCCGCCGCACGGTACGACACCCAGGCACAGCTGAAGACGTTCGAGAGGCTGGCGCACGACGGTCTCGCCCGGCTGCCCGAGCGGACCGACACGCCGTACCTCTGGTTCCCCGAGACGATGGAGGGGAGCCTGGGTCCTGCGGGCCAACCCGCCGAGAGCGCCTGCACGCTGTCGCTGACCCTGTCGATCGCCGGCATGTACCAACTCATCCGCGAGCGTCGGGTCGACGTCGCAGGCGAGCTCCGCTGCTCTCTGATGCATGCGGATCCGCTCGTGGTGGAGCAAGGTGACATCTGGGTGCGGCCGCAGGAGGGGATCCCGGAGCGGCACGGCCTGCGTCATCCGCTGCTCAGGTACCGGCTGACGCTGCGCGACGCAGACGGGCAGCGCTGGTGGCTGGAGGGTCGGAAGTATGCCCGCGCCCGGCGTGATCTGTGGCGGCAGACGCGAGCACTGACCGTGGCGATCGGCCGTGCCGGCGAGCCCGCCCACCTGGCAGGTGAGGTCGTCGTGCCGGCCGACAGCTATCTGCGCGAACAGATCGACGGCATCCGTGTGAACCCGCGCCTGTCCCCCCAGGAGCAGCGGATCGCCAAGCTGACGTGGCTGCTCTGGTTCGGCCGGGAAATCGGCCTCGGACTGCTCGGCCCGTTCACCCGGGTGGGCGCGGACCTGCTCGACATACGCCGGAACCCGACACTGACGGAGCGCACGCGATGACTCTGCGACCGCTGTACGCACGCCTCGCGGAGGCACGCGTGGAAGAGATGCCGTTCGTCACCAAGGACGGGTTCAGGCTCGGCCTGACCCGGGTGGCGACCGACGACACCGACCGGCCCGCCGTACTGCTGCTGCACGGCCACACCGCCTCGTCCGACATGTTCCTGCTGCCCGAGACCCGCAACCTGGTCGAGGTACTGCTGGACGCGGGCTACGAGCCGTGGCTGCTGGACTGGCGCGGCAGCTGCCGCCTTCCCTACAACGAGACGGGGCGTCGGTACACCTATGACGACGTCGCCCTGTACGACATCCCCGAGGCCGTGGCGCGCATCCGGCAGCGGATCGGCACCCGGCCGCTGTTCGTGGTGGCGCACTGCATCGGCGCGCTCGCGCTGTCGATGAGCATGACCGCGGGCCTGGTGCCCGGGCTCGCCGGCGTGGTGACGCAGGGCGTGTTCCTGACGCCGAAGCTGGCCGGACGGACCTCGCTGCGCATGACGCTGGGCAGCGAGCTGCTGCGGTCCCGGATCGATCACGTACCCGTGGACTTCCGCAAGGTCGGCTTCCGGTCGCGTCACACACTGCTGTTCGCCCTGGCCTCCCGTAAGGCGACCTGTCCCGACCCCACCTGCCAGATCCTGCACAACTCGGCCTGGGGCATGGGGGCCTCGCTGTTCGTGCACGAGAATCTCTCGGCGGCCACGCACGACCGACTGGCTGAGCTGCTGGGCCCCGCACCTGTGTGGATCTGGCCGCATCTGCGGCGCATCGCACTGGCGCGCAGCGTCGTGCGCTGGCACCACGGCGACGACCGCTACCGCGCACTGCCGGAGAACGCCCTCGACGAGGCCTCTCGTATCGACTGCCCCGTCCTGCTGCTGTCCGGCAGCGAGAACGGGCTCTGGCTGAACTCCCAGGAGCTCTGCCACGAGGTGCTGACCGCCAGGCAGCCGCAGCTGGACGTGACCTACACCGAGGTCCCCGGCTACGGCCACCTCGACATGTTCATGGGTCGTGGCGCGGCGCTCGACGTGTTCGGACACATCCTCGACTTCCTCGGCAGGGCCGGTGACTGAGCGTCGGTGAACGGGGTTCCTCCACGGCTGGACGGCCGGCCGGCACCGCTGATGGTTCCTCTCGGCCGGCGTTCCGTCACCCCGTAGCGACCGCCTCACCCAGCATCCCGAGCGTGCGCGATCCGGCGCGACCGCTCCTCCCTCACTAGGAGTGCACTCCATGTCCACGACCGTTCCGCCCGGCAAGACGTCCGCGGTGGTGCCCGGGCCCGCGGGCTCGCCGCTGCTCGGCTCGATGCTCGAACTCAGGCGCGGCGCTCTCGATCTCTTCCTGGACGCGCGACGCGACTACGGCGACGTGGTCCGCTTCACCGCAGGCCCGCCCGGGCTGCGCAAGGAGATCTACGCGGTCTTCTCCGCCGAGGGCGCCCAGCAGGTGCTGGCGACCGAGGCGACCAACTTCCGCAAGGACAGCCGTTTCTACCAGGAGGTCCGGGAGACGGCCGGCAACAACCTGCTGACCAGTCAGGACGCCGTATATCAGCGGCAGCGCCGGCTGCTGCAGCCGCTGTTCACACGGCGCCGGGTCGACGGCTACGCCACGCAGATCGCCGAGGAGACCCAGGCACTGCTCACCGCCTGGCGCAACGCGCCGGACGACACGGTCGAACTGGTCGAGGACATGTCGCGGCTGACCCAGCGCATCACGGTCCGCATCCTCTTCGGTGCGGACTTCGAGGCCGCCCTCGATGTCGTGGCACGCTGCTTTCCGGTCGTCGGCGACTACATCCAGCGTCGCAGCTACTCGTTCGTCAGTGTGCCGCGGACCTGGCCGACGCCCATGAACCGCAGGGCCGCCGCTGCCACGGAAGAGCTGTACTCGGTGTGCGACCGGGTCATCGAGAAGCGGCGCGCGGGGGCGGATTCGTCGGCTGCGGAGGACATGATCACACTGCTGGTCCAAGCGCAGAACGCGGAGGACGGCAAGCTGGACGCATCGGAGGTCCGCGACCAGGCACTGGTGTTCCTGCTTGCCGGCACCGAGACGACGTCGACCTCGCTCGCCATGGCGTTGCACCTGCTGGCACGGCACCCCGAGGCACAGGAGCGCGCCCGCGAGGAAGTCCGGCGCGTGCTGGGGACCCGTGCGCCCGTCTCCTCCGACATGGACGAACTCCCGTACCTCAGCTGGGTGTTCAAGGAGGCGATGCGCCTCTACCCGGCTGGTGCCTTCGTCACGCGAAACGCAGTCGCCGCCACCGAGATCGACGGCTACACGATTCCCGCGGGAGCCGAGGTGCTGGTCTCGCCCTGGGTGACGCAGCGGCACCCGCGCTACTGGGACGAGCCGGAACGCTTCGACCCCGAGCGGTTCACGCCGGAGCAGGAGAAGGCCCGGCACCGCTATGCATGGTTCCCCTTCGGCGGCGGCCCGCGGGCGTGCATCGGCAGGCATCTGTCCATGCTGGAGTCGGTGATGGCTCTTGCGATGATCCTGCGGCAGTACGAACTGGACGCGGTGGACGAACACGTTCCCGTCACGTACGGGGTCACTCTTCGCACGGAGACCCCCGTCCGCTGCCGGCTGCGTCCCGCATAGCGCGGGTTCCCGTCCGTGCGCGTTCGAGGTCCGGCGCGCACGGAAAGTCCGACCGGAGGCCCGTCGGGTCTTCGGCAGCGGTACTCGGCCCGGCCGCGAGATCGCCGCGCCCGACGGTCTCGCGGGAGCGGCCGCACTCCACCCGAGGTGGAGTCGACCACCCGCCGTCTAGCAGGATCAGAGGTACCCATGCGTTGGGAGCAGCTTTACATCGCCGGAGTCGGCGCATACCTTCCCGAAGCGGTCGAGAAGGCCGAGACCGCCGTTGCCGCCGGCCTGTACGCCGCCGATGCGGCGGAGGCGAACGGAATCCGCGCGGTCCGGATCGCCCGGGCGGACGAGGCACCGCCGGTGATGGCGGCCGCGGCGGCACGCCAGGCGGTGGCCCGCTCGGGGTGCGAGGAGGCGCAGTTCGGGCTGGTGGTGCACGCCTGCCTCGGCCACCAGGGGCAGGAGTTCTGGCAGCCGGCCTCCTACGTCCAGGACAACTCGGTGGGCGGCAGCGGTGCGGTGGCCGAGGTGCGCCAGGGGTCCAACGGCTCGCTGACCGCCCTTGAGCTGGCGGCTTCCTGGGTGACCGCCCGCCCGGGCAGCGCCGCGCTGGTGACGGCGGGGGACTCCTTCCACCTGCCGTACTTCGACCGCTGGACCAGCGACGACTCCCAGGTCTTCGGCGACGGCGCGGGCGCCGTGGTGCTCACCTCCGGTACGGGCTTCGCCCGGGTGCGCTCCACCGCCACGCTCTCCGACGCCACGCTGGAGCCGATCTACCGCGGCACGGCGGGCTGGACGGCGGGACCGTTCCTGGACGGCCGGCCGGTGGACCTGCGGGAACGGAAGCTCGCCTATGCCGCCACGGTGGAGGAGGGGGCGGAAGGCACGATCATCGCGCGGATGGGCGGCAATCTCCTCGCCGTGGTCGAGACCGCGCTGCAGGACGCCGACGCCGAGCTCGCCGACATCGCGTACGTGCTTCACGCCAACACCGGCGCGCGTCTGGTGGAGAACGGCTTCTACAAGCTGCTCGGCATCGACGACACGAAGACCGTCTACGAGTGGGGGCGCGAGATCGGGCACATCGGCGCCGCCGACCAGCTGGTCAACCTGAACCACCTCGTCGAGAGCGGCCGGCCGGCCGCCGGTGACCTCGTGCTGGTCTTCGGGGTCGGTATCGGCTTCACCTGGAGCGCGGCGGTGCTGGAGATCCTGGACGTCCCGGCCTGGGCATGAGCCCGCACCGCGCCGCCGCCGGACCGCTGGATCGGCGGCGGCGCGGTGGTGTGGACTCACCGCACGGGGGTGAAGTCCCGGGCCCCGATGAAGTCCGGCCGGCGCACCGGCGCGGCGAACGGCTCCACCGCCGTGTTCTCCACGCTGTTGAACACGATGAAGACGTTGCTGCGCGGGAACGGCGTGATGTTGTCGCCGGAGCCGTGCATGCAGTTGCAGTCGAACCAGGTCGCCGAGCCGGCCCTGCCGGTGAACAGCCGGATGCCGTGCTCGCTTGCCAGCGCGGTCAGCGCCTCGTCGGACGGGGTGCCCGCGTCCTGCATCTGCAGGGACTTCTTGTAGTTGTCCTTGGGCGTGGCGCCGGCACAGCCCAGGAACGTCCGGTGCGAGCCCGGCATGATCATCAGGCCGCCGTTGGTGTCGTGGTTCTCGGTCAGCGCGATCGAGACGGACACCGTGCGCATGTTCGGCAGGCCGTCCTCGGCGTGCCAGGTCTCGAAGTCCGAGTGCCAGTAGAAGCCGCTCGCACCGAAGCCGGGCTTGACGTTGATCCGGGACTGGTGGACGTACACGTCCGAGCCGAGGATCTGCCGGGCCCGCCCGACCACCCGCGGATCGCGCACCAGGTTCGCGAACACCTCGCTGATCCGGTGCACTTCGAAGACCGAGCGGATCTCCTTGGACTTCGGCTCGACGATGGAGCGCTCGTCGGCGCGGATCGCCGGGTCGGAGACCAGCCGGTCCAGCTCACGCTTGTAGACCTCGACCTCGTCCGGGGTGATCAGCTGGTCGACGGCGAGGAACCCGTCACGCTCGTACGCCTGGAGGTCGGACGTCGGGATCGGGCCCGGCGTGTCCGGGGAGCCCCAGACGACCGGGTCCTGACGCGGGACGGTCACCTCGGTGGTGCCGCGGGTCGGGTAGAGATCCTTCACGGGGGCAGTGGTCATGGGTTCTCACACCTCCTCGGGCTCGGTGAGCAGCGGGTAGACGCCGTTCTCGTCGTGGTCCTCCCGTCCGGTCACGGGCGGGTTGAACACGCAGATGCAGTGGAAGTCCTCCTTGACGCGCAGGGTGTGCCGCTCGTGCCCGTCGAGGAGGTACATGGTGCCGGGGGTGATCGTGTACGTCTTCCCGGCCTCGTGGTCGGTGAGCTCGGCCTCGCCCCGGGTGCAGACGACGGCCTCGATGTGGTTGGCGTACCACATCGACGTCTCGGTCCCGGCGTACAGGACGGTCTCGTGCAGGGAGAAGCCGACCCGCTCCTTGGCGAGGACGATCCGCTTGCTCTCCCAGGTGCCGGACTTCGCCCTGACGTGCCGGTCGGTGCCTTCGATGTCCTTGAACGATCGGACGATCACAGTGGTGCAACTCCTAGGTGGTCATGCGGTTTCGCGGACGGCACGGGCGAGGATGCTCAGGCCCTCGTCCAGCTCGTCCGGGGTGATGGTGAGGGCGGGCAGCAGCTTGACGACCTCGCCCTCCGGGCCGGACGTCTCGATGAGCAGCCCCAGCTCGAAGGCCCGCCGCGCGACCCGCGACGCCCGGCCCTTGTCGTGGAACTCCATGCCCCACACCAGACCGCGCCCGCGGTACTCCTTCACATCGGCGAGGTTCTCCTCGGTGACGGCGATCAGCGCCTGCTCGACCTGCTCGCCACGGGCGCGGGTCTGCTTCTCCATGGCCGAGCCGTCGGTCCAGTACGCCTCCAGCGCGGCGGTGGCGGTGACGAAGGCCGGGTTGTTGCCGCGGAAGGTGCCGTTGTGCTCGCCCGGCTCCCAGACGTCCAGTTCCGGCTTGAACAGGCACAGCGACATGGGCAGCCCGTACCCGCCGATGGACTTGGAGACGGTGACGATGTCGGGGGTGATCCCGGCCTCCTCGAACGAGAAGAAGGCACCCGTGCGCCCGCAGCCCATCTGGATGTCGTCGACGATCAGCAGCATGTCCTGCCGCTCGCACAACTCCTTGAGGGCGCGCAGCCATTCGGGCCGGGCGACGTTGACGCCGCCCTCGCCCTGCACGGTCTCCACGATCACGGCGGCGGGCTTGTTGAGCCCGGAGCCCTGGTCCTCCAGGAGCCGCTCGAACCACAGGAAGTCCGGGACCGTGCCGTCGAAGTAGTTGTCGAACGGCATCGGCGTGCCGTGCACCAGCGGGATGCCGGCACCGGCCCGCTTGAAGGCGTTCCCGGTGACGGCGAGGGAGCCCAGGGACATCCCGTGAAAGGCGTTCGTGAAGGACACGATCGCCTCCCGCCCCTTCACCTTCCGGGCCAGCTTCAGCGCCGCCTCCACGGCGTTGGTCCCGGTCGGCCCCGGGAACATGACCTTGTACGGCAGGTCCCGCGGGCGCAGCACCAGATCCTGGAAGGTCTGCAGGAAGGACCGCTTGGCCGTGGTCGACATGTCCAGGCCGTGGGTCACCCCGTCCCGGGACAGATAGTCGATCAACGCCCGTTTGAGTACGGCGTTGTTGTGGCCGTAGTTGAGTGAGCCGGCACCGGCGAAGAAGTCGAGGTACGCATGACCGTCCTCGTCGTACATCCGGCTGCCCTGCGCCCGGTCGAAGACGGTGGGCCAGCCGCGGCAGTAGCTGCGCACCTCGGACTCGACGGTCTCGAAGACGCTGAGGTCGGGCTGGGTGATGGTCACGGTGAATCGCTCCTCAGTGGGCGGTGGTGTCGGTCAGCGGACCGATGCGGTAGAGGACTTCGGGGTCGTGCGGGCCGTCCGGGAACAGCTCGGCGGGGAACAGCACCGCACGCTCCAGGTGCGCCCCGTGCCGGGCGGCGAACGAGGTGAACAGCCGCTCGGAGGCGGTGTTGCCGGGCGTGATGGTGGTCTCCACGTCGGTGATGCCCTGCTCGTCGGCGAGTCGTGCGGTCAGCCCGTCCAGCAGCCGGGCGGCGATGCCGTGGCCCCGGTACGCGGAGTCGACGGCCACCTGCCAGACGAGCAGGGTGCGGGGGTGCTCCGGCCGCACATAGCCGGTGACGAAACCGACCGGCTCCCCGTCCGCACCGCGCGCCACCGCCGAGGTGCCGGCGAAGTCCCGGCACCACAGCAGATAGCTGTACGAGGAGTTCAGGTCGAGGGTTTTCGAGTCCTTGGCGAGACGCCAGAGCGCGGCTCCGTCGGTCACCGCCGGCTGGTCGATGAGCAGGTCTGCGGGTGCGGCAGTCATGCGGCACGAATTTAGCGAGGCGAATTAGGAAATGCACGGCCGCCGTCACTGTGCCGCGCAGAGGCCTCGGTGAAATGACCGAATTGACCCGCATCAAATCGGGACAAAAGTGCTGCGCTGTGGAGTGTGTCACAGCACAGAAACCGCCAGAAAACCGCCAGGAAACTTCCCCGTTTAGCCTTGCAAAAAGCGGGCAGAAGAAGACGGGAAGCTGTCGCCCAGAGAATTGGCGGGAATTGTGAAGCCCAATTGAATTCAGGCTCCGGCGGTGCCGTCGATTCGTTCACGCAGAATGTCGGCGTGCCCATTGTGCCGGGCGTACTCCTCGATGAGGTGGATCAGCACCCAGCGCACACTCACCTCGACGCCGGCCATCGGTCCGTCGGCGATCCGCCCGGTGTCCTCCAGAGCCCGCTCGGCAAGCAGCTCACGGCCGCGCGCGATCTCCCGCCGCCACGCATCCAGCGCCTCGTCGAGCCCCCGCCCCGGAGCGAGGGCGTACCCCGTCTCCTCCTCGAACACCGGCGGCACGTCCAGCCCGGCCACCACCCGCTGGAACCAGGTGCGCTCGACCTCGGCGAGGTGCTGGACGAGCCCGAGCAGCGTCAGCGACGACGGCTGCGCGGAGGCCTGCCGCACCTGCGCGTCGTCCAGCCCCCGGCACTTCAGCTCCAGCGTGGCCCGGTGAAAGTCGAGCCAGCTCTCCAGCGTGGGCAGCTCGGGTCCGGTCAGCAGGGGGATCGGCCGGCCGTCGGGGAGCGTGCGGGGTGCCTCGGGTGTGCCGTCGCTGCGGGGGGTCTGTCGCATGGTCATGGGCGAAAGGGTGACACGGAGCACTGACATCCGAACCCGCAAGCAACCGGCGGGTCCGGGGGCGGAGCCCCCGCACCGGACCCCGCTCGTGTCGACCGGCCGGCACCGCTCGTCACGGCCGGCCTGAGCCGAACGACACCCCCTGGCGCTGCACGCCGAGCGCCGTCCCGAGCGCCGTCAGGCACCTGTCCACGGTCTCCGCGGAAGCGTCCGGGCCGTAATGGTTGACCCGGATCATCTCCTTGGCCAGCGCACCACCGCCGGCGGCGATCGGCAGCGTCGGGTCGTCGGTCAGGGCCCGCGCCACCACCTCCGACGCCACCACCCCCGGCGGCACCCGAAGCGTCGTGGCGACCGGTGCCGCATCCGAGGCCTCGGACACATACGGCTCAAGGCCCCCGCCCAGGGACACCGCACCCGCCCGCGTGGCCAGCGCAGCGCTCCGGTGCCGGTCCATCACCACATCCAGCCCCACCGACTCGATCCGCTCCAGACACGCCTCCAGCGCCAGCATCTCCAGCTGTGCCGGAGCATGCGGCAGCACGGCGCGCCCGGCGTCGGTCCAGCGCTCCTTCCAGTCCAGCAGGGACAGATAGGACCGGCGCGGAGCGTTCGGGTTGGCCGCCATCCGGGCCCAGGCCCGCTCGCTCACCGAGATCGCCGACACACCCGCCGGACCGCCCATCGCCTTCTGCGCGCCGATCACGCACAGATCCACGCCCCACGCGTCCGGCAGCACCGGCTCCGCGCCCACGGAGGCGACCGCGTCCAGATAGAACAGCGCGCCCTGCTCCCGTACCGCCTCGGCGATCTCCGCGACCGGGTTGGTGTTGCCGGTCGCCGCCTCCGCGTGCACCAGCGAGACGAAGTCGATCTGCGGATGCTCGGCGAACGCCTCCCGGATCTGCTCGGCGGTCACGGCCGTGTGGAAGGGCACCGACAGGTCGTACACCGTCGCACCGCAGTCCCGGAGCCAGTTCCCGAACGTCTGCCCGTACGGGCCGGTGATCACGTTCAGGGCCACCGTGCCCGGACCGGCCGCCGCCCGGATCGCGCCCTCCAGCGGCAGCAGCGCCTCCCCCTGCGTGATCAGCACGTCCTGCCGGGTGCCCAGCAGCCGGGCGACGGCGTCCTCGATGGCGGCGAAGCGCTCGGCGCTGAGCGGGGGCAGATCGAGGAAGGGGTGGCTCACGGTGCTGCTCTCTTCGTTGCTCACGGAGGTCGACTCGTCCGATCTTAGGTGCAACGGTTCCGTAACCATCGGTTTGATTTGAGAGACTCAAACTCTTCCTTATAATCGGAACTCACCGTTCCCCCACAGAGAAGATCCCCCATGAAAACGTTCCTCGGACGCCGGACCCGCCTCCTGGCTGCCACCACCGCCACCGCCGGTCTGGTGCTCGTGGCCGCCGGCTGCTCCTCGAACGGCAACGGGGGGAGCGGCGGCGCCACCGTCAAGGGTGTGCACGTCGTCAAGGCCGGTCGGCTGACCACCTGCACCCACCTGCCCTACCCGCCGTTCCAGTCGGAGATCAACGGCAAGGTGCAGGGATTCGACGTCTCCCTCATCGACCTCGTCGCCAAGAATTTGGGCGTCGAGCAGCAGATCGTCGACACGCCGTTCGAGAACTTCAAGACCGGCGCCTTCCTGAACTCCGGCCAGTGCGACCTGGCCGCCGCCGGCATGACCATCACCGCCGAGCGCAAGAAGAACGTCGACTTCTCCGACCCGTACTTCGAGGCCACTCAGGCCGTCCTGGTCGACAAGAACAGCGGCGTCAACTCCCTGGCGGACGTCAAGGCCAAGGGCAAGAAGCTCGGTGCCCAGGCGCAGACCACCGGCGAGGACTACGTCAAGAGCAAGGGCTACGACCCGATCTCCTTCGAGTCCTCCGACGCGGTCCTCAACGGCCTGCGCACCGGCCAGGTCCAGGCCGTCGTCATCGACTACCCGGTCGTCCAGGGCTGGCTGAAGGACAAGGCCAACGCGGACAAGTTCAAGGTCGTCGACAACCTCAAGACCGGTGAGCAGTACGGCTTCACGGTCAAGAAGGGCAACACGGCGCTGCGCGAGGCCATCAACAAGGCCCTCAAGCAGGCCAAGGCGGACGGCACCTACAAGAAGCTCTACGAGCAGTGGATCGGCCCCTACAACGCCTCCGTGGCCTCTCCCGCCGCCTCATGACCGACGCGGACGTACGACTCCAGCCGAAGAAGAAGGGGCTGACGCGGCGTCAGAGGCGTCGGCTGTCCCGCGGCGTGCAGTACGTCGTCTTCGTCGCCGCCGTGATCGCCATAGCGGTCACGGCGGACTGGGGGCGGCTGCAGAACCAGTTCGCGCAGGGCGCCATCGCCCGGCAGATGTGGCCGGACGTCATCACCCTGGCGCTGAAGAACACCGTGCTGTTCACGGTGTCCGGCTTCGTCCTCGGACTGGTGCTCGGCCTGGTCATCGCGCTGATGCGGCTGTCCTCCGTCGGACCGTACCGCTGGCTGGCCGGCATCTACATCGAGGTCTTCCGCGGTCTGCCCGCCCTGCTGATCTTCGTCTTCATCGCGGTGGCCGTGCCGCTGGCCTTCCCCGGCACGGAGATCCCGGGCGGAACCTACGGCAAGGGCGCCCTCGGTCTGGGTCTCATCGGCGCCGCCTACATGGCGGAGACGTTCCGCGCCGGTATCCAGGCGGTGCCCAAGGGGCAGATGGAGGCGGCCCGTTCACTGGGCTTCTCGCCGGCCAGGGCCATGGTCTCCATCATCATCCCGCAGGCGTTCCGGATCATCCTTCCGCCGCTCACCAACGAGCTGATCATGCTCTTCAAGGACTCCTCGCTGGTGCTGCTGCTCGGCGTGACCCTGGAGGAGCGCGAACTGTCCAAGTTCGGCAGGGACCTGGCCAGTACGACCGCCAACTCCACGCCGATCCTGGTCGCGGGCCTGTGCTACCTGCTGGTCACCATTCCGCTCGGCTTCGTCGCCCGCCGGCTGGAGGCCAGGGCCCAGGAGGAGATCAAGTGACCCGCCCCGAGATCCGCGTACGGGACCTGCACAAGTCCTTCGGCGACAACCACGTCCTGCGCGGCATCGACCTGGAGATCGGCCAGGGCGAGGTCGTCTGTGTCATCGGCCCCTCCGGCTCCGGCAAGTCCACGCTGCTGCGGTGTGTGAACCTGCTGGAGGAGCCCAGCAAGGGCCAGGTCTTCGTCGGCGACACCGAGATCACCGACCCGGACGTCGACATCGACGCCGTACGCCGCCGGATCGGCATGGTCTTCCAGCAGTTCAACCTCTTCCCGCACCTGAGCGTCACCGAGAACCTCACACTGCCCCAGCGCAGGGTCCTCGGGAGGGACAAGGCGACGGCCGCGAAGACCGCCGCCGAGAACCTGGCCCGGGTCGGCCTCTCGGAGAAGGCGGACGCCTACCCCTCCTCCCTCTCCGGCGGCCAGCAGCAGCGCGTGGCCATCGCCCGCGCGCTCGCCATGGGCCCCGAGGTGATGCTCTTCGACGAGCCCACCTCGGCCCTCGACCCGGAGCTGGTCGGGGACGTCCTCGCGGTGATGCGCAGGCTCGCCGAGGAGGGCATGACAATGATGGTCGTCACCCACGAGATGACTTTCGCCCGCGAGGTCGCCGACCGGGTCGTCTTCATGGACGGCGGCGTGGTCGTCGAGGACGGCAGCCCCGAGCGGGTCATCGGCGACCCGCAGCACGAGCGCACCCGCCACTTCCTGTCCCGGCTGCTCGACCCGGCCATGGCCGAGGTGGAGGAGGAGAGCTCCGACCAGGTGGGGAAGGAGCAGCCTTAGGCCGTTAGGGTGCGGTGCATGAGCGATGGCGCGGTGCTGCACGTGAAGGGCCGGGTTCTGGCCGGGCCGGACGACGTCCGTGACGAGCTGTGGGTGGTCGGGGGCCGGGTGTCCTACGACCGCCCCGCCGGGGCACGTGACATCCGTACCGTCGAGGGCTGGACGCTGCCCGGCCTGGTCGACGCGCACTGCCATGTGGGCCTCGGCGCGGACGGCCCGGTCGACGCGGACACCGCCGAGAAGCAGGCGCTCACCGACCGCGAGGCCGGCACCCTGCTGATCCGGGACGCGGGCTCGCCCTCCGACACCCGCTGGGTCGACGACCGCGAGGACCTGCCGAAGATCATCCGGGCCGGCCGGCACATCGCCCGTACCCGCCGCTACATCCGCAACTACGCCTGGGAGATCGAACCGGACGACCTGGTCGCGTACGTCGCCCAGGAGGCCCGGCGCGGCGACGGCTGGGTCAAGCTGGTCGGCGACTGGATCGACCGCGACCTCGGCGACCTCGCGCCCTGCTGGCCGCGCGAGGCGGTTCAGGCCGCCATCGCCGAGGCCCACCGGCTCGGCGCCCGCGTCACCGCGCACTGCTTCGCCGAGAGCTCCCTGCGGGACCTGGTCGAGGCGGGCATCGACTGCATCGAGCACGCGACCGGCCTGACCGACGACCTGATCCCGCTGTTCGCCGAGCGCGGCGTCGCGATCGTCCCGACCCTCGTCAACATCGCCACCTTCCCGCGGCTCGCGGCCGGCGGCGACACCCGGTTCCCGCGCTGGTCCGCGCACATGCGCCGGCTGCACGAGCGCCGCTACGACACCGTGCGCGGCGCCTACGACGCCGGGATCCCGGTGTACGTCGGCACGGACGCCGGCGGCTCGCTGGCCCACGGCCTGGTCGCGGCCGAGGTGGCGGAGCTGGTCACCGCCGGCATCCCGGCCGTGGACGCCGTCTCGGCGACGAGCTGGGGCGCCCGCGCCTGGCTCGGCCGCCCCGGCCTGGACGAGGGCGCACCGGCCGACCTGGTGGTGTACGAGGGCGATCCGCGGGCGGACGTACGGGTGCTGGCGGCGCCGCGCCGCGTGGTGCTGAACGGGCGGATCGTGCAGTAGGGGAACGCCTGTGCCCCGTGATTCGAAGAGGTGTGCCGGGTATCCACGTTCGGGTGAAGTAGTGCGAGATCGCTGACCGTTCACCCACAGGGCGTACAGGGTTGACGGGTCCCAAGCACGTTTCCTCTGGGGGTCCCACCGCCTTGAACAGCATCAACTTCCGCATGCCCGCACGCCGTGTCGCGACTGTCGCGACGGTCACCGCCCTGGCCGCCGGTCCCGCGGTCCTGGGCGCGGGCGCCGCGCACGCGACCACCGACCACGGTCGCGCCTCCGCCGTCGTCCTGCGCACCGGGCTCGACGTCTCCCTGCTCAACAAGACCGTCGACGTCCCGCTCGCGGTCTCCCTCAACGAGGTCCAGGCACCGCAGAGCGCCGACAGGACCACGCTGTCCGCCCGGCTCGACGGCGTGGCCGGCGGCAAGCCGTTCACGGTCCTCGGCGCCGACGTCGCCTCCGCGAAGGCCACCGCGAGCGCGCAGCGCGCCGAGGGCTCGGTCCGGCTCGTCGACGCCCGGCTGCACGTCCCCGGCCTGCCCCTGCTGTCCCTGATCGAGGTCGGCACGGTCACCGCCAAGGCGACCTGTGAGGCCGGCCGGGCACCGGTCGCCTCGGCGAACGTCCTCGGCGGTGTCACCGTCCTCGGCAAGCGCGTCACGCTCACCGCCGGCGGTCCGACCGTGGTGAAGGTGCCCGGCGTCGGAGAGGTCCGCCTCGACCTCGCCCAGCAGCGCACCACGACCCGCACCGCTGCCGCCACTGCCCTCGAACTCAAGGTGTCCGTCAACCCCTTGAAGCTCAACGTGGCCGACGTCGAGGGCACCGTCACGCTGGCCAAGGCCACCTGCGAGACCCCGACGGCCCCGCGCCCGGTGCCGAGCCACGACCCGGCCGCGGGCCCGAAGTCCCAGGACGCGCCCGCGCGGCCCGACATCGCCTCCGACGTGAAGCCCCAGGGAGGCGCGGCGAAGACCGACCTCGCCGAGACCGGCGGCAGTTCCGCCACCCCGTACATCGCCGGCGGCGCGCTCGCCCTGGTGCTGGCCGGCGGGGGAGCGGTGACGGCGGCCCGCCGCCGCAGGGGCTGACGCCCCGCACCGCTGACAGGGCGGCGGCGTCCCACCCGCCGCCCCGCTCGGCCGTCATGCCGGGTAGGGCGCCGCTTCCCGGCCCGACCGGAGCGTGCCCGCCCACCAGGACAGCTGGTCGAACAGGGTCTTGGCGTAGCCCTCGGCCGCGCTGTCCAGCGGCCGGCCGTCCTGCCACGCGGTGAAGTAGTTCGGGAAGGCGAGACCGTCCCGGATGGTCACCGCGTGCAGTTCGGTCAGCACGTTCTCCAGGTGCAGCACGGCATGCCGGCCACCGGCCGCACCGCCGTAGCTGACGAAGGCGACCGGCTTCGCCGTCCACTGGGTGAAGTGCCAGTCGATGGCCGCCTTCAGGGAGGCGGGGTAGCTGTGGTTGTACTCCGGAGTGACGACGACGAACGCGTCGGCCTCCGCCAGCGCCGAGGTCAGCCGGGCCATCCCGGCCGGCCGCGGGTAGGCGTCACCGGCGAACTTCGGCGACTCGGCGGGCAGCGCCAACGGGATGTCGATGTCGGCCAGATCGATGACGTCGACCTCGAACCCCCCGTGCCGCCGCGCCTGTTCGGCCACCCACGACCCGACGACCGGCCCGAACCGGCCCTCCCGGACGCTCCCGACGACGACCAGCAACTTGTGTGTCTGCGTGTTCTCCATGCCCACCACGATCGGGTCGCCCGGCACCCCACAGCCAGACCGTGCTCAGGCTGGCCCCCGCAGGGCCACCCTGAGCACTCGGCGACCGTCGGACCGCCGGTCTATCCTCGCGCCATGGGCACACCACTGGGGGATTTCGTCCGGGCCAAGCGCGACAGCACCCAGCCGGCGACACTGGGCCTGCCGGAGCGCGGCCGCCGCCGCTCGCCGGGCCTGCGCCGACTGGACCTCGCCGCACGGGCCGGCATCAGCGTCGAGTACCTGACCCGCATCGAACAGGGCCGCGACCGCAACCCCTCGGTGTCCGTGGTGAACGCGCTCGCCGACGCGCTCAGCCTCGACGCCGCCGAGCGCACCCATCTGCGTTACCTCGCGAAGATCACCGGCGGCGCGTGCACCGCCCACACCCGCCCGGCCCCGCCCCGCCGGGACGTCCGCCCCTCCCTGCTGCAGACGCTCCGCCTGCTGGAACCGGGCATCGCCGTCGTCACCAACCGCCTCGGCGACATCCTCGCCCGCACCAGCGGCTACGAGCTGGTGACCGGCGGCACCGGACTGCTCGACGCCGAGAACCCGAACCTGACCCGATACGTCTTCACCGATCCCCGGGCGCGGACGTTCTTCGCCGACTGGGACGAGGTCGCCGACGAGCAGGCCTTCGACCTGTGGCTCGGTCCGTCGGCCGAGAACTCGGAATGGCTCAGCACGGAACTCGCCCCCGTCGCCGGGCCGGAGTTCACCCGCCGTCTGAACCGCCATGTGGTGCCGCAGCGGGGCGTGCTCCGGCTGAACCACCCCACAGGCTGCGAACTCCGCCTCACCCGCGAGACCCTGGACGCATCGGCGGAGGCCCAGCAGCTCGTGGTGTACCTGCCGGCGGACGACGAGACGGCACAGGCCCTGGCCGGACTCCGGGCACATACGAGGGGCAGGCTCAGGGCGATCTCCTGACGGCGCTACCCAGCCGACCGGGCGGGCGGAGCTCGGCTAGGGCAGGGCAGCCGACAGTGCCGACAGGAACCCGCTCACCGTGACCCGGTCCCGCACAGCCACCCGCACCCATTCCTCACCGAGCCCCGGAAACGTGTCCCCCCGCCGTACCGCATAGCCGAGCTCCCGCAGCCGACGCCGTACGACCACCGCTTGGGGCATACGGACCAGCACAAAAGGCCCTTCCGCAGGCTCCACCACCCGCACCCCCCGCGAAGCGAACGCGGACAACCCCGCCACCAGGTGGGCCCGGTCCGCCGCGATGCGATGCGCGGCATGCCCCGCCTCGGCCAGGGCCCGCGGTGCCACACACGCCCGCGCCGCGGTGAGGGCCGGCGTGGAGACGGGCCACAGCGGCTGAGACCGCTCCAGTTCGGCGACGATCTCCGAAGGAGCCAGCACGTACCCGATCCGCAGCCCGGCCAGCCCCCACGTCTTGGTCAGGCTCCGCAGCACCACGAGACCGGGCACATCCGTCCGCCCGGCCAGCGCCTCCCGCTCACCCGGCACCGCGTCCATGAACGCCTCGTCGACCACCAGCACCCGTCCGGGACGGGCCAGTCGGGCGATCGTCCCCGCCGGATGCAGCACAGAGGTGGGGTTGGTCGGGTTCCCGATCACCACCAGATCGGCCTCCTCCGGCACCGCCGCCGGATCCAGCCGGAACCCGTCCGCCTCACGCAGCAGCACCCGCTCCACGGTGTGCCCCGCGTCCCTGAGCGCCGCCTCCGGCTCGGTGAACTGCGGATGCACGACGACCGGGCGCCGCACCTTCAGCGCCCGCGCCAGCAGCACGAACGCCTCCGCCGCGCCGGCCGTCAGCAGCACCCGTTCCACCGGCAGCCCGTGCCGCGCCGCCACCGCCGCCCGCGCGGCCCGACCGTCCGGGTAGGCCGCGAGGGACGACAGCGAGGCGGCGATCTCCTCCCGCAGCCACGGCGGCGGCGTGTCCGCGCGGACATTGACGGCGAGGTCGGTCAACGCCGCCCCGTCGTCCCGCACTTCGGCGTCCCCGTGATGCCGCAGATCGTGCCCGGAGCCGCCGGTGTCGTCAGTGCGCATGGCTGTGCGAGTGCCCCCCGTGATGGTGGTGCCCGTGCCCGTGGTGATGGCCGTCGTCGTCCGGGTGGAAGTGCGGCTGCTGCGGCAGCCCCACCTTGTCCTCGAAGCCGGGCAGCGCGATCCGGTACACGCACGAGTCGCAGTTCATGCGCAGATCACCCTTGACGGCCTCTCCGTACCGCTCCATCACCAGGTCCAGCAGCTCCGGCTCGGGCCCGATGACGTCCGCCGAGCGCACATCGGCCTCGGGGTGCCCGGCCGCCCACTCCTCGGTCTGCTGCCGCACCCGGTCCGGCAGGATCCCGGTGAACAGGAAGTAGGGCAGGACGACGATCCGCCGCGCGCCCAGCCTCGCGCACCGGTCAAGGCCGCTCGGCACGTCCGGCGCCGCCAGCGACACGAACGCCGTCTCGACCCCCGCGTACCCGCGGCCCTCCCACAGCAGCCGCGCCGCCTTGAACACCTCGGCGTTGGCATCGGGGTCGGTCGAGCCGCGCCCGACCAGCAGCACGGTCACCTCCGCGCGGTCCGTGTCGCCCAGCACCTCCTCCAGCCGCCGCTCCAGCACGTTCAGCAGCGCCGGGTGCGGGCCCAGCGGGCGGCCGTAGGTGTACGAGATGCCCGGGTGCCGTTCCTTCTCGCGGGCCAGCGCGGCCGGGATGTCGCCCTTGGCGTGCCCGGCGGACACCAGCATCAGCGGCACGGCGGCGAACCGGCGCACGCCCCGCTCGACCAGCTCGGCGACGGCCTCGCCGAGCGGCGGCGGGGACAGCTCGATGAAGCCGCCCGCGACGGGCAGCTCGGGGTGGCGGCGCCCCAGCTCACGCACGAAGTCGCGGAACGCCTCGGCTCCGGCGTCGTCACGGGTGCCGTGTCCGGCGATCAGCAGGGCGGGCGGGGTGGTCACGAGGTCTCCTCAGACGAAAGGGGGTGGTACAGCAGGGCGTTGAGCGCGGCGGCGGCGACCGCCGAGCCGCCCTTCTCGGACACGTTGCTCACGGCGGGCAGCCCGCTCTCGCGCAACGCGGCCTTGGACTCGGCCGCGCCGACGAAACCGACGGGCAGACCGATGACGAGTGCGGGGGAGGCGTCCAGGGTGAGCAGCTCCTCCAGGGCGGTCGGCGCACAGCCGATCACCCACAGGGCGCCCGGTCCGACCTGTTCGTAGGCGAGCCGGACGGCATGGGCCGAACGGGTCAGTCCCGGACCGGACGTGGCGTCCTTCAGCCGGCACACGGTCTCCCGCCGGGTGATGCCGGCCGCGACCATCTCCACGTCCACGACGACCGGCGCCCCGGCGTGCAGCGCCGCGTGCGCCTTCACCAGGTCGTCCTCGGCCATGACGAGGTCGGTCGCGTATTCCAGGTCGGCGGCGGAGTGGATGACCCGCTCCACGACCGCCCGGGTCAGGGGCGGGAAGTGCGAGGTGTCCAGGCGGGCGCGCAGCCGCCGGAAGGACTCCTGCTCGATGGGGTGGACCACACGGTTCACTGGGCGTCCTCCTGCCCCGCGGCGGAGCCGCTCATCGGTGCGGCTTCCTGCCAGCGGTAGCCGCGCGGGGTCACCATGCGGCCCGCGACGGTGCGGGTCGCGGTGTTGCCCACGGTGACGACCGTCATCATGTCGACCGTCGCCGGGTCCAGCCCGGCGAGCGTGGTCACCCGGCTCGACTCGTCCGGCCGGGAGGCGTTGCGTACGACGCCCACCGGTGTCGTCGGCTCCCGGTGCCCGGCCAGGATCGCGAGCGCCTTTGGCAGCTGCCAGTCGCGGCCCCGGGAGCGCGGGTTGTAGAAGGTCACGACGAGGTCCGCCTCGGCCGCCGCCCGCACCCGGCGTTCGATGACCTCCCACGGCGTGTGCAGGTCGGACAGGCTGATGGAGACGTGGTCGTGGCCCAGCGGCGCGCCCAGGACCGCCCCGGCGGCCAGCGCGGCCGTCACCCCGGGCACCCCGACCACGTCGATGTCGTCCGACGCCTCGGCGAGCGCCGGGGAGGCCATGGCGTACACGCCCGCGTCCCCGCTGCCGATCAGCGCCACCGCATGCCCCTTGCGGGCCTCCGCGACCGCCGTACGGGCCCGCTCCTCCTCGGCGCCGAGCCCAGACTCCAGCACCCTGGTGCCCGGCCGCAGCAGGTCGCGGATCTGGTCCACGTACTGGTCGAGGCCGACCAGCACCGAGGCCCGGCGCAGCTCGGCCGCCGCGCGCGGGGTGAGCAGGTCCCGGGCGCCCGGCCCGAGCCCGACCACCGCGAGCCGCCCGCGTCCCGGGCGTCGTACGACCGCGCAGGTCGCCATCGCGGGCCGGCCGTCCGCACGCTCCGACTTCCGCTTGGGCACCAGCAGTTCACCGCCGCGCACCAGCGCGGCGGCCTCCGCCACCGACGGTGTGCCGACGGCCGCGAGCGGCGCGTGCGACGGGTTGGGCACCTCGACCGCCGCAAGCTCCTCGGCGGAGTACGTCACCAGCGGCACCCCGAGCCGTTCGGCGGCGGCCAGCAGGCCCGGCTCCTCGGACTTGGCGTCCACCGTGGCGAGTTCGGCCACGGACCGCACCGAGAGGCCCGCCTGCGCCAGCGTCTCCTCGACCAGCCCGAGGACCTCGTCCACCGGCGCGCCCTTGGACGCGCCGACCCCGACCACCAGGGACGGCGGACGCAACAGCACCTCACGCTCGCCCGGCGCGACATCGCGGTCGGTGAGCCGGATGGTGTACGACCCCTGCGCCGAGACCGGCAGCGGCGGCAGCGGCCACGGCACCTCTGCCTCCAGCGCGACCGGTTCGCCGTCCAGCAGGGCGCGGGAGACCAGGGCCACCGAGCCCTCGTACGGCAGCCCGAGCGTGTCCAGGCCCGCCAGTCCCACGGAGTCCGTCGCGGTCGTCACCACCGGCTGGGCCCCCAGCAGCTCGCCGACCGCGCGGGCCAGTTCGTTGGCGCCCCCGCCGTGCCCGCCGGCCAGTGACACCGCGAACCGGCCGCCCTCGTCCACGCACACCACACCCGGGTCGGCCGTCTTGTCGCCGAGCAGGGGCGCGAGCAGCCGTACCGTCGCGCCCGTCGCCAGGAAGCACACCAGCTGCTCGCACTCGGCGAACGCGGCCCGTACCGCCTCCCCGACGGGACCCTCGTACACGCGCGTACGGTCCGGCCAGGCCGCGGCCAGCCGGTCCCGCGCCACCGCCCCCGCCGCGGTGGCGGAAATCAGGCCGATCACTGGGCAACTCCCTCACTCGATACCGGGGTTCTGTCACCCCAGAGCAGAAACACAGGATTGGTGGCCGCGAGCCGGGTCACGTCCCCGGGCAGCGGCGCCAGGCGCGAGGACTGCAGCAGCACCCCGTCGCAGGTGAACCCGGCGGCCGTGAGCGCCTCACGGGCGGCCGGCACACGGTCCAGCGCGGCCATGGCGACGACCACGGTCCGCCGGGCCCGCCGCGCGCACGCGCCGACGACGGCGGGCAGTTCCCGGCCGCCACCGCCGACGAACACCGCGTCGGGATCGTCGAGCGTGTCCAGGGCCTCGGGGGCCGGGCCGTGCACCACGTCCACGTCGACCCCGTGGGCGTGCGCGTTGGCGTGGATCCGCGCCACCCCGTCCGCCGCCTTCTCCACGGCGACGACGGCCGCGCCGAGCCGCGCGCACTCCACCGCCACCGAGCCCGAGCCGGCGCCCACGTCCCACACCAGGTCGCCCAGCCGCGGCCCCAGCCGGGCCAGCGCCAGCGCCCGCACCTCGAACTTGGTGATCATCGAGTCGCGGTGCGCGAACCCGCCCTCGTCCAGCGCCCATCGGGCGGGTCCGGCCGGTGCCCCGGCGACCGTACGCACCCCGCCGAGAGCGCGTGTCTCGTCCAGGCACAGCACCACGCTGACGTCCGGGCCCCAGTTCCGGGCGGCGGCCTCGGCGGGCGTGACCCGTTCGACGCGCTCCTCCGCGGAGCCGAGGGCGGAGGCGACGACGAGGACGCGCCCGCGGGGCGCGTGCGCCGACGCGGCCTCCGGACCGGCCGTCGCGTCCCGCGGTACCCGAGAGCGGTGCAGCAGCGCCGCCCCCAGTTCCGCCGGCCCCGCGCCCGGCCCCGTCAGCACCGCCACCTTCGGCCGCGCGCGGCACACGTTGACCGCCGTACGCAGCTCCCTGCCGTGTGCGCTGACGACCACGGCGTCGTCCCATGTCAGCCCCACCCGCGCGAACGCGGCGGCCACGGACGAGACACCGGGCCGCACCTCAAGCCGCCGCGACCCGAACCGCTCGGCCAGCACCCGGACGATCCCGAAGAACCCCGGGTCGCCGGAGGCCAGTACGACGACCCGGCTCCGCTTCTCCAGATACCGCTCGATGATGTCCAGCGCCGGCGCCAGCGGCCCCAGCACGACCTGCTCGGCGCCGTCGGGCAGCCGTACCGCGTCCAGGTGCCGGCGCCCGCCGACCACCAGCGCGGCGCCCGCGAGAACGTCCGCGGCGACCGGCGCGCCCGTCCCCGTGCCGACGACCGTGATCAACTCTTCGCCCGCTGCTCGCGCAGGGCCCGCCGGGCCTCGGGGTCGGCCTTGCGGTATCCGTGGAAGTGCCCCGGGTGGTACAGGTGCGAACGGGTGCCGTGCGCGTCCAGCGCCGGGCCGACCAGGAAGAGCGTGTGCTTCCAGAGCTTGTGCTCCTTGACCGTCTCCTCCAGCGTGCCGATGGTGCAGCGCACGATCAGCTCCTCCGGCCAGGTCGCCTGGTAGGCGACGACCACCGGCGTGTCCGTCGGATAGCCGCCCTCCAGCAGCTCGCGCACCAGCTGTCCGCTGCGCGCCGCCGACAGGAAGACCGCCATGGTGGTGCCGTGCCGGGCGAACTCGCGCACCTCCTCGCCGGGCGGCATCGGCGTCTTGCCGCCGCCCAGCCGGGTGAGGACGACGGACTGCGCGACCTCGGGGATGGTCAGCTCACGCTGGGCGAGCGCGGCGACGGCGGAGAAGGACGAGACCCCGGGGACGACCTCCGTGGCGATGCCGATCTCGGCGCACCGGTCCAGCTGTTCCTGCGTGCCGCCCCACAGCGCCGGGTCGCCGGAGTGGATCCGGGCCACCTTCAGGCCCTCGGCACGGGCGCGCCGGTAGACGGCGACGACGTCCTCCAGGGACATGGCCGCCGAGTCGAGGACCTGAGCGTCCTCGCGCGCGTGCGCCAGGACCTCCGCCTGGACCAGGCTCGCCGCCCAGATCACCACGTCCGCCTCCGCGATCGCGCGCGCGGCACGGAACGTCAGCAGATCGGCGGCGCCGGGGCCGGCACCGACGAACGTCACCTTGCCGGTGGGGGCATCGGCCATGGGAGGGTCCTCTCGTACGGGGTCACCAATGAAAAGCAGGGGAAATATCAGGTTCTGCGTCGATGTGGGCGTGGCCGGATGTGCACGAAGGCGCCTTCATCGGATAGCAAGGGCCTATGGCGGTCTTCGTCGCGCTCGGCGCGTTCCTGATGACGCTGGCCGGCGGCTGGACGGCACAGCGCGTGACCGACCGTCGGCACCTGGTCCTCGGACTGGCCGGCGGTCTGATGCTGGGCGTGGTCGGCCTGGACCTGCTGCCGGAGGCGCTGCACGCCGCCCACCACGAGGTCTTCGGCGTACCCGCCGCCCTGCTGCTGTTCGTGACCGGCTTCCTGCTGGCCCATCTGGTGGAGCGCACGCTGGCCGCCCGGCAGGCCGCGCACGGCGGCGCCGAGGGACACGACCACCGGGCGCCCGAGGTGGGCCTGGCGGCGGCCGGCGCCATGGTGGGCCACAGCGCCATGGACGGCGTGGCGATCGGCGCGGCCTTCCAGGTGGGCGGCGGCATGGGCGCGGCCGTCGCGCTCGCCGTGATCGCGCACGACTTCGCGGACGGCTTCAACACCTTCACCATCACGAGCCTGTACGGCAACGCCCGTCGCCGCGCCATCGCCATGCTGGTCGCCGACGCCTGCGCACCGCTGCTCGGCGCGGTGTCGACCGCCTTCTTCCACATCCCCGAGCCGGTACTCGGCGGCTATCTCGGCCTCTTCGGCGGCGTACTGCTCTACCTCGCCGCCGCCGAGATCCTGCCCGAGGCCCACCACGAGCACCCGGCCCGCTCCACCCTGCTGTGCACGGTGGCGGGCGCGGCCTTCATCTGGCTGGTGGTCGGCCTCTCCGGCGGCTGAGCCGACCGGTCGCCCGGGCCGGCTCACAGCTTCCCGCCCCGCCCGCCGTCCCGCCGCGGGGGCGCGATCAGCGTCGACAGATACGGCAACGGCGTCCCGTCCAGCTCGCCGGCCGACCGCACCGACTCCTCCGGCAGCCCCAGCGCCGAACCCCACACGGCGTCCCCGAGCCGCCCGGTCTCCCGCAGCGCCTCGGCGACCTCGGCGGCCTGCCGCCCGAACTTGTACGCCACGACGGTCCCGGGCCCGGCCAACGCGTCCTTGAGCACGGCGGACCCGGCGGTGACCGGCACCAGCGTCAGCGGTTCGGTGCCCTCGGTCAGCACGGCACCGGACCGCGCCGCCAGATCCTGCATGGCGGTGATCCCGGGCACGGTCTCCACGACCACGTCCGGCACCAGCTCCGTGATGGTCTGGGCGAGATAGGTGAACGTGGAGTACACGTTCGGATCGCCGATGGTGGCGAAGGCGACGGATCCGTGCGCTGCGAGAAGCTCGGCGACCCGCCCGCCCGCCGCGTCCCAGGCGGCCTCCCGGCGCGCCCGGTCGGTCCGCTCGTTCAGCGCGAACACCACCCGGACGACCTTCTCCGCGGGCACGTAGTGCAACACGGTCGCCTCGGCCCGCCCCCGCTCCCCGGTGTCCATCACCGGGACGACGACGACATCGGCGGCCCGCAGCGCGTTGACCCCCTTGACGGTCACCAGCTCCGGATCACCGGGACCGACCCCGACTCCGACCAGCCTGCTGCTCATGACGTCCGGCACCTCTCCACGAACCGACGGGCGACACCGGGCTCGGACGCCCAGTGCGTGTGCAGGTAACTCGCGTGCACGCCCCGCTGTACGAAACCTTCGACCCGCCGTACGGGCGCCCGCACGCCCCAGGCGGGAGCCTCACCGACGCCGGGCTCGACGACCGTGCGATGGAACTCGTGCCCCCGCATCCGGGTCCCGGCGACGGCCAGCACACTGTCCCCGACGGCCACGGCGTCCCGGTAGCCGAGGGTCAGCCGTTCCGTCATGCGTGCGGTCGCGTCCAGCACCCCGCACATGGGCTGCCCGTCCAGCTCGCGGCACAGGTAGATCAGCCCGGCGCACTCGGCGGCGACGGGAGCACCGGCGAGGGCCAGTTCGGCGACGGCCTTCCTCAGCGGCTCGTTGGCGGACAGCTCACCGGCATACATCTCGGGGAAACCGCCGCCGATGACCAACCCGGCGGTGTCTTCCGGCAGTTGCTCGTCCCGCAGGGGGTCGAAGGTGACGACGTCGGCACCGGCGGCGGTGAGCAGTTCCGTGTGTTCGGCGTAGGAGAAGGTGAAGGCGGGTCCGCCGGCCACGGCGACCACCTCACGCTTGCCCGTGGTGGTGACGGGCGGTTCCCAAGGAGCGCATGACAGGTCTCCCGCACTCCGCGCCAGTCGCCGCAGAGCTTCGAGATCGCAACCTCGCTCCACCTGAGCGGCCATCGCCGCCACTGCGTCTGTCGCGTCGGACCGTCGCTCGGCCACCGGCACCAACCCCAGATGGCGAGAAGGCGTATCCACCTGCGGAACCCGCCGCAGCACACCGAGGACAGGCACCCCCGCCGAATCCAGGGCCTCCCGGAGAAGCTCCTCGTGCCGGTCGGAGCCCACCTTGTTCAGGATCACGCCCCCGACCCGCACCTCCGGATCCCAGGAAGCGAACCCGTGCACCAGCGCCGCCACCGACCGCGACTGCGACGACGCGTCGACCACCAGCACCACCGGCGCCCGCAGCAGCTTGGCGACATGAGCGGTGGACGCCAGTTCACCCTCTCCGGCCGCCCCGTCGTACAGCCCCATCACGCCCTCGACCACGGCCAGGTCACAGCCCCGCGCCCCGTGCAGGAACAGCGGAGCGACCAGCTCGGGACCGCACAGATACGCGTCCAGGTTGCGTCCCACCCGCCCGGTCGCGAGCGCGTGGTAGCCGGGGTCGATGTAGTCCGGCCCGACCTTGTGCGGGGACACGGCGAGCCCCCGCGCGGCGAACGCGGCCATCAGCCCCGTGGCGACGGTGGTCTTGCCGCTGCCCGAGGAAGGCGCGGCAATGACCAGCCGAGGCACCGACGACATCACCACTCGATGCCCTTCTGGCCCTTCT
Source organism: Streptomyces sp. NPDC030799 (assembly GCF_055572255.1). Taxonomy (NCBI): domain Bacteria; kingdom Bacillati; phylum Actinomycetota; class Actinomycetes; order Kitasatosporales; family Streptomycetaceae; genus Streptomyces; species Streptomyces sp. NPDC030799. The sequence continues at coordinate 51,836 of NZ_JBVIDS010000008.1, read as the reverse complement.
GCCCCACGTCCATGGGGTGCTTGACCTTGGACATGTCGGTGACGAGGTCGGCGAAGTCCACCAGTTTCTCCGGCGCGTTCCGCCCGGTGATCACCACATGCTGGGTGCCGGGCCGGTTCCGCAGCACGTCCACGACCTCGTCGGTGTCCACCCACCCCCAGTGCATGGGGTAGGCGAACTCGTCCAGCACGTACAGCCGGTACGTCTCGGCGGCCAGGTCCCGCTTGACCTGCTCCCAGCCCTCCCGGGCCTTCTCCTCATTGTCCATCTGCTGATCGCGCTGCACCCAGGACCAGCCCTCGCCCATCTTGTGCCAGTCCACGGTCCCGCCCTCGCCGGAGGCGCCGAGCACCCGCAGCGCGTTCTCCTCGCCGACCTTCCACTTGGCCGACTTCACGAACTGGAACACCCCGATGGGCCACCCCTGGTTCCAGGCGCGCAGTGCGAGCCCGAACGCGGCGGTGGACTTGCCCTTGCCGATGCCGGTGTGCACGACGACCAGCGGACGGTTGCGTCGCTGACGGGTGGTCAGTCCGTCGTCCGGTACCACACTCGGCTGTCCCTGCGGCATTACGCGGCCCTCCTCGAAGTCCTCTGCGTCCCCTGCACGTCCCTGACCAGCCCGGCGATCGAGTCGGCCCGCAGCTCGTCCAGCGTGACGGCCGTACCGCCCAGCTCACCCGCGAGCTGCCCGGCGAGCCCGAGCCGCACCGGCCCCGACTCGCAGTCCACGACCACCGAGGCGACCGACTCGGCCGCGAACAGCCGCGCCGCACGCCCTGCCAGCGCGACCGGCTCGGGGCCGCCGGTGGCCCGCCCGTCGGTCACCACGACCACGAGCGCCCGCCGCGCCGGATCCCGCAGCCGCTCCACGCGCAGCACCTCGTGCGCCCTGAGCAGCCCGGCGGCCAGCGGCGTACGGCCACCGGTCGGCAGCGACTCCAGCCGCGCCGCGGCCGCGTCGACCGACGAGGTCGGCGGCAGCGCGACATCGGCGCCCGACCCCCGGAACGTCACCAGCCCCACCTTGTCCCGCCGCTGGTACGCGTCCAGCAGCAGCGACAGCACGGCCCCCTTCACGGCACCCATCCGCTGCCGCGCCGCCATCGACCCCGAGGCGTCCACGACGAACAGCACGAGGTTGCCCTCGCGGCCCTCCCGGGTCGCCTGCCGCAGATCGTCCCGGCGGACCACCAGCCCCGGCCCGGACCGGCCGCGCGCCCGCTGGTGCGGGGCCGCCGCCTGCACGGTCGCCGCCAGGTGCAGCTTGGTCAGGGCCCCCCGGGGCCGCCGGGCACCGGTCGTCCGCCCGTGCTCGGTCCGCGCGCGTGACCGCCGTCCGGCCGCCCCCTCGCCGATCCCGGGCACGCTCAGCACCTTGGTCCGGAACGGCTCGGCGGCCCGTACGGCCGACTGCTCCCGCGCGCCGGAGGCCTGCGGTTCCCCGCCCTCACCGGACTCCGGCCGCGCGGCGGCGTCCCCGCCCCCCTGCGGACCGGAGTCGGGCTGCGGCCCGCCACCGCCCCCGCCGGGACCGTCCGGATCGGGGTCGTCGTCGCCCTCGTTCTCCCCGGAGAACTGCTCCAGCGTCTCGTCCAGCTTGTCCTCGTCCAGGCCCGGCGCGTCAAAGGGGTTACGGCGCCTGCGGTGCGGGAGCGCCAGCAGCGCCGCCTGCCGGACGTCCTCCGCGAGGACGTCCGTCCGCCCGGCCCACGCGGCCAGCGCCGTCGCCGTACGCGCCATCACGATGTCGGCGCGCATGCCGTCCACCTCGAAGGCCGCGCAGGTCGCCGCGATCTGCCGCAGCGCACCGTCGCCCAGCCGCACCTGCGGCAGCAACTCCCGTGCCGCCACGATCCGTTGCCGTACGACGGCCTCCTCCTCGGCCCACCGGGCGGCGAAGCCGGCCGGATCGTCGTCGTACGCCAGCCGGCGCCGCACCACCTCGACCCGCTGGTCCGGCTCCCGCGAGGCCGCGACCTCCACGGTCAGCCCGAACCGGTCCAGAAGCTGGGGCCTGAGCTCGCCCTCCTCGGGGTTCATGGTGCCGACGAGCAGGAAGCGGGCCGCGTGCCGCACCGACACACCCTCGCGCTCCACGTACGACGCACCCATCGCCGCCGCGTCCAGCAGCAGGTCGACCAGGTGGTCGTGGAGCAGGTTGACCTCGTCGACGTAGAGGATCCCGCGGTGCGCGTCGGCCAGCAGACCCGGCTCGAACGCCTTCACACCCTCCGCGAGCGCCCGCTCGATGTCCAGGGCACCGACCAGCCGGTCCTCGGAGGCACCGACGGGGAGCTCGACCATCCGTGCGGGACGGGCCGCACCCGCCCCCCGCTCGTGCGGGCCGTCCGGGCACGACGGGTCCGGTGCCGCCGGATCACAGGAGAACCGGCACCCCGGGACGACGGCCACCTGTGGCAGCAGCGCCGACAGAGCACGCACGGCCGTCGACTTGGCCGTGCCCTTCTCGCCGCGCACCAGCACCCCGCCCACCGCCGGGGACACGGCGTTCAGCAGCAGCGCCAGCCGCAGGTCGTCCTGACCGACCACGGCCGTAAAAGGGAAGGGGGTTGTCACTGGTCGTCGCCCTCCAAGTCGCCTTCCAGCTCCAGGTAGGTGGCGCGCAGCCGCTCCAGCGTGTCCGCGTCCGGCTCCGCCCACAGGCCGCGGTCCGCCGCCTCCAGCAGCCGCTCGGTGATGCCGCGCAGCGCCCACGGGTTGGACTTCTGCATGAAGTCCCGGTTCTCCGGGTCGAAGACGTACTCCGCGCTGAGCTTCTCGTACATCCAGTCGTCGACCACGCCCGCCGTGGCGTCGTAGCCGAACAGATAGTCCACGGTCGCCGCCATCTCGAAGGCGCCCTTGTAGCCGTGCCGGCGCATGGCCGCCATCCAGCGCGGGTTGACCACGCGGGCCCGGAAGACACGGTGCGTCTCCTCGCCCAGCGTGCGGGTCTTCACCTGGTCCGGTACGGCACTGTCGCCGACGTACGCCTCGGGGTTGGCGCCGGTCAGATGCCGCACCATGGCGACCATGCCGCCGTGGTACTGGAAGTAGTCGTCTGCGTCGACCAGATCGTGCTCGCGGGTGTCGACGTTCTTCGCCGCCACCGCGATCCGCCGGAACGCGGTCTCCATGTCCCCGCGCGCCGCCCGCCCGTCGAGCCCGCGCCCGTACGCGTACCCGCCCCAGACGGCGTACACCTCGGCCAGATCCGCGTCGCTGCGCCAGTTGCGCGCGTCGATCAGCGGGAGCAGACCGGCACCGTAGGCCCCCGGCTTCGAGCCGAAGACACGGGCCGTGGCGCGCCGCCGGTCGCCGTGCTCGGCGGTGTCCTCGTCGGCGTGCGCCCGCACGTAGTTGGACTCGGCCGGCTCGTCCAGCTCGGCCACCGCCCGCACCGCGTCGTCGATCAGCCCGACGACGTGCGGGAACGCGTCCCGGAAGAAACCGGAGATACGGACCGTCACATCGATGCGCGGCCGGCCCAGCTCCTCCAGGGGGACCACCTCGAAGCCCGTGACCCGGCGCGAGGCGTCGTCCCACACCGGGCGGCAGCCCAGCAGCGCCAGGATCTCGGCGATGTCGTCGCCCTGGGTGCGCATCGCGGACGTACCCCACACCGTCAGACCGACGGACTTCGGGTACTCGCCCGTGTCCTGCAGATACCTCTGCACCAGCGAGTCGGCCAGCGACTGGCCGACCTCCCAGCTCAGCCTCGAAGGAATCGCCTTGGGGTCGACCGAGTAGAAGTTCCGGCCGGTCGGCAGCACGTTCACCAGACCGCGGGTCGGCGAACCCGACGGACCCGCCGGGACGTAACCGCCGTCCAGCGCCCGCAGGATGTGCCCGATCTCGTCCGTGGTCCTCGCCAGCCGCGGTACGACCTCGTCGCACGCGAACTCCAGCACCGCCACGGCGTCCGGGAGTTCGGTGCCGAGCACGCCCCGCAGCACGGCCGGGACGACCGCACGGTCCCAGGCCCGTGCCTCCATGCCCTCCGCGATCCGCCGGCACAGCTGCTCCAGCAGGTCGATCGCGTCGGACGCGGTGCGCGCCGGACCCTCGACGAGGTCGGTCAGCTCCACCGGCACCTTCACCGGGGCACCGGGCTCGGCCAGCAGCTCCTTCTCCACCAGCCCGAAATGGGCGGCGAGCGAGGCCCTGAGCCCCGGCAGCGCGTTCGCCCGGCCGCCCCACACCTGCGAGGCGCGCAGCACGGCGAGCACCAGGTTCACGCGCGGCTCGGCGACCGGGCCGCCGCCCAGGATGTGCAGACCGTCGCGGATCTGCACGTCCTTGATCTCGCACAGATAGCCGTCGATGTGCATGACGAACTCGTCGAACTCGTCGTCGTCCGGCTGCTCGTCCACATGCAGGTCGTGGTGCAGCTCGGCCGCCTTGACCAGCGTCCAGATCTGGGCGCGCACGGCCGGGGCCTTCACCGGGTCCAGGTCGGAGACGAGCGCGTACTCGTCCAGCAGCTGCTCCAGCTTGGCGAGGTCGCCGTAGGTGTCGGCGCGGGCCATCGGCGGCACCAGGTGGTCGACCACCGTGGCGTGCCCGCGCCGCTTGGCCTGGGTGCCCTCGCCGGGGTCGTTGACGATGAACGGGTAGATCAGCGGCAGGTCGCCGAGCACCGCGTCCGGGGCGCAGCCCGCGCTCAGGCCGAGCCCCTTGCCCGGCAGCCACTCCATCGTGCCGTGCTTGCCCATGTGCACGATCGCGTCCGCGCCGAAGCTGTTCTCCAGCCAGCGGTAGGCCGCCATGTAGTGGTGCGAGGGCGGCATGTCGGGGTCGTGGTAGATCGCGATCGGGTTCTCGCCGAAGCCGCGCGGCGGCTGGATCATCACGACGACGTTCCCGAACTGCAGCGACGCCAGCACGATGTCGTCACCGTCGACATAGAGGCTGCCCGGCGGCTCGCCCCACGCCTCGGTCATCGCGTCCCGCAGCTCCGGGTCGAGCTTCTCGAACCAGGCGCGGTAGTCGGCCAGCGGCACCCGCGCGGGAGCCGCCGCCAGCTGCTCCTCCGTGAGCCACTCCACGTCGTGACCGCCGGCCGCGATCAGCCGGTGGATCAACTCGTCGCCGCCGGAGGGGTACTCGGTGAGTGCGTAGCCGGCGTCCCGGAGCGCGTCCAGTACCCGCACCGCCGACGCGGGCGTGTCCAGTCCGACCGCGTTGCCGACCCGGGAGTGCTTGGTCGGGTACGCCGTGAAGACCAGCGCGACCTTCTTCTCGGCGTTCGGCTTGTGCTTCAACCGGGCGTGGCGCAGGGCGATTCCGGCCACCCGCGCGGCCCGTTCCGGGTCGGCGAGGTACACCGGGACCTCGTCCGGGCCCTGCTCCTTGAAGGAGAACGGCACGGTGATCAGCCGCCCGTCGAACTCCGGGATCGCGACCTGCATCGCCGCGTCCATCGGGGACAGGGCGGCGTCGGACTCCTCCCAGGCGGCCCGCGAGGAGGTGAGGCACAGGCCCTGCAGCACCGGGATGTCCAGATCCGCGAGCGCCCCGATGTCCCAGGACTCCTCGTCGCCGCCCGCCGAGGCCTGCGAGGCGTGCGTGCCGCCGGCCGCCAGCACCGTGGCGACCAGCACGTCGGCCTTCGCCAGCAACTCGTACAGCCCGGCGTCCGCGCCGCGCAGCGAACCGCAGTAGACGGGCAGGGCGTTGGCGCCCTTCGCCTCGATCGCCTCGCACAGGGTGTCCACGAAGGCGGTGTTGCCGCTCAGTTCGTGCGCCCGGTAGAAGAGCACGCCCACGGTCGGCCGGCCGTCGCGGACCGGGTACGAGCCGTGGACGCCGTACTCCGGCATCTTCCGCGGCTCCTCGAAGCCCTCACCGGTCAGCAGCACGGTGTCCGACAGGAACCGGGACAGCTCCAGCAGGTTCGCGGGGCCGCCCTCGACCAGGTACTTCAGCGCCTCCGCCACCACACCGGCCGGCACCGACGACTCGGCCATCAGCTCGGCGTCGGGCACGGCCTCGCCGCCCAGCAGCACGGTCGGGATCCCGGCCGCCTTCAGTGCGGTGAGCCCCTCCTCCCAGGCGCGCTTGCCGCCCAGCAGCCGTACGACGGCCAGGTCGGCCCCGTCGAGCAGGCGCGGCAGCTCCTCGCGGACGTCCACCCGGGTCGGGTTGCCGATGCGGTAGTCCGCGCCGGAGGCCCGGGCCGCCAGCAGATCCGTGTCGGCGGTCGACAACAACAACACTGTGCTCATGCGGGCGCTCCCGGTGGAATGAAAGGCAGTCCTTGCGGCGCGCCCGACTCGATGAGCCGCCAGAGCGCGTCCGTGTCCGCGTGCTGTTCGATCAGGTCGCCGAGCCGGTCGAGCTGCTCCTCGCGCAGCGCGGCGAAGGAGGTGCCGGGCGCCGGCACGAAGCGGCGGCCCGCGGCGGCGGCCACCTCGCGCAGGAAGGCCCGCCGGAAGCCGTCCGACTCCAGCGAACCGTGCCAGTGCGTGCCCCAGGTCTGTCCGACCCGGCAGCCGTCGAGGCTGTGTCCTTTGTCATCGGAGATGAACGGTTGCCCTCCCTCTATGGAGGCGACCCCGTGGTGGATCTCGTACCCCTCGACCCGCTCGCCGAGGGCCTCCCCGGCCGGCCGGGTCAGGGTCTTGTCGCGGGCGAACCGCACCCGCACGGGCAGCACGCCGAGCCCGTCGACCGCGCCGGCCCGCGACTCGACCTCGTCCTCGATGTGCTCGCCGAGAATCTGGAAGCCGCCGCAGATGCCGAGGATCGGGCGCTGCTCGGCGGCTCTCCTGAGAAGCGCGTCGGCAAGCCCCCGCTCCCGCAGCCACTCCAGGGCCCGTACGGTCCCGCGCGTGCCCGGGATCACCACCAGGTCGGCGTCCGCCAGCTCCTCGGCCCGGTCCACGAACCGCACCACGACACCCGGTTCGGCGGCCAGCGCGTCCACGTCCGTGAAATTGGACATCAGCGGAATGGCGCACACGGCGACCCGCAGCACGTCCTCGCCGACGGGCGGGGCCACGTTCGACTCCCGCACAGTCCCCCGCAGGGAAACGCGCAGTCCGTCCTCCTCGTCGATGCCGAGGCCGTGCCGGAACGGCAGGACGCCGTAGGCGGGCCGTCCGGTGAGCCCGCGCAGCATCTCCAACCCGGGCTCCAGCAGGCCGACATCGCCCCGGAACTTGTTCACCAGGAACCCGGCGACCAGCTCCTGGTCCTCGGGCGACAGCAGGGCGACGGTCCCGAAGAAGGACGCGAAGACGCCCCCGCGGTCGATGTCGCCCACCACCAGCACGGGAAGCCGCGCACTCCGCGCGATGCCCATGTTCACGATGTCGGTCCGGCGCAGATTGATCTCGGCCGGGCTGCCCGCACCCTCACAGATCACCGCGTCATACGTGCCCCGCAACTCGGCCAGGCAGTCCAGCACGGTGCCGAGGAGCTGCTGCTGCCGCCCCCCGTGGTACCCGCGCGCGCTCAGCTCGCCCACCGGCCTGCCCAGCAGCACCACCTGGCTGCTCTGCTCGCCGCCCGGCTTGAGCAGCACCGGGTTCATCAGCGCGGTCGGCTCGATCCGGCACGCCTGGGCCTGCATGGCCTGGGCCCGCCCGATCTCCGCGCCCTGGCGGGTCACGAAGGAGTTCAGCGACATGTTCTGCGCCTTGAACGGCGCGACCTTCACACCCTGGCGCACCAGCCACCGGCAGATCCCGGCCGTCACGACGCTCTTGCCGGCGTCGGAGGTGGTGCCGGCGACGAGGAGTCCCCCGTTCACTTTCCACGTCCCTTCAGACCCTTGACGAGACCTTTGGCGAGGAGACGCGCGGCGACCGTGGTGCCGAGCGCGAGAAGGCCGACGCGGCCGGAGAGCCGTACGGACCGGTCGATGTCGGTGACCCGGACCGCCCGTCCGGTGTCCCCGTTCAGCACCGGCCGGTGCTCGACCCGGCCGCCGTAGGAGAGCGTGCCGCCCAGGCGTACGCCGAGGGCCCCGGCGAAGGAGGCCTCGACGGGCCCGGCGTTGGGGCTCGGGTGCTTGCGGGCGTCGGCCTTCCAGGCGCGCAGGGCACCGCGGGGGTCGGGCCCGGCCGCGGCGGCGAGCACGGCGGTCAGCCGCGCCCCCGGCCAGCCGGCCAGGTCGTCGAGCCGAGCGGAGGCCCAGCCGTAGCGCCGGTAGCGGGGGGACTTGTGACCCACCATCGCGTCCAGCGTGTTGACCGCCCGGAACCCGAGCAGCCCCGGAACCCCGGCCACGGCCCCCCACACCAGTGCCCCCACGACGGCGTCGGAGGTGTTCTCGGCGACCGACTCGACCACTGCCCGGGCGATCCCGTCGGCGTCCAGCGCCTGGGGATCCCGGCCGCACAGATGCGGCAGCCGGGCCCGCGCCGCCTGGACGTCTCCGCGCTCCAGAGCGCGCCCGATGGTGCGGGCCTCCCGGGCGAGCGACGTACCGCCGACGACCGCCCAGGTGGCGGCGGCGGTCAGCGCGAGGGACGCGGCGGGGGAGGGGCGTACGGCGCGTGCGGCCACCGCGCCCAGTGCGACGGCGCCTCCGGCGCACACGACGGTGTGCAGGGCGCCCCAGCCGCGGTGGTCGTGCCACAACGCGCCGTCCACGGCAGCGGCCGCCCGGCCGAACGCGGCGACCGGATGCCCGTGGCGCGGATCGCCGAGCAGCAGGTCACCGAGAAGGCCGGCGGCGGCGCCGTACGCGTATGTGCGATCGGCACCCATCGGCTCAGCCGGCCGTGGGTACAGGAGCGGGCCTGGTTCGGGTCCTGGTCCTTCGGCAGCCGAGCATGGCGATCCGTGTCCTCACTCAGGGTGTCCGCGCCCTGGTTCGACGAGATTCGGCGGTGAGAGTTCCTGGCTCCCGGGGTTCTTCCCCGGTGACAGTGGCGGGACCGCGCCGGATTCGCACCGGCTTCCTCTTCTGCCGCCCTACATGGCCTGGGCAGTCCACCACGCGCCCCGAACGGCCGTCAACTTGCCGTTGACCTGCAGGGGGAGAGTGTGCGGATCCCCACATCGCGGGGTGTGCGGGCATGAGAAAGGCCCCCCTTCCGCCTTCCGGGGGAGGGGAGCCTTCAGAGGGTGTGGTCAGGGCTTGGCCACGATCAGGTAGATGCCGTACGCCACCGCCGCCGCGCACGCGGCGAAGCAGACGTAGGCGCCGGTGACGGCGAGGCCGGCGGAGCCGCCCTGGGCCGCGGCCTTCTCGCGCCGGGCCAGACCGCCCACGCCGAGGGTGAACAGGGCCACCAGGCCCACTGTGAAGGCGAGGCTGACGCCGAAGACGGAGCCGAGGGCCGCCCAGTCGATCTTCATGATGCTTCCTTCGTAACCGGGGTGGCCGGGGTCAGACGGTGGCGGCCGGCGGGGCGGCCGGGGCAGCGGGTTCGGCGGCCGGGGAGGGGATCGTCGCCGTCAGGTCCTCGGTGAGCGTGCCCGCCGGGGGCGGGGCCACCGCGGCGATGGCGGTGGTCACCACGCCGGCCGGCTCCTCGGCGTCGGCGACGACATTGGTGTGGTCGACGACCTCACGGCGGGAGATCTTCCAGATCGCGGCGCTCGCGGCGACCAGGAAGACGGCGACCGCGGCGGTGCCCCAGTCACCGAGGTCCGTGACGGACTCGGCGCCCGCGCCGACCAGCGCGGCGGCCGGGAGGGTGAGCACCCAGGCGACGGCCATGCGGGTCGCGGTGGACCAGCGGACCACCCCGCCCTTGCGGCCGAGGCCCGCGCCCATCACCGAACCGGAGACGACGTGCGTGGTGGACAGGGAGAAGCCCAGGTGGGAGGAGGCCAGGATGGCGGTCGCGGCGCTGGTCTGGGCGGCGAAGCCCTGGCGCGGCTCCAGGTCGGTCAGGCCGGTGCCCATGGTGCGGATGATGCGCCAGCCGCCGATCCAGGTGCCCAGCGCGATGGCCAGGCCGGCGGAGAGGATGACCCAGGTGGGAGGGTTGGAGCCCGGGGCGATGGCGCCGCCCGCGATCAGCGCGAGGGTGATGATGCCCATCGTCTTCTGGGCGTCGTTGGTGCCGTGGGCGAGGGAGACCAGGCCGGCGGAGGCGATCTGGCCGGCGCGGTAGCCCTTGCGGGTGGCCTCGCCCTCGGCCTTGCCGCCGATGCCGTAGGAGAAGCGGGTGGCCAGCATCGAGGCGACGCCCGCCACGACCGGTGCGGCGACCGCCGGCAGCAGCACCTTGGTGACCAGCACGTCGCCGTGCACGGCACCGAAGCCGGCGGAGGCGACGGTGGCGCCGATCAGACCGCCCATCAGGGCGTGCGAGGAACTGGACGGCAGGCCCACCAGCCAGGTCAGCAGGTTCCAGAGGATCGCGCCGACCAGGGCGGCGAAGATGACCTCGGGACGGATGCCGGTCTCGTCGACGAGACCCTTGGAGATCGTGTTCGCGACCTCCACGGAGAGGAAGGCGCCGACCAGGTTGAGGGCGGCGGACATGGTTACCGCGATCTTCGGCTTCAGGGCGCCTGTGGAGATGGTGGTGGCCATCGCGTTCGCGGTGTCGTGGAAACCGTTCGTGAAATCGAACGCGAGTGCGGTTACCACCACAATCGCGAGAATCAGCGAGAAGCTTTCCATTTACCCAGGCAATCGTTCGAGGTCATTGGCTGGACGACCGTAGGCAACCTGGGTGAACGGAAGATGAACTGAGACGGGCGCGACGGTGTCCGTATGGGGGGAGTGGGGTTCCGTACGGCCCTCTCGGCCCAGGCGCCCCATGGCTACCGGCCCCGCGCGAGGGTCCGCAGCCGGCTGGTGGACCCGTTGAAGAGATTCTGGTCACCCGGCAGCCGGCCCTCCGTGCCGTACTGCCAGATCGTCCAGTACGGCCATCCGCCCGGCAGCTTCCCCGGCCGCGAGGTGCCGTGACGGGCGATCCACAGGGGGTTGCCGGTGAACGCGCGGCTGTTGCCGGTGCAGAGCTCCCACCACGGGGTCGACGTGTAGATCACGGGGCGGCGCCCGGTCCTCCGCCTGACCTCGTTGCTGAAGGACCGGATCCAGCGGACCATCCGCTTCCTGCCCATCCCGTAGCACTTGTGCTTCTTGTCGTACGGGTTGTACTCGAGGTCGAGCGCGGGCGGCAGCGTCCAGCCGTCCGCCCGCCAGCCGCCGCCGTGCCGTACGAAGTACGCGGCCTGCTTGGCGCCGGAGGACTTGTCCGGCCGGGCGAAGTGGTAGGCGCCCCGGACCAGGCCCGCCTCGCGTGCGCCGTTGTACTGCTGCGAGAAGTAGGGGTTGCGGTAGTCCGTGGACTCCGTCGCCTTGATGTAGACGAACCGCGCGCCCTTGGACCGGGCGGCCGGCCAGTCGACGCGCTCCTGGTGCGACGAGACGTCGTGTCCGTGGGGCTTGGCCGCGGTCGGCGCCCCGGCTCCGGCCGCCGCGGGCGCGGTGCCCAGGAGGGCGAGCGCCGCCGTGGCCGCCACGAGGACCCCGGCGCGGCGACCGAGGCGAGTGCGTTCACGGGCCATGTGTCTCCCCGGGTCGGCGGACGAGGGATCGTCCGGCGGGCAAGGCAGACCATTGAAGGCCCGGCGATCATCGAATCAGCGCCTCGTGAGCGGCGATTCCTCCCGATTTCCACCCGTTCGGGGGTGCGTGCCGACGGCCGGAAGTGACCGCCACCCCTCTTGCCCCCGGGCGCGGCTGGCAGGATCGCGGCATGGCTGAACAGCGGCGGGACGCGGAACGGGAACGCATCTGGGCGGAACTGGTCGCGACGGCGCGGCGGACCGTAACCGACGGGCTGGTGGTCGGCACCTCCGGGAACGTCTCGGCGCGTATCGGCGACCTCGTGCTCGTCACCCCGTCGGGCGTGCCCTACGACCGGCTCACCCCCAACGACATGACCGGCGTCGACCTCACCGGACGCCAGGTGCTCGGCACACTGGTGCCGACCAGCGAGCTGCCCCTGCACCTCGCCGTCTACCGCACCACCGACGCCCGCGCGGTCGTCCACACCCACGCCGTGCACGCGACGGCGGTCTCCACGCTCGTGCCCGAGCTGCCGCTGGTCCACTACATGGCCGCCGCCCTGGGCGGCCCGGTCCGCGTCGCCCCGTACGCCACCTACGGCACCGACGAGCTGGCCCAGAACATGCTCCGCGCCCTGGCGGGCCGCTCCGGCTGCCTGCTGCAGAACCACGGCACGATCACCTACGGCGCCGGCCTCGACCAGGCCTACGACCGCACCGCCCAGCTGGAGTGGATGTGCCGCCTGTGGCTGACGGCGTCCTCGGTGCCGAGCCTGACCCCGTCTCTGCTGACGGAGGCACAACTGGCCGAGGCCGGGGAACGCTTGAAGGGGTATGGCCAACGGAGGTGACCCCTTGCCGCGCAGCCCTTTGCTCCGCGCCCTGCTGACCCCGCTCCCCTCGATCCGCCGCACCGGCGCTCGGCCACGACGCCGGGATCCGGCGGTGCCGAACCCATGCGCACCCCGACGCTCCCCACTCGGCCCCGCCCTTCCGCTGGCCGGTGACGGCAACCCCCATGACACTGGACGCGTGCGCCCCGTCAAAGCGACCGCCACCGCACTCACCGTCGCACTGGCCGCCGGCATGGCCTCCGTGGCCGTCGGCCGGCTTGCCAGTGACGCCGCGCTGAAGGCGCCCGCGGGCCGTCCGCTGCCCACCGAGCCCCGCCTCACCGTGCACGGCACGGCTGCCGGCCAGATCACGCTCACCCGCGACCTGGCCGCGCTGCGCCCCGGCACCTACGGCCTGTCCGGCGACGGCTCCCACGCGGTCGTCGGCCCCGTCCTGGAGGCGGCCCGGCACACGGCCGACACCGTCGTACGCCGTCTGGAAGGCGTCACGCACGGCACGTTCGCCCCCGGCGACGCGGTGTGGCTCACCCCGAACCTGTACATCGGCAATCCGTCCGCCGCCCTCGGCCTCGACCACGCGGACATCGACGTGCCCGGCGAACTCGGCCGGCTGCCCGCCTGGTTCGTACCCGGCCAGCGGGACACCTGGGTGATCGCCGTGCACGGCCTGGGCGCCACCCGGGAACAGGCCATGAACATCATGGGCTTCCTGCACGCCCGCCGGCTGCCGGTCCTCGCCCTCGCCTACCGGGGCGACCTCGGCGCGCCGCGCCCGCCGGACGGCCTGAACCACCTCGGCGAGACCGAGTGGCGGGACCTGGACGCGGCCGTCCGCCACGCCGTCCGCCACGGCGCCCGCCGGGTCGTCCTGCTCGGCTGGTCCACCGGTGCCACCATGGCCCTGCGCGCCGCCGAGCACTCCGCGGTGCGCGAGCGCATCGCCGGACTGGTCCTGGACTCGCCGGTGCTCAGCTGGGAGGCCACGCTGCGCGCCCTCGCCCACGCCCGCCACACCCCCCAGCCGCTGCTGCCGCTCGCCGTACGGGCCGCGCAGGGCCGGGCCGGCCTGCACGCCGACCGGGTCGCCGAGATCACCGACCCCGAGCGGCTCGCCGTCCCGACCCTGATCTTCCACGGCCCCGACGACCAGGTGGCCCCCTGGGAGCTCTCCCGCCGGCTCGCCCACCGCCGCGCCGATCTGGTCGCCCTGCACACCGTGGCCAACGCACCGCACGCGGCGATGTGGAACGCCGACCCGAAGGAGTACGAGGAGCGGCTGCGCCGCTTCCTGACACCCTTGATGTGAGGTTTGACCGGAGACCTGATGTGGGGCCCGATGTGCGGCCCCGGACCGCCTGCCCGCCCGGTGCGGGGCATTCCGTTTAAGGCCGTACGACTGGCTTGATCACCCCTCCTCGCCCCGCACCGAACCCCGTGCCTTGGCCAGCCCCGTCGCCCCCCGTGACATTCCGTTTGGGTTTTCGGACCGTCAACCGGAAGACTGCACCCGTGACGTCCCGTATCCCGCGCGACTCCAGGCTCCGACTCGTCCGACCGCGACCCCTGGCCGCCGCCCCCAGAGCTGTGAACCAGCGGCGCCCGCGCCGCCCCGCACCCCGGCCGCCGGAGGGCACACCCGCCCCCGCCGAACTGGCGAGAATGGCACGCATCGGGCTGGCCGGCCCGGTCCGCGTGGCCCGCTGGGCCGACGCCGCACTCGGTCCCGGCAGCGACGGCGCCACCGCCGACGGCAAGGCCACCCTCTCCGCCGTCACCGCCGAACGCGCCGCCGCCGACCTGGGCCTGAGCGCCGCTCAGGTCCGCGCCGACTGGGACACCGCCCGCCTGGCCGGACTCGTCGAGGTGCACGGCGACAGCGCGCGCCCCGGCTGGCGGCTGCGCGCCTGGGACCGTGACGACAGCGCCGTACTGCGCGGCTGGGTCGCCCTCTTCGACGCCTGGTCGCTCGCCTCCCCGGAACCCGAGGAGTACGAGCCGGCCGCCGTCGCGGAGGTCGTCTCGGCCATGCCGCAGGTGCTCTCCTTCCTCCAGCTGTCCGCCGGTCCCGTCCCGGTCGAGCAGCTGCTCGACCTGCTCCAGCAACGGGTCACCGAACTGCGCACCGAGCGCTGCGAGGTCCCCTACGAGCCCGGCACCGACCACCCCGCCGGCTCCGGATCCGTGCGGCCGGCCGTGCCGCGACAGCCGACCGCGCAGGGGCCGGAGCACCCGGCCGAGCCCGGCGCCGGGCAGCCCGCCGGGACCGGGGAGCCGGGTGCGGCCGCCGGTCCCGCCGCACCCGCATCCGCCGTCGACACCCCGCTCGCCCCGCTCCTCGACTGGGCGCTGCGGGCCCTCGCCGCCGTGGGTGCGCTGACCTACGGCGACGGCCAGGCCACTCTCACCCCGCTGGGCAGCTGGGCGGTCTGGGTCAAGCTGGAGCAGATCTGCGTGGCCGCGCAGAGCCCGGCCGGCAACATCGAGCAGTCCGCCGAGGACATGCTCCGCGGCTGCGCCCAGCTGCGCCCCAACGCCGCCCGCGCCGAATACCGCGCCTGGCTCGCCGCCCGTCCCGTCGGCAGCGCCGTCACCGAGCTGATCCAGGCCGCCCGCGGCGAGGACGCCCTGCTGCGCGGCCTGGCCTTCGAGGCGCTGCGCGTCGTCGGCGCCCCCGCCGAGCCCGACGTGCGCGCCGTCGTGGACGAGCCCGCCGTCCGGCCGTACGCCCTGCTGTGGCTCGCCGAGCACGACGGGGCCGATCCGGAGGACGCCCACGAGGTCCTGACCCGTGAGGAGGCGACCTGGCTGTGGGTGGACACCGCCGCGGCCGTCGCCGACCACGGCGAGGCGCCGATGCTGGTCCGGCATCTGGAGTCCGCGGTGCAGCCGACGGTCCCCCAGCTGCTCGACGAGGTCCGCGCCGTCGGTCACCCCCGCACCGTGCAGGTCCTGGTCGCGCTCGCCGCCGCACACCCCGACCCGGCCCTCGCCAAGGCCGTGCGCCGAGCCGCCTTCCAGGTGCACACCGGAGGATGAGCCGGCCCGGAGGTCAGGCGCCGATCTCCGGGGCGTACGTCCCGAAGCTCCAGATGTTGCCCTCGGTGTCGCGGGCCATGTAGTCACGCGAGCCGTAGTCCTGGTCGGTCGGGGGCATCAGGATCTCCACGCCGTGCTCCAGGGCCCGCTGGTGGTGGGCGTCCACGTCGTCCACGACGACGTACACCCCGGCGGGGCCCGCGTCCTTCATCACCGTGTCGAACAGGCCGCCCCGGCCCTTGGAGCCGATCATCACCGCGCCGTTGCCCTGGACCAGCTCGGCGTGCATCACCTTGCCGTCCTGCGTCTCGTACACCGACAGTTCGGTGAAACCGAGGCCCTCCGTGAGCTGCCGTATCGCCGCCTTGGCGTCCGCGTACAACACCGTGGGGTAGAGGCTCGGCCGTCCGCCGCCCGTACCTGCCATGCCGATCACTCCTTGTGCGTCGGTTCTGGGGCGCCTCGTTCAGTCTTGCAGCCGGCACTGACAACGCACCCTGCCGCTGCCGAGCCCGGGCTCGGACCGGCGCGCACCCGAACGGGCGACTTCCCGCCCCCGCCCGCCCCGGCACCGGCCCCCACCCGCCGCCCGCGACTACGCTCTGCGCCTGATCCGCGGCCGAGGACACCGAAGGGGGACAGGTGGCCACCCCACCACCCACCAGCCACCCGCGTCCCCCGGGCCCCGCAACCCCCCACAGGCGTCCCGCGCGTGTGCACCGCGTACGCCGTGCACTCCCTGCCCTCTGCGGGGTTCTCCTCGCCGCGGTTCTGTTCGGTGTCGCGCATCACCTGCGGCCGCCCGCCCCGTACGGAGACCGTTTCGTGCCGGCCGCGCACGGGCAGCGCCGGCCGGAGGCGGGAGCGTGGACGTCTCGTGCGCGGGGTGCCGTCGTCGTCGCCTACGACACCCGCACGGGCCTGCCGCGCTGGCGGTACGCGCGCGTGGGGCATCGGCCGGTCGCCGTGCTGACCGCGGGCGAGGAGGTGATCGCGCTGTGGGAGGACGGGCTGCTCACCGGCGCCGACGACCGCTCGGTGCGCTGGCACCGCGCGCTGCCCGACGCGGCCGAGTGGCTCCCCGCCCAGGGCGGCACCGGTGTCCTGCGTCCCGTCGGTCACGGCATCCTCGCGGTCGTCACCCCGCACCGCGTCTCCGCGTACCGCCTCGCCGACGGCGATCTGCGCTGGGTGCTGCCCGCCCGCACCGGCTGCGCGTTCCGGCCCGAGGGCGCCGTACGGCACGGCGCGGCCCTGCTGATCGCCCAGCCCTGTGCGCGGGGCGCCTGGACCGGGCAGCTCGTGGCCCTGGACGACCTCGGACGGATCACCCCGGACCGCACGCCCCTCGGCAACGATCTCCCGCGGCCCGGCCCGAACGCGTGGACGTAGAAAAACCGCTTGCACGGCCCCGTTAGACTTCTCCCATGGCCATTCTCCTCGCGCATTAGACGGCGGGAACGTCCTCAGCCGCCCACCCGCCAACCCCTGTACGCCCTGGAGTCTGTCCTTGATCTCCGCCTCCGGTATCGAGCTGCGCGCCGGTGCGCGCGTCCTCATCGAGAACGCCACCTTCCGTGTCGCCAAGGGCGACCGCATCGGCCTCGTCGGCCGCAACGGCGCAGGCAAGACCACCCTCACCAAGTGCCTCGCGGGCGAGGGCATCCCCGCCGCCGGCCAGATCACCCGCTCCGGCGAGGTCGGCTACCTCCCGCAGGACCCCCGTACCGGCGACCTGGACGTCCTGGCCCGGGACCGGGTGCTGTCGGCGCGCGGGCTCGACGTGCTCATCCGCAAGATGCGCGAGAACGAGGAGCGCATCGCGAACGGCAAGGGCGCCACCCGCGAGAAGGCCCTCAAGCAGTACGAGCGCCAGGAGACGGAGTTCCTCACCAAGGGCGGGTACGCCGCCGAGGCCGAGGCCGCCACCATCGCCGCCGCGCTGAACCTGCCCGACCGCGTCCTCGGCCAGCCGCTGCACACCCTCTCCGGCGGTCAGCGCCGCCGTATCGAGCTGGCCCGCATCCTGTTCTCCGACGCGGACACGCTGCTCCTGGACGAGCCGACCAACCACCTCGACGCCGACTCGATCATCTGGCTGCGGGACTACCTGAAGACGTACCGCGGCGGCTTCATCGTGATCTCCCACGACGTCGACCTGGTCGAGACGGTCGTCAACAAGGTGTTCTACCTGGACGCCAACCGGTCCGTGATCGACATCTACAACATGGGCTGGAAGCTCTACCAGCAGCAGCGCGAGGCCGACGAGAAGCGCCGCAAGCGGGAGCGGGCCAACGCCGAGAAGAAGGCCGCCGCCCTCAACGCCCAGGCCGACAAGATGCGCGCCAAGGCCACCAAGACGGTCGCCGCGCAGAACATGGCCCGCCGGGCCGAGAAGCTGCTCTCCGGTCTCGAAGAGGTCCGGATGTCCGACAAGGTCGCCAAGCTGCGCTTCCCGGAACCCGCGCCCTGCGGCAAGACCCCGCTGACGGCGGAGGGCCTGTCGAAGTCGTACGGCTCACTGGAGATCTTCACCGACGTCGACCTCGCCATCGACAAGGGCTCGCGGGTCGTCATCCTCGGCCTCAACGGCGCCGGCAAGACCACCCTCCTGCGCCTCCTCGCCGGCGTCGAGAAGCCGGACACCGGCCAGGTCGTCCCCGGCCACGGGCTCAAGCTCGGTTACTACGCACAGGAGCACGAGACCCTCGACGCCGACCGCACGGTCCTGGAGAACATGCGCTCGGCCGCCCCCGACATGGACCTGGTCGAGGTCCGCAAGGTGCTCGGCTCGTTCCTGTTCTCCGGGGACGACGTCGACAAGCCGGCCGGTGTCCTCTCGGGCGGTGAGAAGACCCGTCTCGCCCTGGCGACCCTCGTCGTCTCCTCGGCGAACGTGCTCCTCCTCGACGAGCCCACCAACAACCTCGACCCCGCCAGCCGCGAGGAGATCCTCGGCGCCCTGCGCACCTACAAGGGCGCGGTCGTCCTCGTCACCCACGACGAGGGCGCCGTCGAGGCACTCCAGCCCGAGCGGATCATCCTGCTGCCGGACGGCGTCGAGGACCTGTGGGGCTCCGACTACGCGGACCTCGTCGCCCTGGCGTGATCCACTGCGTATGGATCATTCGGCCGATCCGTGATCCATCATCTGTGTGAGATCTCCTCGTATCGGGGTGTGTCGTACACGGATTTTGCGGCCGATCCCCTGCATGCCAAGGGATCGGCCGCTTCACTTCGCTGACCTGGTACTTCGCGAATCCACCCGTTCGGCCGTGCGCACACCACTCGATGGAATCGCGTGTTCCGCTTGTGGGGATCGGCTCCTGTCGTCACAACGATGTCTTACGGACCTTGCCGAATGGGTGGCCATCACGCCCAAGAGGGGTGATCATGAGGAGACCAGAGCGCACTTCCCATGAGGAGGCACGGGTGGCCGAGACTCTGAAGAAGGGCAGCCGGGTGACCGGCGCCGCGCGCGACAAGCTCGCGGCAGACCTGAAGAAGAAGTACGACTCCGGTGCGAGCATCCGGGCGCTGGCCGAGGAGACCGGCCGCTCGTATGGCTTCGTCCACCGGATGCTCAGCGAGTCGGGCGTCACGCTCCGTGGGCGTGGCGGAGCGACCCGGGGCAAGAAGGCCGCTACGTCCTGACTCCGGGCGGCCCACCGGCTTCGATGGTGGCCACCCGGTCGGCGATCTGATCGGCCGGGTGGTTACTGTGCAGTCACTTAAGCATGCCCTCGGCATGCCCGGATGACCGCACTCATCGGAGGCGCCCCATGGCTTCGCCCGACCAGGACCTCGCTCCTGTACTCGACAAGGACGGCGTACGGCTCACCGTCGACGACGCGCTCGCCACGGTGACGCTGACCAACCCGGACAAGCGCAACGCGCAGAGCCCCGCCCTGTGGCGGGCGCTCACCGAGGCCGGGCGTCTGCTGCCGGGCTCCGTCCGTGTCGTCGTGCTGCGCGGCGAGGGCAGGTCCTTCTCCGCCGGGCTCGACCGGCAGATGTTCACCCCGGAAGGGATCCCGGGCGAGCCGACCTTCATCGAACTCGCGCGCCGTGACGACGCCGGGCTCGACGCGAGCATCGCCGAGTTCCAGGAGGCGTTCACCTGGTGGCGGCGGAACGACATCGTGTCCATCGCCGCCGTCCAGGGGCACGCCATCGGGGCCGGCTTCCAGCTCGCGCTCGCCTGCGACCTGCGGGTCGTCGCGGACGACGTGCAGTTCGCCATGCGCGAGACCAGCCTCGGCCTCGTACCCGACCTGACCGGCACGCACCCGCTGGTCGGTCTCGTCGGGTATGCCCGTGCGCTGGAGATCTGCGCGACCGGGCGGTTCGTCGGGGCGGAGGAGGCCGTGGCCTCCGGGCTGGCCAATGTTTCCGTGCCCGGTGACCAACTGGACGGAGCTGTGCGGGATCTGACCGCCGCATTGCTGGCTGCGCCGCGGGATGCCGTCGTGGAGACCAAGGCGTTGCTGCGCGGTGCCGTGGACCGTACCTACGACGAGCAGCGTGCGGCCGAGCGTGCCGCCCAGGCTCGGCGGCTGCGGGATCTGGCCGGCGTCGGCGAGTAGCAGTACGAGCGGTCGTGCGGGCCGGTGAGGGCTGGGCGCGCGGTTCCCCGCGCCCCTAAAAGGCGCTTTCCACCGCTGTGATCAGCACCGCCACCGTCGGGCGGTCCTCCAGTGCGTCCCGGACGACCTCGCGGACCCGCTGGGCCACCTCCACGGCTCGGCAGTCCGCGCCGGTCGTCACCTCCACGCGCACATGCCGGTGCGGTAGCGCCGTACCGGCCGTGCGCTCCTCCAGATGTACCGCCCGGCCGAGACCGCCCAGCGAGCCGGTCAGGCCGGTCACCCCGGGGACGGTCAGTGCGGCCTCGGCCGCCCGGGCCTCGTCCGGGTCCGTGGGCCGCCGCGCGGGCGCCGGCCGTGCCGCACGCGTCTTCGGGACCGCCTCCTCCGCCTCCAGCAGGTCGGTCACCCGCAGGTCCACCTCCCTCACCGCGAGCCCGAGCCGCTGCGTCGCGGCCGTCGCCAGGGCCAGCCGCACACGGGACGCCACCACCGGCAGCGGTTCGCCCGCCCCCGCGGCGAAGTCCGCGGTCAGCCGCAGTGCGCCCGGCGGCAGTGCGCTCGGCGGAGCCGGTACGACGGGTTCGCGCACG
The DNA here is from genome assembly GCF_055572255.1 of Streptomyces sp. NPDC030799. Taxonomy (NCBI): domain Bacteria; kingdom Bacillati; phylum Actinomycetota; class Actinomycetes; order Kitasatosporales; family Streptomycetaceae; genus Streptomyces; species Streptomyces sp. NPDC030799. The sequence continues at coordinate 31,274 of NZ_JBVIDS010000008.1, read as the reverse complement.
TCCTCCGGGTCGGCGAGGGTGATCCGCAGCGCGCCCAGCCGCACCCCGGGCACCCCGGCCGCCAGCGCGCGTGCCAGCACCGCCCCGGCCGCCTCCTCCGTGATCCACGCGCCGTCGCCGGGTTCCCCGAGCGGCAGCAGCCGGCCCAGCCCGACCTGGTGCCGTACCACCTGTGTCCATCGTTCCGCCGTCATTCCACCAGCCTGCCGTATCCCCGGCGCGTGGCCGGGGAACCTTGCATACGGTGGTCGCAGGGGACGAACGGGGACGACGACCGAAAGGGACGTACGGCGATGACCGATATGACGACGGCCCCCGAGGACGACCACGAGCCGCAGGTGACGACCCGTAAGGCCACCCGGCGCGGCGGCGGCGATCCGGCGGCGCGCGGACGGACGACCATCGCCGACGGCGTCGTGGAGAAGATCGCGGGTCTCGCCGCCCGGGACGTGGTCGGCGTCCACACCATGGGCAGCGGCCTGGCCCGCACCTTCGGCGCCGTGCGCGATCGGGTGCCGGGTGGCTCCAAGTCGGTGAGCCGGGGCGTGAAGGCCGAGGTCGGCGAGGTGCAGACCGCCCTGGACCTGGAGATCGTCGTGGACTACGGCGTCTCGATCGCCGATGTCGCCCGTGCCGTACGGGAGAACGTGATCGCCGCCGTGGAACGCATGACGGGACTTGAGGTGGTCGAGGTCAACATCGCGGTCAGCGACGTCAAACTGCCCGAAGAAGAGGACGAGGAGCCCGAGCTGCCGCGCATCCAGTGACGCGCCGGCGACCCGGCCCCGCACAACCGACGAGCTGAGGAGCGCCGCATGAGCATGGCAGTGATCGGCATGATCGCCGGAATGGCGCTGGGCTTCGCCGGGTACTTCGGCGGCTTCGCCGCCTTCCTGCTGGTGGCGGCGCTGGGTGCGATCGGGTTCGTCCTCGGCCGGTTCGCGGACGGCGACCTGGAGCTGGGTGAGTTCTTCCGCACCCGTGCCGACCGGCGCGACCGGCGGCGGTGAGCGGCGGTGACCGCCGGGACCGGCGCGGTGCGCCCGGCGCCGGTCCGGGTGCCGCCGGGCGAGCGCGGCGCCACCCGGATCGCCGACCGGGTCGTGGCGAAGATCGCCGCGCAGGCCGCCCGGGAGGCGCTGCCGCCGCTGCCCGCCGACGCGGCGGCACCGCACGCCACGGTCGTCGTCCACCGTGCGGCGGCCCGGGTACGCGTCCGTCTCGAACTCGGCTATCCCTGCGACATCGGCGCCCAGTGCGCCGCCGTGCGCCGCCAAGTCGCCGAGCGGGTGGGTGCGTTGGTGCACATGGCGGTGCCCGAGGTCGCCGTCCAGGTCGAACGGCTGCACCCGGCAGCGCGCGGGAGGGCGTGATGAGCGAGCCCCGGACGACCACCCCGATCCTCGACAAGGACCCCGGTACCGCCCCGCCCGGCCCCGGCGAAGGCAGCGGCCGTTTCTGGTCACCGCGCCGCGTCCCGGCCGCCGTCGTGGCGGTCCTGCTGCTGGCCGGCGCCGGTCTCCTGCTGTACGACATCGCCGCCGTACGGGCCCACCACCCCGCGATGCACTGGCGGCGCGTCCTGGCCCGGCAACTGGCCGAACGGCCCCTGGACGACACCTGGGTGCTGACCGGTGCGGCCGTCGTCGCCGTTGCCGGCCTGTGGCTGATCGTCCTCGCGGTCACCCCCGGCCTGCGCGGTCTGCTGCCCATGCGGCGTCCGCACCCCGACGTCCGGGCCGCACTCGGGCGCGACGCGGCGGCGCTCCTGCTGCGCGACCGGGCCATGGACGTCTCCGGGGTCCGCGCCGTCCGGGTGCGGGTGCGCCGCAAGAGGGCCGACGTCCGCGCCGTCTCGCACTTTCGCGACCTGGACGACGTACGCGCCGACCTGGTCACCGTCCTCACGGACGCCATCCGGGGCCTCGGCCTGAGCCGGCCGCCCACACTGTCCGTCCGGGTGACCCGGCCCGCACGGAAGGGGTGACGCCGATGCGCAGGATCGGCCTGCACCGCGTCCTCCTGGCCCTCGTCGGGCTGCTGCTGCTCGCGCTCGGCGGCGCCGTGCTGGCGGTCGGCCTGGGCGCGCCGCCGCCTTCCTGGTGGATCCACACCGGCCCGCACGACGTCCTGCTCACCCGGTCCGAACGCACCCGCTGGCGGGGCACCGGCTGGTGGGGGGCCACGGTCATCGGCGGTCTGACCATCGTGGTCGTGCTCGCCCTGTGGTGGCTCACGACGGCCCTGCGCCGCCGCCGGCCGACCGAGATCCTGATCGACACCGGCGACGGCGAGTCCGCCCTCCTCCGGGCCGGGGCCCTGGAATCGGCGCTGGCCGAGGACGCCGTTCAGCAGCAGGGCGTGGCCCACGCCGGGATCCTGCTGCGGGGCCGCCGTACGAGGCCCACGGTGAGGGTCTGGCTCCGGCTGGAGCCGGGGGCGGATCCGGCGGCGGTCCTGACCGAGTGCACGACCCGGGCACTGACCCACGCACGCGAGTCGGCGAGGCTGGCATCGCTTCCGGCGGAGGTGCACCTACGGGCCGTGAAACACCGTGCGGAAAGGGTCACTTGACAGCGCGGTGCTGCCGACCGGCTCAAGGGGCGCGGGCAACTGTGCGAGCACCCCACCGCGACCCGCAGGCTAGAACCCGTGCCGCATGCCCCCGTCGACAGGCACCATGATGCCGGACACATAGGACGCCGCCGGAGACAGCAGGAACGCCGCAACCCGCCCGAACTCCTCCGGCGCCCCATACCTCCGCAACGGAATCCGGGACTCGTTCGCGGCCCGAGTGGCCTCAGGGTCGGCGGACAGTGCGTCGAGCTCCCGCACGCGATCCGTGTCGATACGCGACGGCAGCAGCCCCAGCACGCGAATCCCCCGCGGCCCCAACTCGTCGGCGAGCGACTTGGCGAACCCGGCGAGCCCCGGCCGCAGCCCGTTGGAGATGGTCAGCCCCGGAATGGGCTCGTGCACCGACGCGGACAGCACGAACCCGATGACCCCGCCCGGCTCCAGTTCGGCTGACGCCGCGCGCGCGAGCCGCACCGCACCGAGGAACACCGACTCGAACGCGTCCCGCCACTGCTCGTCGGTGTTGTCCGCGACGAACCCCGGCGCCGGCCCGCCCACGCTCACCAGCACGCCGTGGAACCCGCCGAAGTGCTCACGGGCGGCCGCGATCAGCCGCTCCGGAGCCTGCGCGTCGGCGTTGTCGACGGCGACGCCGGCCGCGTTCGGGCCCAGTTCGGCGGCGGCGTCGGCCACCCGCTTCTCGTCCCGGCCGCTGAGCACGACCTTCGCCCCGTCGGCGACGAGTTCCCGCGCGGCGGCGTTGCCCAGCCCGCGGGTCGCCCCGGTGACGACGTACACCCGGTCCTTCAGTCCAAGATCCATGGCCCCTATCCTGCCTGGTCGTCCCCGAACAGCGTGAGCGCGGTGTTCACCAGCCCGATGTGGCTGAAGGCCTGCGGGAAGTTGCCCAGCTGGCGGCCGTGGACGGGGTCGTACTCCTCGGCCAGCAGCCCCACGTCGTTGACCAGGCCCGCCAGCCGGTCGAACAGTTCCCGCGCCTCCTTCGTCCGGCCGGTCATGTGCAGCGCGTCGGCCAGCCAGAACGAGCAGGCCAGGAAGGCGCCCTCGCCGCTCGGCAGCCCGTCGACCACCGAGTCCTCGGTGTCGTAGCGGCGCAGGAAGCCGCCGTGTCCGAGGTCGTCGCGGATCGCGTCGACCGTGCCGACCACCCGTGGGTCGTCGGCCGGCAGGAAGCCGACGCGCGGGATGAGCAGCAGTGCCGCGTCGAGCTCGCGGGAGCCGTAGTACTGCGTGAACGTGCCGCGCTCGGCGTCGAAGCCCTTCTCGCACACCTCCTGGTGGACCTCGGCACGGAGTCTGCGCCAGCCGTCCAGGTCGCCGTCCAGCTCCGGGTGCTGCTCCAGCGTCTTCACGGCCCGGTCGGCGGCCACCCACACCATCACCTTGGAGTGCACGAACTGGCGCCGGCCGCCGCGCACCTCCCACAGGCCCTCGTCCGGTTGCCGCCACGCCGACTCCAGGAACTGCATCAGCGAACGCTGTATGGCCCACATGTGCGGCCGGGTCGGCAGGCCCGACGCGCGGGCCAGGGACAGCGAGTCCATCACCTCGCCGTACACGTCGAGCTGGAGCTGGTCGACGGCGCCGTTGCCGATGCGTACGGGCGAGGAGCCGGCGAAGCCGGGCAGCCAGGGCAGTTCCGTCTCCGGCAGCCGCCGCTCGCCCGCGACGCCGTACATGATCTGCAGGTCGGCCGGGTCGCCCGCGACCGCGCGCAGCAGCCAGTTGCGCCACGCCTCGGCCTCGTTGTGGTAGCCGGCGGTGAGCAGCGCGCCGAGGGTGAGGGTGGAGTCGCGCAGCCAGCAGTACCGGTAGTCCCAGTTGCGCACGCCGCCGGGCTGTTCGGGCAGCGAGGTGGTGGCCGCGGCGACGATTCCGCCGGTCGGGGCGTAGGTGAGGGCTTTCAGAGTGATCAGGGATCGTACGACCATGTCCCGGCAGGGGCCGTCGTAACGGCACTGCCGGGCCCAGCGCCGCCAGTCGGAGACGCTGCTGTCCAGGGCCTCGTAGGGGTCGACGAGCGGCGGTCGGCGCTCGTGCGAGGGGTGCCAGGTGAGCACGAAGGCGACCCGCTCGCCCTCGCCGACGGCGCACTCGGAGTGGGTGCCGTAGTCCTCGCCCCAGGTGTGCACGGCCGGCTCGGAGCGCAGCCAGGCCGAGTCGGGCCCCGCGACGGCCACCCGGTGCCCGTCCGAGCGGCGCACCCACGGCGTGATCGAGCCGTAGTCGAAGCGGAGGCGGAGGGTGCTGCGGACGGTGACCCGGCCGCTGACCCCCTCCACGATGCGTACGACGTCCGGGGCGCGGTCGCGCTGCGGCATCAGGTCGGTGACCCGGACCGTGCCGTCGGCGGTCTCCCACTCGGTGTCGAGGACCAGGGTGTCGGAGCGGTAGGCGCGGCGCGTGCAGGTGTCCGCTCCCTCGGGGGCGATCCGCCAGTAGCCGTGGTCCTCGTCGCCCAGCAGTTTCGCGAAGCAGGCGCCGGAGTCGAAGCGGGGCAGGCACAGCCAGTCGATCGAGCCGTTCCGGCCGACCAGCGCGGCGGTCTGCTCGTCCCCGATGAGGGCGTAGTCCTCGATGCGCGCGTCCACGGGATGCGGCTTCCCGGCGGGCCGGGGGGCCAATCAGGGGGTGCGCCGGGGGAGTGAAGCCGTCCTGGGGAAGCCGGAGTCACACCGTGGCCGGTTCCGGCTCCTCCGGCTTCGGCTCCGCCGCGGCCTCCTCCCGGTCGCGGATCTCCCGCCGGACCAGGGTCCACCAGCCGAACGGGACGGCCGCGGCGAACAGCCACCACTGGATCATGTACGCGTAGTTCAGCGGGGCGTCCTCGCTGCCGGGGTCGGAGATCTGCTCCGGCGAGCCGTCCTTGGGCGTGGGCGCCGTCTGCTCCACATAGCCGCCGAGCACCTGCGCGCCGAGCCGGTGCGCCTCCTGGGCGCTGTTGATCAGCATGATCTGCCGGTCGGGCAGGCCCTTGACGTTCTTGATGCCGCTGGCCGCGGTCGTCTCGTCGGCCATCAGCCGTCCGGTGACGGTGGTGCGGCCGGACGGCGGGGCGGGGATCTTCGGGAAGGCGGTCTGGACTCCGTTGGCGGGGATCCAGCCGCGGTTGACGAGCAGCACCTTGCCGTCGGTCAGGACGAACGGAGTGAGCACATGGAAACCGACCTCGCCGTCGGAGCTGGTCCGGCGGCGGACCACGACCTCCCTGGCGGTGTCGAAGGCGCCGGTCGCGGTGACCGTGCGGTACTTCTCGGTGCGGGTCACGGCGTGCCCGGGGGAGGTCAGCCGCTCGACCGGGACCGGTTTCGCGTGCAGTGCCGAGGACACCAGGTCGTTGCGGGCGGTGCGCTCCTCGTATCGGTGCTTCTGCCAGAAGCCCAGCCTGATCATCGTCGGGATCAGCGCGATCGCGACGAGCGTGAGGATCACCCACTGGCGGGACAACAGGAAGCGGTAGCGGTGCACCCCACGACGGTACCTCCGAGCCGTGGGGTGCATTCAGGCGGGTACCGGGTCACACCCGGTCGACGATGCCCACCTTCCCGTCGGCGCGGGCGCAGTGGGCGCCGCAGTAGAACTGGCCGTCGGCCTCCACGCCCTGGCCGATGATCTGTACCCGGCAGTGCTCGCAGATGGGGGCCATGCGGTGGATCGCGCAGGAGAAGCAGTCGAAGACATGCACCGCGCCCTGTGCGTGGACCTCGAAGGTCATGCCGTAGTCATTGCCGCAAACTTCACATTTCGCCATGCGCCACAGAGTGAGTCGTCGTGGCGGCCGGGGCGAGCGGGTTCCGGGTGAGTCGTGTGCCAATCACTCATCCGTACGATCACTCGTCGGCGGGCTCGACGTCCCGCAGCAACTGCCCGAACGCGGCCTCGTCGACGATCGGTGTGCCGAACTGGCGCGCCTTGACGACCTTGGACGTGCCCGAGTCGGGGTCGTTGGTCACCAGCAGGCTGGTCAGCCGGGAGATGCTGGACGCCACATGCAGGCCGGCCTCGGTGGCCCGGTCCTCCAGCAGCTCGCGCTCGACGGACGTGTCTCCGGAGAACGCCACCCGCATGCCCTGTTTGAGGCGTTTGCCGTCTTCGTAGCGCCCTGGGTTGGGATAGGGGCATGCGGGCCTTTTGCGGGAGGGGCGCCAACTGCTGGACCGATAGCCGCCGTAGCCCCCGAGTGCGCCGGACGACTGCCGGGGCACCGGCCGGTCCGACCACTCCGTCAGCGGGCGGCACTCCAGCAGCGGCAGCCGTACGCCGCCCGCCGCCGCGGCCCGCAGACTGGGCCGGAAGGCCTCCGCCAGCACGCGCGCGTCGTCCAGCGCGTGGTGCGCCCGCTGCTGTACGACGCCGTAGTGCGCCGCCAGCGACTCCAGCTTGAAGTTGGGCAGCGGCAGCCCCAGCTCCTTCGACAGGGCGATGGTGCACAGCCGCTGACGCACCGGTGCCTCGCGCTTCGCGCGCGCGTACTCCCGCGCGATCATCTGCCAGTCGAAGACGGCGTTGTGCGCGACCAGCACCCGGCCGTCGAGCCGGGCCGCGAAGTCCTCGGCGATGTCCGCGAAGCGCGGGGCCCCTTCGAGCACCTCGCTCGTCAGACCGTGTATCCACACGGGTCCCGGATCGCGCTCCGGGTTGACCAGCGTGTACCAGTGGTCCTCGACCTCGCCGCGCTCGTCCAGCCGGTAGACGGCCGCCGAGATGATCCGGTCGTCCCGGGCCAGGCCGGTGGTCTCCACGTCAACGACCGCGTATCCCTTCGGATACGCGGCCGGCCACTGGGTGGGGGAGGACACTGCGGTCGCACGGTCTTCGAGCATGGTCACTGAGGATACGGGCCACGACTGACAGCGGGGTCCCGCAGGCCCCGGTGGCGCCGCCGGTTCCCCGCCCAGCCGCTCGACCGTCGCACGCGCGTGCGTGCACCTCGCCCACTCGCCCGCCTGGTCCCGGCCTCCCGGAAAGCTCGGGTCGAGGGGCTCCGTTGTGCGCCTCTCGGCCGACCGGGCCGGGGTCCGCAGGGGCGGGACCCGCCGGCCGGGCGGCCCACGCGTGCGTGCTCGTCCCGTGCCTCTCAGCCCGCCGAGTCGGCTGGGCGGGTGAGCGCACTCGGTGCCAGCAGGGACCGTACCAGCGCACTCACGGCTGTCACGAACAGCCGCTCGGTGTCCACCGGGCGGGCCAGCGCACGCGCCAGCGCCGGGTCGTCCCCCGCGGCGACCGCACGCCACAGCTCCTCCTCTCCGGGGTGCTGGGCCGGCGCCCGCTCGCGGTTGCGCTCCACCAGCACATGTCCGACGACCTGGAACTGCACCGCGCGGACGAACTCGGCGGCCCGCGCCCCGCGCAACCCGGCCGCGTGCGCCTCGCGGACCAGGACCTGCTGCGCGGGCAGGAACATCCGCTCGGTCAGGCCCCGTTCGTGCACCAGGGCCACCAGATGCGGGTGGTCGCGCAGCCGGCGGCGCAGCGCACAGGCGACGGAGACCACACGCTGCTCCGGCGTGCGCCCCGCCGGGCGGATCTCGCCGAGGTCGGCCACGGTCCGCTCCACGAGTGCGTCGAGCAGCGCCTCGCGGCCCCCGACGTGCCAGTAGATCGACGTCACGGCGGTGCCCAGCTCGGCGGCCAGCTTGCGCATGGTCAGGGCGTCCGGGCCGTGCTGTCGCACCAGCCCCGCGGCGGCGTCCAGCACCGCCTCCCGGCTCAGCGCACTTCTCGGACCGCTCGCCATGATCTCCCCACTCCCGTCCGTCCGCGTGTCTTTACCCCGCCCGAGGTCTGCTGTAACTGTGTTACAGGTGACGGGCCGTCAGAAATCCCGTCAGGAACACCGTCAGAACCCCGTCAGGATCACCGGCCGGCAGAAGGGCGGTACGGCGTATGGCACGCGAACACGCACGCGTACGCTACGGCGCACGGAGCGAGCGGGAGATCGCCGCGACCCGCACCGCGGGCGCGCGGCTTGCGGACATCTGGTCCACCGGCGTGGTGGCCGTCTGGGAGACCGACCCGGACGCGGTCGCCGCGGTCCTGCCACCGCCCCTGAAACCCACCGGCAGCCCGCTCGTGCGGGTGACCATCAGCAAGGTCGACCTGCCGGGGTACCCCCTCGGCGCGGGCTCGTTCGCGGTCGCCGCCGCGCACGGCACGGCCGAGGGCTGGTACCCGCTGGTCATGCCCATGACCCAGGAGCGTGCCCTCACCGGCGGGCGCGAGGTCTTCGGCGAGCCCAAGAAGCTCGGCGAGGTGACGGTCGAGCGCGACGACGGCGGTGTACGCGCGGTGCTGGCCCGGCACGGCATCGCGTTCGTGGAGGTGCGCGGCACGGTCGGCGGCGAGCTGCCCCTGCCGGAGCCGAGCCGCAGGACCGACTTCTACTTCAAGTTCCTGCCCGCCGTGGAGGGTTCGGGTTTCGACGCCGACCCGGTGCTGGTGCACTGCGTGCGCCACGAGAAGGTGCGCCGACTGGAGCGCGTCACCGGCGAGGTCGTCCTGCGGGAGTCGGCGTACGACCCGGTGGCCGACCTTCCGGTGCTGCGCCTGCGCGAGATCACCCTCGGCGAGAAGACCAGCGACCAGAGCGGCCGGGTCGTCGAACGGGTCGACGCCCAGGCGCTGCTGCCGTACGTCCATCAGCGCTACGACGATCCGCTGCAGATCCTCGACGCACCGCCCGAAGGGAGCTGAGCCGCATGGATCTGCACGCCGGACAGGTCGCCGTCGTCACCGGAGCGGCGAGCGGGGTCGGGCTCGCGATGGCCCGCCGGTTCGCCGCCGAGGGCCTGAAGGTGGTCCTCGCCGACGTGGAGGAGGCCGCACTCGACAAGGCCGCGGCCGGCCTGCGCGCCGAGGGCGCCGACGTGCACGCGCGCGTGGCCGACGTCGGCGAACGCACCCAGGTCATGGAGCTGGCCGAGGCCGCGTACGACACCTACGGCGCCGTGCACGTCCTGTGCAACAACGCGGGCGTCGGCTCGGGCGCCGAGGGCCGGATGTGGGAGCACGACCCGAACGACTGGCGGTGGGCCTTCGCCGTCAATGTGTGGGGGGTCTTCCACGGCGTCCAGGCGTTCGTGCCCAGGATGATCAAGTCGGGCCAACCCGGTCATGTGGTCAATACATCCTCCAGTGACGGCGGCATAGCACCGCTGCCGACGGCCTCCGTGTACGCGGTCACCAAGGCGGCCGTCGTCACCCTGACCGAGTCCCTGTACGCCCACCTGAAGGCCGAGCACGCGCGCGTGGGCGCCTCGGTGCTCTTCCCGGGTCCGCACATGCTGCGCACCGGCCTGTGGGAGTCGCACCGCAACCGCCCCGCCCGCTACGCCAAGCAGCGCCCGCGCAGGACCCCGTACCGCAGCCTCGGCCAGTGGGAGGAGGCGATGCGCGCGGCCGGCCAGGAGGTCCGCTTCACGCCCGTCGAGGAGGTCGCCGACCTCGTCGTGACCGGTATCCGGGCGGACCGCTTCTGGCTGCTCCCGGCGAGCGAGCACAGCGACGCCCAGATCCGCGCCCGGGCCCGGTCGATGCTGGACCGGGCGAACCCGTCGTACCTCGAAAGCTTCGTCCTGGACTGAGCGGAGGCCCTGGTGAGCGCATACGACGACCCCTATCTGATCATCTCCTCCGACTGCCACGCCGGACTGCCCACCGAGGAGTACCGGCCCTACCTGGAGAGCCGTTTCCACCGGGACTTCGACGAGTTCCTCGCCGGCCAGGGCCGGCGCCGCGCGGAGATGACCCGGCTCGGCATCCGCAACGAGGCCTTCGCCGACCAGTGGTTCCGCGACAACGAGGAGGGCCTGCGGGGCGGCTGGGACACCGCACAGCGCCTGAAGGAGCTGGACGGGGACGGCGTGGCCGCCGAGGTGGTCTTCCCGGACGCCGACGCCGTCGACAGCCGCACCGCGGCGCCCTTCGGCGTGGGCCTCGGCCTCACCGGCGACCAGGACCCGCAGCTGGGCATGGCGGGCGCGCGGGCGCACAACCGCTGGCTCGCGGACTTCGTCTCCGAGCACCCCGAACGGCACTGCGGCGTCGCCCTGCTGCCGGTCACCGGCGAGGTGTCCGAGGTCGTCGCCGAGATCCGCCGGGCCAGGGAGTCCGGCCTCGGCGCCCTGATGATCCCGGCGATGTGGGCCGGTAAGGAGCCGTACCACGACCGCCGTTACGACCCGGTGTGGGCGGCCGCCGCCGAGTGCCGGATGCCCGTGCTCACCCACTCCGGTGCCGCCCCGCGCGAGGAGTACGGCGACCACCTCGGCATCTTCGTGAGCGAGGTGACCTGGTGGCCGGCCCGGCCGCTGTGGTTCCTGCTCTGGTCCGGAGTCTTCGAACGCCACCCGGGGCTGCGGTTCGGCGTCGCCGAGTCCGGCTGCTGGTGGCTGCCGAACCTGCTGTGGTTCATGGACCGCCTCTACCTCGGCGCTCACGGCGGCAAGAAACTCTCCCCGTTCGAGGGGCTGAAGCGTCCGCCGCACGAGTACCTGGACCGGCAGGTGTTCGTCTGCGCCACCAACACCAAGCGGCGTGAGCTGGCCCAGCGGTACGAGATCGGCGTCGACAACATCCTCTGGGGCAGCGACTTCCCGCACCCCGAGGGCACCTGGCCCGACACGCGCGCGTGGCTGCGCCGTACCTTCCACGACATCCCGGTGGACGAGACCCGCCGGATGCTGGGCCTCGCGGCGGCGGAGGTCTTCGGCTTCGACGTCGCAAGGCTGACGCCGCTCGCCCGCCGTATCGGCCCGACCCCCGCCGAACTCGGTCAGCCGGCCGACCAGGCGGCCGTGGAGGCGTCCTGGGCGCGCTCGCGCGGGACGGGCCGGCACTGGCTGACCGACGAGGACTTCCCGGTTCTGGGGGTGACCCGATGAACGACGACCGCTACACGGTGATCTCCGCCGACTGCCACGCGGGAGCCGATCTGCTGGACTACAGGCCGTACCTGGAGAAGCGGTACCACGACGACTTCGACGTCTGGGCCGCCACCTACGTCAACCCCTACGAGGACCTGCTCGCCGACTCCGCCGACCGCAACTGGAACTCCGAGCGGCGCCTCGCGGAGCTGGAGGCGGACGGGATCGTGGCGGAGGTGATCTTCCCGAACACCATCCCGCCGTTCTTCCCGTCCGGCTCGCTCATGGCCCCGCCGCCGGGCGCCGAGGACTTCGAGCGGCGCTGGGCCGGGCTGCGCGCCCACAACCGCTGGCTCGCGGACTTCTGCGCGGCCGCGCCGGGCCGCCGGGCCGGTGTCTTCCAGATCCTGCTCGGGGACGTCGAGGAGGCCGTCAGGGAGATCCGCTGGGCCGCGTCGGCGGGCCTCAAGGGCGGCCTGATGCTGCCCGGCACCCCGCCCGGCTCCGGACTGCCCGAGCTGTACTCGCGCATCTACGACCCGATCTGGGCCACCTGCGCGGAACTCGGCGTCCCCGTCAACCACCACGCCGGCTCGGCCTCCCCGCCGCTCGGCGAGGAACCGGCCGCCCGCGCGGTGTTCATGGTGGAGACGACCTGGTTCTCCCACCGCGCCCTGTGGCACCTGGTGTTCGGCGGCGCCTTCCGCCGTCACCCGGAGCTGAGACTGGTCCTGACCGAACAGGGCTCCGGCTGGATCCCCGGGGTGCTCGGCATGCTGGACTACTACCACGGCCGTCTGGTCGCCGCGTCCGCGCAGGCCGACACGGCGGAGGCCAAGTTCGGTGCCGGACTCGCCGACGGCATGGGCGAGCCGCCCTCCCGGGTCTGGCGGGACCACTGCTTCGTCGGCGCCAGCTTCATGCGCCCGCACGAGGTGCCGCTGCGCGACCGCATCGGCGTCGACAAGATCATGTGGGGCAGCGACTACCCGCACGACGAGGGCACCCACCCCTACACCCGCGAGGCCCTGCGCTTCGCCTGCGCGGGCGTCCCCCACGACGAGCTCGCGGCCATGCTCGGCGGCAACGCCGCCCGCGTCTACGGCTTCGACCTCGACCTGCTGGACTCGGTCGCGGCCAAGGTCGGCCCCACGGTGGCGGAGATCGCCGAACCCCTGCCGGAACCCCCGGCGGACGCGACCAGCCCGGTGTTCGCGCGGGGGGCGTCGGTGCGGGTGTGGTGACGGCAGGGGTGCGATCCTCCCTGCTGTGACGGAACCAACCCATGACGAGGCGCACGGCGGTGCGCTGGGCTCCCGCCTGAACTGGCTGCGGGCGGCCGTCCTCGGGGCGAACGACGGCATCGTGTCCACCGCCGGACTCGTCGTCGGCGTGGCCGGTGCGACGGACTCCCGTGCCGCCCTGCTCACGGCCGGTCTGGCCGGCCTGCTCGCCGGGTCCATGTCGATGGCGGCCGGGGAGTACGTGTCCGTGTCGACGCAGCGGGACTCGGAGATGGCCGCGCTGGCCCTGGAGCGGCGGGAGCTGCGCGAGCAGCCGGAGCTGGAGCTGGAGGAGCTGACCGAGCTGCTTCGGCAGCGCGGGCTGTCCCACGAGGTCGCCCGGGAAGCCGCCGAGCAGCTCACCGCGCGGGACGCGTTGAAGGCCCACGCGCGCGTGGAGCTCGGTATCGACCCGGACGAGCTGACCAACCCGTGGCACGCGGCCTGGGCGAGTTTTCTGGCGTTCACCGTCGGCGCGCTGCTGCCCCTGCTGGCCATCGTGCTGCCCCCGGCCGCCTGGCGGCTCCAGGTCACTGTGGCGTCCGTACTGGCCGCGCTCGTCCTCACCGGGTGGAGCAGCGCCCGGCTGGGAGCGGCCGACCCCGGGCGCGCAGTGCTGCGGAACGTGCTGGGCGGGGCGCTCGCGATGGGGGTGACGTACGCGGCGGGGAGCCTGCTGGGGGCGGCGGGGGTATAGCGGACTCCGGCACCCTGGCCGCGCAGCACGCGGCGGCGACGGCGTACCGTGAAGTGCGCTCGACCACCCCCTGAGCGCACCGCACGATCCCGCACGAGAAGGACCCTCGCCATGCGCGCCACCACCATCCACGCCCCGTACGACATGCGTGTGGAGGACGTCCCCGAGCCCGTGGTGCAGCTGCCCACCGACGCCGTGGTGCGGGTGCTGCGCGCCTGTATCTGCGGCAGCGACCTGTGGGCGTACCGCGGTGAGGCGGCCCGGCAGCCGGGCCAGCGCATCGGGCACGAGTTCCTCGGGATCGTCGAGGAGACCGGCTCCGAGGTGGGTACGGTCAAGCGCGGTGACCTGGTGGTCGCGCCGTTCATGTGGTCCGACGGCGTCTGCGACTACTGCCGCGAGGGCCTGACGACGTCCTGCGAGCACGGCGGCTTCTGGGGCTCCGTCGGCCACGACGGCGGTCAGGGCGAGGCGGTGCGCGTGCCCTTCGCCGACGGCACCCTCGTCCAGCTGCCCAAGGACGCGGCCTCCGACGACCACCTGCTGTCCGCCCTGCTGACCCTCTCCGACGTCCTCGGCACCGGCCACCACGCGGCCCTCGGCGCGGGCGCCCGTCCCGGCGCCACGGTCGCCGTCGTCGGTGACGGCGCGGTCGGCCTGTGCGCCGTGCTGGCCGCCAAGCGGCTCGGCGCCGAGCGGATCATCGCGCTGGGCCGGCACGAGGTCCGTACCGACATCGCGCGCCGTTTCGGCGCCACCGACGTCGTCGCCGAGCGCGGGGACGCGGCCGTCGAGGCCGTCCGGGAACTCACCCGCGGTCAGGGTGCGCACGCCGTCGTGGAGGCGGTCGGCACCGAGCAGTCCATGCGCACGGCCGTCAACATCACCCGCGACGGCGGCGCGATCGGCTTCGTGGGCGTGCCGCACGGCAGCGGCACCGGCCTCGACCTCGGCGTCATGTTCGACCGGAACATCGCCCTGCGCGGCGGGGTCGCGCCGGTGCGCGCCTACATCCCGGACCTGCTCCCCGACGTCCTCGACGGCACGATCGACCCCTCCCCGGTGTTCGACATGACCGTCGGTATCGAGGGCGTCCCCGACGGCTACAAGGCCATGGACGAGCGCACCGCCCTCAAGGTGCTCGTCACCAACGACCAGTAACCGGCCACGGCCGGCCGGCTCCAGTGGATCGGCAGCGGCAGCGCCGTGAGCAGGCCCGAGACCGCGACGACCGCGCCCAGCGCGATCACCTCGGCCCGCGCGGGCGCGTACGCGGTCAGCGGGTCTCCGGCGCGGCGCAGCCGGATCCGCGCCCACAGGGCGAGCAGCGCGACGGCGGCGACCAGGACGGCCTTGGCCAGCAGGGTGCGTCCGTACGCCGTCGTCGTCAGCTGGTCGGGAATCGTGGCCGACGGCATCCGGCGCAGCCAGCTGCACACGCCCGTCGCCGTGACGGCCGCGAGCAGCACGGCCGCCACGCGCGCGTAGCGGCCGAGCAGCGCGGCCCCGGCCGGGTCGCCGCGCCACAGCCTGAGCAGCCGCAGGACATGCAGCAGACCGCCGGCCCACAGCGCCGCGCACGTCAGATGCACCAGCGTCAGACCCGAGCCGGCCAGCGGGCTCTGCTCGGTCTCGGGATGGGCACGCAGCGCCTCCGCGACCACCACGGCGGCCAGTGGCCACACCTGGGCCGCCGGGCGCCGAGAGACCGCCGCTGCCAGGAGGAAGGCGTTGACCTCCAGCAGCGCCAGTTCGCCGTCGCGGGAGCCGTACAGGCCGCCGACGTCGATCTGGCCGAGGCGGTGCGGGATCAGATTGCCGGCGGCCACCACCGAGGCGAGCGCCAGCGCGGCGACGAAACCGGCGGCCGTGGCGAACGGCGCCCAGCTGAGCGGCCGTTCGGGCGGGACGCCGGGCAGGCCCCGGGCAAGCCGGTGCACGAACAGCTCACCCAGGGGGACGCCGAGCGCGGCGCACAGCACCGCGCGCATTAGCCCGATGCCGCCGGTCCCCGGCGCGGCGGCCTCCCCGGTGCCGTGCAGCGCCGCCGACGGCCCGAGCAGCGGGATCAGGGTGCCCAGTGCCACCAGGACCAGCAGGGCGGCGGCCCGGCCGGTGCCGGACCGGCGGGCGCGGCCGGCTTCGTCGCCCACCTCGGCGGACGGTCGTATCAAGCGCACTCGCTGAGCTTCGCCAGTCGCCGCAGAACCGGGCAAGTCCCGGAAAACAACTGGCAGTACGGCATTCCGCGCATCCGTACGTTTCCGGCCGCCCGCGTACTCACCGCCAGCGGGCGGTGTCCGAGCCCCAGGGCACCGGGGGCCGTGCCCAGTCGGCGGGGCCGCCCCTGAAGGACACCGGCGGCAATGTGTGCCGCAGCCGGCCGAGCGGGCTGCCGGTCTCCGTCAGCCAGGCCTTCGGCCCCTCGTACGGCGCACCCGTGGCCGTGGTCGGCCGGATCCCGTCCGTCAGCCAGAGCGCGGTCCGGGCCAGGGCCACCCGCACCCATCGGCCGCCGCCGTCGTACGACTGCTCGGTCAGCGCCCGCAGAACGGCCGCCGCCAGCAGGTAGCCGGTGCCGTGGTCCAGCGCCTGTGCGGGCAGCGCACCGGGCTCCGCGGCCGAACCCTCGGTCGCCGCGATACCGGTCGCCACCTGTACCAGGCTGTCGAAGCCGCGTCGCCCGCCCCAGGGGCCGTACGCTCCCCACGCCGAGACCTGCGCGACGACCAGCCCGGGCCGGCGCGCGAACAGCGCCTCCGGGGAGAGCCCGAACCGGTCGAGTGCGCCCGGCCGGTAGCCGGTGACGACGACGTCGGCCGAGGCCAGCAGCTCCTCGAAGGTGTCCCGGTCGGCGCCCAGGTCGAGCGTGGCGGACCGCTTCCCGAAACCCGTGTCGGCGTGCTGGTCGGGGAGTTCGGGCAGCCAGGGGGCGTCCAGGCGGAGCACGTCCGCACCCAGCAGGGCGAGGGTGCGGGTGGCGACCGGACCGGCGAGGACCCGGGTGAGGTCCAGTACGCGCAGGCCGGCGGCGGGCAGCAGGGGGGCGGCGGCCGGGTCCAGGGGAGTGAGCACGCGCGCGGGTGCCGTGGTGGGCCGCTCGCGCTCGACCAGCGGCCGTGCGGCCACCTCGGCGGCCTGCTCGTGCGCCTGCCACTCCTCCGGGGTGCGCAGGGCCACGGCGAGGCCGCCGGCGCCGTACACCGCCTTCTCGACCTCCGGCGCGGAGCGTTCGGCGAGCCGGGCGGCCACCGCCTCCACCGAGGCGTCCGCGGACAGGCCGAGCGCGTCGAGCAACCGGGCCCGGTGGTGGGGGTAGTTGGCGTGGGTGCGCACCCAGCCGTCGGCCGTCCGCCAGAACCGGGACAGCGGCGCGAAGACGACCGGCGCCCGCCCGTCGACCAGCAGATGCCGTTCGCTGTGGAAGGCGGCCGCGACGGCGCCGTCGTCGACCCGGACGCCGGGCAGCTCGCCGAGGCCGGCCCGGCGGGCCGCCAGCTCCGCGGCGGCCAGCGCACAGGCGCCTACGCTGCCGCGGGCGAGTTCCCGTACGGGAAGGCGCGCCCGGAGCGCGCCCTCCCGCGGCACGGTGGTGAGCCGTGCGAGATGGGCGGGATCGCCGCCCAGAGCGGACCACGCGAAGTTGATTCCAGTCATGACTGCACTATGCAGTATTGACTGAATCAATATGCACGGTAGGCCGGTCTACCCGGTCACTGCGGCCAGTGCGTCCGCCGTACCGAAGCCGTAGAAGCCGTTGTAGTTCCTCGGGCCCTCGCACACGGCGTCGACCTTGCCGTCGCCGTTGATGTCGTACGGGTCCGTGCACGGCGTGGCGTCGGCCTCCGCGTACAGCAGCGCCTTGACCAGGGAGGCCGGAGCGTGCGGATGGGTTGACTTGATCAATGCGGCAACGCCCGCGACATGCGGCGCCGCCATCGACGTCCCGGCCATGTATCCCCACTTGCCGCCCGGCAGCGGGCCGAGGATCTGCCCGCTGGTCGCCGGGGGCGCCGGCTTCTGGTAGGCGGTCGAGTCGCCGCCCGGCGCAGCGATGTCGATCACGCCGAGGCCGTAGTTGGAGAAGGAGGACTTCAGTCCCTTCGCGCCCGTCGCCGCGACCGTCACGACGCCCGGCAGCTGGGTCGGTATGTCGTAGCACGTGTGCGGGTCGACCACCCGGTCCGACGGGGTGCCGTCGTTCGGGGAGGACGGGTCGGTGATCGAGTCGGACGCGAGGTCGTAGTTCTCGTTGCCGGCCGCCGCGACATTGACCGTGCCCTTCCGCTCCGCATACCGCGTGGCCCGGGTGATCGCGTCGACCAGCGCCTTCTGGTCCGGGTCGCCGGTGCAGTTGAAGTACCACGGGTCGGTGTAATAGCTGTTGTTGGTCACGTCGACGTGGTGCTCGGCCGCCCACACGAAACCGCACACCACGGCCTCGGTGTAGAAGTACCCCTTCGGGTTGCCGACCTTGATCCCGGCCACCTCGACCCCGGGTGCCACACCCGTGATGCCGACGCCGTTCTTCGCGCCCGCGATCTCACCCGCCACGTGCGTGCCGTGCGGGCTCTCCGACGCGCTCGGCCGCCAGGCCCCGTCCGTCGTGTCGGGCTTGCCGGACACACAGTTGACGGAGGCCGAACGGTCGAAGTTGGGCGCGATGTCCGGGTGGGTGTCGTCCACACCGGTGTCGATGACCGCGACCGTCACGTCCGGGCTGCCCAGGGTCTTCTCGTGCGCCTTGTCCGCCCTGATGGCCGGCAGGTCCCACTGCAGCGGCTCCAGCGGGTCCTGGCCGTCGGCGGCCCTGGCGCCGGCCACCTGCCCTGCGCTCAGCACCTTCGGCGTGCCCATGTCGGTCGTGGACTGTGCGGGCAGCGGCGCGTTGCGCGTGGCACCGGCCGAGTCAACCCCGCGCACCGTACGGATCTGCCGGGCGAAGCCGGGGTTGGCGGAGTGGACGACGATCACACCGATCCGGTCGTACGCGATCACCACCGAGCCGCCGGCCTCGGCGATCGCCTTCTGCACATGCGCCGGGACGCCGTGTCCCGGCCGGACGTTGACGACATAGCTGAGCAGGGGCCCGTCGGCGGTGGCCGCCGGGCTGTGGTCCGCCGCGGACGCGGTGACGTCGGGCAGGAACGCCAGGGCCGTGGCGAGGGCCATCCCGGCCGGGATCGCGAGGGCGCGGCGGTAGCGCTGCTTGGGCGCTGTCATGGGTCAGTTCTCTCCAGTTCGTTCGCGGTACGAGCGTGCCGTGCGGGAAGTCCGGGAGGAAGCGGCTGCTTCGCTTTGCTACTTGACCGCGCGCAGCGCGTCGACGACGCCGGAGCCGTAGAAGCCGTTGACCCGCTTGCCGCCGACGCAGGTCGCGTCCACGACCCCGTCCCCGTCCCCGTCGTAGGGCCCGCTCGGGCAGCCCGGGTTGTCCGCCTCCGCCTTCAGCAGGGCCTGCAGCTGGGCCGGAGTGGCGTACGGATGCGCCGACTTCAGCAGTGCGGCGACCGCGGCCACGTGCGGCGACGCCATCGAGGTGCCCTGGAGGAAGCCGTACTTGTCGTTCGGCAGCGTGGACAGGATGCGTCCGTTCTTCGACGGCGTGTCCGGGATCTGGTACTTGTCGCCGCCCGGCCCCGCCACGTCGATCACGCCCTGGCCGTAGCTGGAGTAGTACGACTTGGCGCCCTTCACACCCACCGCGCTCACGGTCACCACGCCGGGCAGCTGGGTCGGCACGTCGAAGCACTCGTGCGGGTCGACCGTGCGGGTCGTGGCGGTCGAGTCGTCGGGGCTGGACTCGTCCGTGAGGGCGTTTGCGTCCAGGTCGTCGTTGGAGTTGCCCGCGGCCGCCACATTGAGCGTGCCCTTGCGCTGTGCATACGACTGCGCCCTGTTGACCGCGTCAACGATGGCACGTTGATCGGGATCATCCATGCAGTTGTACAGCCATGGATCAACGTAGTAGCTGTTGTTGGTGATCTGGATGCCGTGGTCCGCGGCGAACACGAAGGCGCAGACCACGCTCTCCGGATAGAACAGCGAGGTCGCGTCCGGCTGGGACACCGTGATGCTCGCGACCTTCACGCCCGGCGCCACGCCCGCCACGCCGATGCCGTTGCGGGCCGCGGCTATCTCGCCGGCCACATGGGTGCCGTGATAGTGATCGGCGTCCGCCGGACGCCAGGCGCCGTAGGTCGTGTCCGCCTTGCCGCTCACACAGTTCGCCGACTGCGAGGCGGAGAAGTTCGGGGCTATGTCCGGGTGGGTGTCGTCCACGCCGGTGTCGATGACACCGACGGTCACGTTCCTGCTGCCAGGGTTGATCCGCGCGGCCTCGTCGGCGCCGATCGCCCGCAGATCCCACTGGTCCGCCTCCAGCGGCTCCTCACCCGCCGTCGCACGCGCGGCGAGCTTCGCAGCCTGCGCCTTCGACAGGACCTGCACCGCGCCCTCGTCGGTCGTCCCCGCGGCGCTCAGCGGCGCCGTACGCGTGGCGCCCGCCGAGTCGACCCCGCGCACCGCGCGCATCCGTGCCCCGAAGTCGGGGTTCGCCGAGTGCACGACGATCACGCCGATCCCGTCGTAACGGGCCACGACGGTGCCGCCGTTGCGGGTGATCTCGCGCTGCACCGACTCGATCGTGCGGTGATCCGTACGGGTGTTGACCACGTACGCGAGATTCGGTCCGTCGTCCGCCGCCCGCGCCGCCGGGGCCGCGACCGGTGCCGCCGAGGCCGTCGACGGCAGGAAACCGAGCGAGGCGGTCAGCGACAGCACGACCGGCACGGCGAGTGCGAGACGGCGTCTGGAGCGCAGATGAGCCATGGGATCTCCACATCATCCGGATACAGAACCGCCCGAGACACAGATCGGTGCTCGGGCAGGTACATGACGGGTGTTGCAGGCAGAAGCTATCCCCCCGCCTCACCCCTCAGCAATGACTTGGCAATGACTCACCAAGAGCGCTTGCGAAAGAACTCATAGGACTTGAACCGGTCCTCGCGTGGCGCCGTGGACCTCGGGCAGGGAGCGCGAGCACCATCGAGCCCCCGTCCACTCACAGCATCCGCAACGCGAGGAGACTCCGTGGCCACCGAGACACCGCCCCCCGCGACACCGGGGGCGCCGCTTCCCTCCACCGAGGAGTTCGTCGATGTGCAGCAGAGCGCGGAGTTCGGGGAACTGCGCCGCGCCCACCGCTCCTTCGCCTTCCCGCTGACCATCGCCTTCACCGCCTGGTACCTGCTGTACGTCCTGCTGTCCAACTACGCGGGTGGCTTCATGGGCACCAAGGTGGCCGGCAACATCAACGTTGCTCTCGTCCTGGGCCTCGCCCAGTTCCTCACCACCTTCCTCATCGCCTGGTGGTACGCCCGGCACGCCGCCGCCGAGCTCGATCCCAAGGCGGAGGCCATCAAGTCCCGGATGGAGGGCGGCGCATGAGCCCCGCGCAGCACACCCTGCTGGCCGCCGGTGAGGCGAGCGAGCACCGGACGCTGATCATCACCCTGTTCGCGGTGTTCGTCGCCGCGACCCTCGTCATCACCGTCTGGGCCGGCCGCCAGACCAAGGACGCCGCCGACTTCTACGCGGGCGGACGCCAGTTCACCGGCTTCCAGAACGGCCTCGCCGTCTCCGGCGACTACATGTCCGCCGCGTCCTTCCTCGGCATCGCGGGCGCCATCGCCCTGTTCGGCTACGACGGCTTCCTGTACTCCATCGGCTTCCTCGTCGCCTGGCTCGTCGCCCTGCTGCTGGTCGCCGAGCCACTGCGCAACTCCGGCCGCTACACCATGGGCGACGTACTGGCCTACCGCATGCGCCAGCGCCCCGTCCGCACGGCCGCCGGCACCTCCACCATCGTTGTGTCGATCTTCTATCTGCTCGCCCAGATGGCGGGCGCAGGCGTCCTCGTCTCGCTGCTGCTGGGCATCACCAGCGACGGCGGCAAGATCGGCATCGTCGCCCTGGTCGGCGTCCTGATGATCGTGTACGTCACCATCGGCGGCATGAAGGGCACCACCTGGGTCCAGATGGTCAAGGCGGTGCTCCTGATCGCCGGCGCCCTGCTGCTGACCTTCCTGGTCCTGCTGAAGTTCCACTTCAACATCTCCGATCTGCTCGGCAGGGCCGCCGACAACAGCGGCAAGGGCGCGGCCTTCCTGGAGCCGGGCCTGAAGTACGGCGCCACCGGCACCACCAAGCTGGACTTCATCTCGCTCGGCCTCGCCCTGGTACTCGGCACCGCGGGCCTGCCGCACATCCTGATCCGCTTCTACACCGTGCCGACGGCAAAGGCCGCCCGTAAGTCCGTCATCTGGGCGATCGGCCTGATCGGCGCCTTCTACCTGATGACCCTCGCCCTCGGCTTCGGCGCGGCGGCCCTGATCAAGCCGGACGAGATCATCGCCTCCAACAAGGCGGGCAACACGGCCGCTCCCCTGCTGGCGCTGCACCTGGGCGGCACCGACTCCAACTGGGGCGCGATCCTGCTCGCCACCATCTCCGCCGTCGCCTTCGCCACGATCCTCGCGGTCGTCGCGGGCCTGACCCTGGCCTCGTCGTCCTCCTTCGCGCACGACATCTACGCCAACGTCATCAGGAAGGGGCAGGCCACCGAGAAGCAGGAGCTCGGCGCGGCCCGCTGGGCGACCGTCGGCATCGGCGCGGTCTCCATCGTCCTCGGCGCCCTCGCCCGCGACCTGAACGTGGCCGGCCTGGTCGCCCTCGCCTTCGCGGTCGCCGCCTCCGCCAACCTGCCGACCATCCTCTACAGCCTGTTCTGGAAGCGGTTCACCACCTCCGGAGCCCTGTGGTCGATCTACGGCGGCCTGTTCACCGCGGTCGGCCTGGTGCTGTTCTCGCCGGTGGTCTCCGGCAAGCCGGCCTCGATGTTCCCCGGCGTCGACTTCCACTGGTTCCCGCTGGAGAACCCCGGCATCATCTCCATCCCCGTCGGATTCCTGCTCGGCGCCGTGGGCACCCTGCTGTCGAAGGAGACCCCGGACGCCGGCAAGTACGCCGAACTGGAGGTGCGGTCCCTGACCGGCACCGGAGCGCACTGACGCCGGTGCACTGAGGTTCGTACGACGGCCGCGTCGTGAAGGGGCTGTAGGGTCCTACGACGCGGCCCCGTCGTACCTCGTCGGATCGGGTCGCTGTCGTTGTCAGCGGTGTCACGTAGGCTCGCAAGTGACGGAAGACAATGACTCCGGGATTCGAGGGAGGGGGCCCACGTGCTCATCGACACCTACGGCCGAGTGGCCACCGACCTGAGGGTCTCGCTGACCGACCGCTGCAATCTGCGCTGCACGTACTGCATGCCCGAGGAGGGCCTGCAGTGGCTGGCCAAGCCCGACCTGCTCACGGACGACGAGATCGTCCGCCTCATCGACATCGCCGTGCGGCTCCTCGGCATCGAGGAGGTCCGCTTCACCGGCGGCGAGCCGCTGCTGCGCCCGGGCCTGGTCGGCATCGTCGAGCGGGTCGCGGCCCTCGCCCCGCGCCCCCAGATGTCCCTCACCACCAACGGCATCGGCCTCAGGCGCACCGCCACCGCCCTGAAGGCCGCCGGCCTCGACCGGGTCAACGTCTCCCTGGACACCCTCCGCCCGGACGTCTTCAAGACCCTGACCCGCCGCGACCGCCACAAGGACGTCCTCGAAGGCCTCCAGGCCGCCCGCGAGGCCGGCCTCACCCCGGTCAAGGTCAACACGGTCCTGATGCCGGGCCTGAACGAGGACGAGGCCCCCGACCTGCTGGCCTGGGCCGTGGAGCAGGACTACGAACTCCGGTTCATCGAGCAGATGCCCCTGGACGCCCAGCACGGCTGGAAGCGGGACAGCATGGTCACCGCCGGGGACATCCTCGCCTCCCTGCGCACCCGCTTCGACCTCACCCCCGAGGGCGCCGACACACGCGGCTCGGCCCCGGCGGAGCGCTGGCTCGTGAACGGCGGCCCGCACCGGGTCGGCGTCATCGCCTCGGTCACCCGCCCGTTCTGCGCGGCCTGCGACCGCACCCGCCTCACGGCCGACGGCCAGATACGCACCTGCCTGTTCGCGACCGAGGAGACCGACCTCCGCGCGGCCCTGCGCTCCGGCGCCCCGGACGAGGAGATCGCCCGCATCTGGAAACTGGCGATGTGGGGCAAGAAGGCGGGAGCGGGCCTGGACGACCCGTCGTTCGTCCAGCCGGACCGACCGATGTCGGCGATCGGCGGCTAGGCGCCTTCGGTTCCAGGAGCCTTTCCGGCTTCAGGCCCCCTCGGGCTTCAGGCCCCCTCGGGCTCCTGCCAGTCCGCGAACCTGACCACGTCCTTCAAGAAGCCCCGCACCCCGAGGAACTGCGACAGATGCTCGCGGTGCTCCTCGCAGGCGAGCCACGTCTTGCGCCGCTCCGGCGTATGGATCTTCGGGTTGTTCCACGCCAGCACCCACACCGCATCGGCGCGGCAGCCCTTGGCGGAGCAGACCGGGGTCTCGTCACTCACAGGTTCGTCTCGGGTTCGTCTCGCAGAAGGGGCGCAAACAAGGCGACGCCGAGCAGCCACGGGGGGAGCTGCCCGGCGTCGGTCCGTCGCTCCGACGGGGGATGCGGAGCGCGTACGCAGTATGTCACGGCTACCCCGCCGACCGGCACTGGAACTGCACGATTGATCTGAGCTTTTCTTGAGCTTGACGGGCGGCGCCGTTCCGCTTCCGCAGCTTCCGGCCGTGTCCGCCATGGTCACACGGGGTCGGGATGCTCACCGCGTGCCCCCGCCGGACGAGCCGCCGAATCCTGCGGAACGGACTGCTCCTGCGTCTCCTCCGCCTGCGGCGGCGTGATCATCGGCCGCATCGGCGTGGTGATGAACGTCGACGGGAGGGACGGCGGCCGCTCCCGGCCCGCGTTCGCGATCACCACGGCGACATAGGGGAGAAGCGCACCGAGCACGAGCGCCACGAACGCGACGTACCGCTCGACGTTCCACAGCGAGACAGCGAGAATCACCGACGCCGTGCGGATCGTCATCGAGATCACGTACCGCCGCTGCCGGCTCCGTACGTCCTCGGCGAGTCCCGTCCGGGCCCCGGTGATCCGGAACACCTGGACGCTGCCGCCGCCGTGCTGTTTCCGCATCACAATCCACCATCCGCACGCATCGGACCCTGCCCGATCTCCCACGTTACGCCGTGGTCACGCCGCCTACGAGACCGGGTGGCCCACTGCCTGCGATGACGTCCCGGCCGGGCGCGCCCGGGGGAGTCCGACATGCGCCGCACGGTCCACCGGCCCACACTGGCCGTAATGCTCACGTCGAGCCGTACGAGGAGGCAGCCATGGGCTGGTTGTGGGCGATCATCGTGGGATTCGTGCTCGGCATCATCGCCAAGGCGGTCATCCCGGGAAAGCAGCACAGTCCGCTGTGGCTGACCACCATCTGCGGCATGCTGGGCGCCATCGTGGGCAACGCGGTCGCCCGCGCCGTCGGCGTAGCGGCGACCCCCGGCATCGACTGGAGCCGGCACATCTTCCAGCTGGTCGCCGCGATCATCATCGTCGCGGCGGTGGACGCCCTCTACATGGCGACTGTGGGAAAGAAGCACGAGCGGGTCGGAGCGTGACGACACGCTGAAGGCAAGCGCCCCGAAAGGGGCGCGGGGCTGAATCGACATGCGGCTCCGCCGCGGGGGCGCGAGAACCCCGACGAAAGCCGCACTTCGCGGAGCACCCACGCCCCTGTGGCGCTACCCGGCAACGACCTCCACAGCCGCCAGGTTCTTCTTGCCGCGCCGCAGCACCAGCCACCGCCCGTCCAGCAGGTCCTCCTTGCCCGGAACGGCGTCCTCCGAGGCGACCTTGACGTTGTTCACGTAGGCCCCGCCCTCCTTCACCGTCCGCCGCGCAGCGGACTTGCTGGCCACGAGACCGACCTCGGCGAACAGGTCGACCACCGGACCCAGCTCGGCGACCTGGACGTGCGGCACCTCCGACAGCGCCGCCGCCAGCGTCCGGCTGTCCAGCTCCGCCAGCTCTCCCTGCCCGAACAGGGCACGGGACGCGGCGACCACCGCGGCCGTCTGGTCGGCCCCGTGCACCAGCGTCGTCAGCTCCTCGGCGAGCGCACGCTGCGCCGCTCGGGCCTGCGGACGCTCCTCGGTCTGCCGTTCGAGCTCCTCCAGCTCCTCGCGGGACTTGAAGGACAGGATCCGCATGTACTTCGAGATGTCCCGGTCGTCCACGTTCAGCCAGAACTGGTAGAACGCGTACGGCGTGGTCATCTCCGGGTCGAGCCAGACGGCGCCGCTCTCGGTCTTGCCGAACTTGGTGCCGTCCGCCTTGGTCATCAGCGGGGTGGCCAGGGCGTGCGCCTCGGCGCCCGGCTCCAGCCGGTGGATCAGGTCGAGACCCGCCGTGAGGTTGCCCCACTGGTCGCTGCCGCCCTGCTGGAGCGTGCAGCCGTACCGCCGGTACAGCTGCAGGAAGTCCATGCCCTGCAGGATCTGGTAGCTGAACTCCGTGTAGCTGATGCCCTGGTCCGACTCCAGACGGCGGGCCACGGAGTCCTTCGTCAGCATCTTGTTGACCCGGAAGTGCTTGCCGATGTCCCGCAGGAACTCGATCGCGGAGAGGTTCGCGGTCCAGTCGAGGTTGTTGACCATGACGGCCGCGTTCTCGCCCTCGAAGGACAGGAACGGCTCGATCTGGGCGCGCAGCTTGCCGACCCAACCGGCCACCGTCTCCGGGTCGTTCAGCGTGCGCTCCGCGGTCGGGCGCGGGTCGCCGATCAGGCCCGTCGCGCCGCCCACCAGCGCCAGCGGCCGGTGCCCGGCCTGCTGCAGCCGGCGCACGGTGAGCACCTGCACCAGGTGCCCCACGTGCAGTGACGGCGCTGTCGGGTCGAAACCGCAATAGAACGTGACGGGACCGTCCGCGAGCGCCTTGCGCAAAGCGTCCTCGTCAGTGGACAGGGCGAACAGCCCGCGCCACTTCAGCTCGTCGACGATGTCCGTCACGGTTCTCGTGTCTCCTCGGTGATCTTCGGGCGGCCGGGTGACCCCGACCACGAACGCCTACGAGGTTATACGCCCTGACTGACAGAGCTCATGTTGAAATCCGGGATCCGCAGCGCGGGCATCGCGGCCCGCGTGAACCAGTCGCTCCACTCGCGGGGCAGCGTCTTCTCCGTACGGCCCGCCTCCGTGGCCCGCCGCAGCAGGTGCACCGGCGACTCGTTGAACCGGAAGTTGTTCACCTGCCCGGTCACCTCGCCGTTCTCGACGAGGTAGACGCCGTCCCGGGTCAGGCCGGTGAGCAGCAGCGTCGCCGGGTCGACCTCGCGGATGTACCACAGACAGGTCAGCAGCAGGCCGCGCTCGGTGCCCGCGACCATCTCCTCCAGCGAACGGTCGCCCCCGCCGTCCAGGATCAGGTTCCCCAGCACCGGGGCGACCGGCAGCCCGGTCAGGCCCGCGCTGTGCCGGGTGGTGGTCAGGTGCTTGAGCACGCCCTCGCTGATCCACTCCGTGCTGTGGGTCGGCAGACCGTTGTCGAACACGGACTGGTCGCCGCCGGAGGAGTGGGCGACCACGAAGGGCGGGCACTCCAGACCCGGCTCGTTCGGGTCGCTGCGCAGGGTCAGCGGCAGCTCGCTGAGCCTCTCGCCCACGCGCGTGCCGCCGCCCGGCTTGGAGAACACCGTCCGGCCCTCGGCGGCGTCCCGGCCCGATGCCGACCACAGCTGGTAGATCAGCAGGTCCGCGACCGCACTCGGCGGCAGCAGCGTCTCGTACCGGCCGGCGGGCAGCTCCACGCGCCGCTCCGCCCAGCCGAGCCGTACGGCCAGTTCGGCGTCGAGCGCCCCGGGGTCGATGTCCTTGAAGTCCCGCGTGGCGCGGCCCGCCCAGGCCGAGCGCGTACGGTCGGGCGACTTGGCGTTCAGCTCCAGCGTGCCGGTGGGCTGGTCGTGCCGCAGACGCAGCCCGGTGGACGTGCCCAGGTACGTCGACACCAGCTCGTGGTTGGCGAAGCCGTACAGCTCACGGCCGCCCGCACGCGCGCGTGCGAACGCCTCGCCGAGCGCCGGCGCGAAGTCGGCGAACACCGCGGAGGAGGTCTCGGCCGGCGCGTCCGTGAAGTCGGGCGACTGCGGCACATCAGCGACCAGCGGCTGTGCGTCCTCGGCGGGCCCCGCCCCCCGCGCGGCGGCCTCGGCGGCCCGCACCAGCGGCTCCAGCTCCTGAGCGGTGACCGCCGAGCGCGACACGACACCGGAGGCGGTGCCCTCCTTGCCGTCCACGGTCGCGATCACGGTGAGCGTACGACCGCGCGTCACGCCGTTCGTGGTGAGCGCGTTGCCCGCCCAGCGCAGGTTGGCGGTGGAGTGCTCGTCGGCGATGACGACGCAGCCGTCGGCCCGGGACAGCGCGAGCGCCTGCTCGACGATCTCGTGCGGCTTGTGGGTACGGGCGCTCATCGACCGGCCTCCTGCGTGGTGTTCAGAATGTTGACGCCCTTGAAGAGGGCGGAGGGGCACCCGTGCGACACGGCGGCCACCTGTCCGGGCTGGGCCTTTCCGCAGTTGAAGGCGCCGCCGAGGACGTAGGTCTGCGGACCGCCAACAGCCGCCATCGAGCCCCAGAAGTCGGTGGTGGTCGCCTGGTAGGCCACGTCCTTCAGCTGCCCGGTGATCCGCCCGTTCTCGATCCTGAAGAAGCGCTGCCCGGTGAACTGGAAGTTGTACCGCTGCATGTCGATCGACCAGGACCGGTCACCGACCACGTAGATGCCCCGGTCGACGCCCCCGATCAGGTCCTCCGTGGACAGCCCGGCCGGATCCGGCTGCAGGGACACGTTGGCCATGCGCTGCACCGGCACATGGGCGGGGGAGTCGGCGTACGCGCACCCGTTGGACCGGTCGAACCCGGTCAGGCGCGCGATCCGCCGGTCCAGCTGGTAGCCGACCAGCGTGCCGTCCTTCACCAGGTCCCAGGACTGCGCCGCGACGCCCTCGTCGTCGTACCCGATGGTCGCGAGCCCGTGCTCGGCGGTGCGGTCCCCGGTGACGTTCATCAGCTCGGAGCCGTACCTCAGCTTGCCCAGCTGGTCGAAGGTGGCGAAGGAGGTGCCGGCGTACGCGGCCTCGTAGCCGAGTGCCCGGTCCAGCTCCGTGGCATGCCCGATGGACTCGTGGATGGTCAGCCACAGGTTGGACGGGTCGACCACCAGGTCGTACAGGCCCGGCTCCACGCTCGGCGCCCGCATCTTCTCGGCGAGCAGCTCCGGGATCCGCTCCAGCTCGGCGTCCCAGTCCCAGCCGGTGCCGGTCAGATACTCCCAGCCGCGCCCCACGGGCGGCGCGATGGTCCGCATGGAGTCGAACTCCCCGCTCGACTCGTCGACCGACACGGCGGTCAGCTCCGGATGCAGCCGCACCCGCTGCTGGGTCGTCACGGTCCCGGCGGTGTCGGCGTAGAACTTGTTCTCGTGCACGGTGAGCAGCGAGGCGTCCACGTGATTGACGCCGTCCGCGGCCAGCAGCCGCGTGCTCCACTCCGCGAGCAGTGCCGCCTTCTCCTCGGCGGGCACGGAGAAGGGGTCGATCTCGTACGACGAGATCCACGTCCTGTCGGCGTGCACCGGCTCGTCGGCCAGCTCCACGCGCTCGTCCGAACCGGCCGCCTTGATCACCTGCGCGGACAGCTTGGCCATGGCCACGGCCTGCGAGGCGACCTTCGCGGCCGCGTCGAGGGTCAGGTCCACCCCGGACGCGAAGCCCCATGTGCCGCCGTGCACGACCCGCACCGCGTACCCGAGATCGGTGGTGTCCGACGAACCGGCGGGCTTGGCGTCGCGCAGCCGCCAGGACGCGCTGCGCACCCGCTCGAGACGGAAGTCCGCGTGCTCGGCCCCGAGCGCACGCGCGCGTGCCAGCGCGGCGTCGGCGAGGGCCCGTAGGGGAAGCGCGGTGAAGGCTTCGTCGATGGAATGGGGCACGGAGGTCTCCCTGCTGTCGTGGCCTGTCGGTCCGATCATGTCCTGGCAGCGGCCCGGCGGACCACATGTTTCAGGCCCGGACCCGGGGCGTTCTGTAGGGATCCGACAGCGACACCCCCTCGCCACTGTCGGTGCCCGATTGCCCACACGCGCGGCGCGACCGATAGGTTTTCGATGAAGCCGCCTGTCATCCAGGTGTTCGGGCGGGTTGTCGGACATCTGCAGACCGCTATCGAAAGGGTGATCCGTTGAGCCGCTCGGTTCTCGTCACCGGAGGCAACCGGGGCATCGGCCTCGCCATCGCCCGCGCATTCGCCGACGCCGGCGACAAGGTCGCCATCACGTACCGCTCGGGTGAGCCGCCGGCCGGCTTCCTGGCCGTCAAGTGCGACATCACCGACCCGGAGCAGGTGGAGCAGGCCTACAAGGAGATCGAGGACCAGCACGGTCCGGTCGAGGTCCTGATCGCCAACGCCGGCGTGACCAGGGACCAGCTCCTGATGCGCATGTCCGAGGAGGACTTCACCTCGGTCATCGACACCAACCTCACCGGCACCTTCCGCGTCGTCAAGCGGGCCAACCGCGGCATGCTGCGCGCCAAGAAGGGCCGCGTCATCCTGATCTCGTCCGTGGTGGGCCTGCTCGGCTCGGCGGGCCAGGCGAACTACGCCGCCTCCAAGGCCGCCCTGGTCGGCTTCGCGCGCTCCCTGGCCCGTGAGCTGGGCTCGCGCAACCTCACCTTCAACGTCGTCGCGCCCGGTTTCGTCGACACCGACATGACCAAGGCGCTCACCGACGAGCAGCGCCAGAACATCGTGTCGCAGGTGCCGCTCGGCCGTTACGCGCAGCCCGAGGAGATCGCCGCGACGGTGCGGTTCCTCGCTTCGGACGACGCCTCGTACATCACTGGAGCCGTCATCCCCGTTGACGGCGGACTGGGAATGGGTCACTGATCACCATGAGCGGAATCCTCCAGGGCAAGCGCGTCCTGATCACCGGCGTGCTGATGGAGTCCTCCATCGCCTTCCACGCGGCCAAGCTGGCCCAGGAACAGGGCGCGGAGATCATCCTGACCGCGTTCCCGCGGCCCACCCTGACCGAGCGCATCGCCAAGAAGCTGCCGAAGCCCACCAAGGTCATCGAGCTGGACGTCACCAACGACGAGCACCTCGGGCGGCTGGCCGACATCGTCGGCGAGGAGCTGGGCGGCCTCGACGGCGTCGTGCACTCCATCGGCTTCGCGCCGCAGGACGCGCTCGGCGGCAACTTCCTCAACACGCCGTTCGAGTCCGTGGCCACCGCCATGCACGTCTCGGCGTACTCCCTGAAGTCGCTGACCATGGCCTGCCTGCCGCTGATGCAGAACGGCGGCTCGGTCGTCGGCCTCACCTTCGACGCCCAGTACGCCTGGCCGCAGTACGACTGGATGGGCCCGGCCAAGGCCGCCCTGGAGGCGACCAGCCGCTACATCGCCCGCGACCTGGGCAAGCAGAACATCCGCTGCAACCTCATCTCGGCCGGCCCGATCGGCTCCATGGCCGCCAAGTCCATCCCGGGCTTCGCCGAGCTGGCCTCGGTCTGGGACTCCCGCGCCCCGCTGGAGTGGGACCTCAAGGACCCGGAGCCGGCCGGCAAGGGCATCGTCGCCCTGCTGAGCGACTGGTTCCCGAAGACCACCGGCGAGATCATCCACGTGGACGGCGGTCTGCACGCGATCGGCGCGTGACCGCTGCCGCTCACAGCTGACCCACGGCCGGGGCTGGAAGGAAGTCCGGTCGGTGTGGATCAGCCACCAGAGGGAGCGCTGAACCGGCCCGGGCGGCACAGGAACGGATAGCTCGCGGC